>JAHWKI010000258.1 GCA_019347975.1 Gemmatimonadota bacterium
CGCCGGGGACGTGCCCGTCATGGCTCCTCCCGAGGTGCTGGCGGAGCTGGCGTCGCGGCTGCCGCTGGAGGGCGACGTCTCAGTGGGGACGCTCGCCGAGCAGCGGCGGCTGGAAGGTGCGGTGACGTACGTCCTCGATCACCTGAGGCGGCGGATGGACGCCATCGTTCTCGACCAGTACGTGGGCTCGGACGACGCGGTGAACGCGTACTTCGACTACGCATACGTACTGTCGATTCGAACACGGCTGGCCGAGGCGGGGCGCGAGATGGCGGCAATGCTCGAGGTGATGATGGGCGGTGTCGTTACGCCGGACGGGGCCGAGGAGATCACATTCCCCGACTGATGGATGGTCCGGGGATGGAACAAGAGCGGGAACGGCCGGGCGCGGAGCCCGGCCGTTCGCGCGTCCGGGAGGGCGCTCTGATGCCGAGGGCCCGCCGATCCACCGTGATGATCACCGGCGCCTCCCGCGGCCTCGGTCGGGCGCTGGCGGAGGCGTTCGCCGGCGCGGGGTCGCGACTGGTCCTGTGCGCCCGGGGCCGGAAGGCGCTGGAGGCGCTCGCCAGGGAGCTGGAGGCGGAGGGGGCCGAGGTCGAATGGGCGGCTCTGGACGTGACCGATGAGGCCGCCGTACGCGAGCTGGTGACCCGCTCGGAGGCCCGGTTCGGGGTCGTGGACGTGCTGGTCAACAACGCCTCGATCCTCGGGCACCGCGGCACTCTCGCCGATCAGCCCGTCGACGAGTGGCGCTCCGTGCTGGACGTGAACCTGACAGGCGCCCTCGTGGCGATCCGGGCCGTGCTCCCCGGCATGCGCGCCACGGGCGGAGGCTCGATCATCAACGTCTCCTCGGGCGTGGGGGACCGGCCGCGCCCGGGTTGGGGGGCCTATGCCGTGAGCAAGGCGGCGCTGGAAGCGCTGACGTGGAACCTGGCCGTGGAGGAGCGCGAGACGGGGGTCCGGGCGAACGCGGTCGACCCGGGTGCCATGCGGACGGACATGCGACGGTCGGCCTACCCCGCCGAGGATCCCGACAGCCTGCCCGACCCGGCGGAGATCACGCCGGTGTTCCTGTGGCTGGCGTCCGAGGAGTCGGCCTCCGTCTCCGGCGAGCGGTTCCGGGCGCCGGAGTGGCCGTAGTCCGTCTCCGGCTTGCACGGTTCCTGCGCGGCGATCCCGGTCCACCTTCAAGAGGAGCTGCCGACATGTCCCGTACGCGACTCATCCCGCTGATGGCGCTGGTGTGCGTGGCCGCGCTCACCGGCTGCGCCCGTTCCGTGGCCTTGAACACGGACCCCGGTGAGACCTACGCGATCAGCGTCACCAACACTCTGGCCCACGCCATGATCGTCTCGTTCGATGATGGCTCCGGCAGCCGGCTGCTCGGCACGGTCGGCGCCCGGCAGACGGAGCGGTTCGTGATCGCCGGGAGCGCCAGCCAGACCGTTTCCATTGTCGCCCACGACGAAGCGGAGACGCACACCGTCCGCAGGACCGTGGTGCTCCAGCCCGGAGGGACGGTGGAGGTGCGGTTGGATTGAGCGCCGGCGGCGTCATCGGGGGTCGAGGGCGCCGAGATTCTCCTCGAACAGCTCCAGGATGCGGCGATACTCGTCCGCCCAGGAGGCGGGCTCTATGAAGGCGTGTCCCTCCACGGGGTAGACGGCCATCTCCCAGTCGGTCTTGCCCAGCTCGATCAGCCGCTGCGCGAGGCGGACGACGTCCTGGAAATGGACGTTGGTGTCGACCATGCCGTGCGCGATCAGGAGCGGGTCCTCCAACCCTTCGGCGAAGTAGATGGGCGAGGAGCGCCGGTAGGCCTCGTCGTCATCCTGCGGCTGGTTGAGAATGCGGGCGGTGTACCAGTGGTTGTAGTGGGCCCAGTCCGTGACGGACCGCAGCGCCGCGCCGGCGGCGAAATGGTCGGCCCGGGTGAAGAGGGCCATGAGGGTGATGAACCCGCCGTAGGAGCCGCCGTAAATGCCGATCCTCTCCGCATCCACCCCTTCGGCGGCGGCGAGGTACGCGGCGCCGTCCACCTGATCGGAGAGGTCCTTTCCGCCCATGTGGCGGTAGATGGCCGTGCGCCAGTCGCGGCCGTAGCCTTCCGAGCCGCGGTAATCGATGTCCAGGACGGTGTATCCGCGCGCGGCCAGCAGGTGGTGGAACATGTACTCGCGATAGTAGCTGGACCAGCCGCGGTGGACGTTCTGGAGGTAGCCGGCGCCGTGCACGAAGATGATGCCGGCGCCATTGGCCTGCGCGCCGAGGTCGGTGGGGCGGTAGATCCGGGATGGGACCATGGTCCCATCCCGGGCACGGAACCGGACGATCTCGGGTGCGACCCACCCGAAGCTCTTCCATTCGGCCGTGGGGGAGTCGGTGATGCGGGTCATGGCCGCCCCCGGCCGGTTCTGGAGGACGTACAGCTCCGGAGGTCGATTCGAGTACGAGTGCACGTCGGCCAGCCGGTCGCCGTCCGGCGAGGGCGTGACGTCGTGGAAGCCGGCCGGCCCGGTGATGCGGGTCCGCTCCCCGCCGCTCACCGGCATGTGGTAGAAGTGGTACTCGTGCGGTGAGCCCTCGTTGGTCGTGAGCCAGAACCGGCGTCGATCGGGGGAGAGGGCGACCTCGTGGACCTCCCACTGTCCGCTCGTGAGCTGGCGCGGCTCGCCCCCCTCCGCCCGGACGGTGTAGAGGTGTGCCCAGCCATCACGCTCGCTGACGAACCACACGCTTCGTCCATCGGGCATCCACCCGGCGCAGAACGAGCAGGGGCCCCCGATCCAGGCCCTGTCGTAATCATGAGCGATGGTCCGGACCTCGCCCGTGCCGGCATCCACGAGATGGAGCCAGCGGTGCCTGAAGTCGAAGCTGACGGCGGAGACCAGCGCCATGGAGCCGTCGTCGTTCCAGCCGACCAGGTCCGCCATGGCCAGGTCCGGGTGCTCCCCCGCGGGCCGGCCGGCGGAATCCGCCGGATCGATCCGGACGTCCGGTGACAGGTCGAGCCAGGCCACACCACCCTTCTGGACGTCCACCAGGCCGATGCGCGCGCTGCTCTGGCGGTCCCCCACCTTCGAGCGGGCCTCCAGCGGCCGCGTGTAGCCGGACTCGGTCACGTAGTCGGGAACGATGGTCTGGCGCTCCTCCTCGGCCTCCCGTCCGACGTGGAGCAGCGCCCACCGCTCCGTCGGGGCCACCACCATTCCGAACACGCGCTCCTTCGCGTCGATCCGTACGGGCTGGCGCTCCGCCGCCTCGCGGGCTTCACGCTCGGTCTCGCGCCGCTCCCGCTCCTCCGCCTCACGGCGCACGTGCTCGAGCAGCTCCCTCTGCTGCGCCTCCAGGTATCCGGCAAGGCCTTCGGGCTCGGGGTCGTCCGGGTCGGCCGGACCCTTCCGGACTTCGGTGAGCTGCCGAATCCCCCCGGTGCCGCGGTCGACGGCGAAGAGGTCGTCACCCTGGACGAAGTAGATGGTCCGCGCGTCGGGGCTGAAGACGGGCGACCGTTCGGCGCTTCCCGTGGCGGTGAGCCGGGTCATGCTCCCGGTACGGCGCTCGATCAGCCAGATGTCGCCATCGTGGGACACCACCTTCCACCGCCGGTCGGCGGAGACGTCGCCCGAAGCGAGCAGCGGGCCGACGGAATCCATGTGGGCATCGGAGACGATTTCGGGCGAACCGCCCCGAGCCGGCACGCGATAGGATTCCGGCTCCTCGTGCCACGGCCGGCCGCCGGGCTTCCACTGGAAGTAGATCCAGCGCCCGTCCTCCGTCCACCGCACGGACGACGGCTCGGTGCCCACGAGCTCCGGCCCGCGCATGATAGTGGCGACGGTGAGCTCGAAATCCTGCGTGGAGGCGGGGCGGGCCGTCGTGGCCGGCAGCAGGACGAGGGCGAGGAGGAGAGAGGATCGAGCGGTCATGAGGCGTCTGTCGTCGGTGGTTGAACGGACGCGGAAGCTACGGGGCTGGCGGGTAGCGCTCAAGCGAGGGGGTCTGCCGGCACTCCGGCTCAGTCGCCGAACGAGATTCCCAGGTCGCGGGCCGTCTGGACGATGTCGGAGTCCGGCGGCACCGCCTTGAGGGTGCGGATCGCATCCTCCAGCGGCACGGCCCGGACGTCGGGCGGGTCGAGGGCGACCATGGTGCCGACGCTGCCATCCGCCACGCAGCGCACGGCCGCCGCGCCGAATCGGAGCGCCACGAGCCGGTCGTACGCGATGGGCGATCCACCGCGCTGGAGATGCCCGAGCACCAGGGAGCGGGTCTCCTTGCCCGTCCTCGCCGCGATCTCGGCCGCGACCTGCTCCGCCAGTCCGCCGTAGCGCGCCGCCCGGCCCGGGGCGGCCGCTTCGCGGATGACGGACTCCCCCTCCGCCGGGCTGGCGCCCTCGGCGACGACGACGATGGCGAAGCGGCGTCCGCTCGCGTCTCGTTCCCTCACCTTCTCCACGACCTTCTCGAAGGAGAACGGGATCTCGGGGATCAGGATCACGTCGGCCGTGGCGCTGACGCCGGCGAACAGGGCGATCCACCCGGTGTGACGCCCCATGAGCTCCACCACCATCACGCGCTCGTGGCTCTCGGCCGTGGAGTGCAGCTTGTCGATCGCGTCGGACGCGG
>JAHWKI010000056.1 GCA_019347975.1 Gemmatimonadota bacterium
AGAAGGTCACCGGCTATATCGAGGTCGCGCGCAACGAGGGGGACACGGTGGTGATCGGCGGGGCGCGCGCCACGGGTGGAGCGCTGGACGGCGGCTACTTCTTCCAGCCGACGATCCTGACCGGCGTGGCGCCGGGGCGGCGACTGGCGTGCGAAGAGGTCTTCGGCCCGGTCCTGGCCGTCATGCAGTTCAAGGATCTGGACGAGGCGTTCCGGATCAACAACGAGGTGGACTACGGCCTGTCGAGCTCGCTCTACACCCGCGACGTGCGGGCCGCGTTCCGCGCGATGACCGAGCTGGACAACGGGATCACCTATGTGAACGCGCCCACGATCGGAGCCGAGGCCCACCTGCCGTTCGGCGGCGTCAAGCAGACCGGCAACGGGCACCGGGAAGGAGGCTGGGAGGTGTTCGAGTTCTACACGGAGACCAAGGTCCTCTACGTGGATTACTCGGGCAAACTGCAGCGGGCGCAGATCGATAACTACGACGCCGCTCCCTATTGAGCGGGGCCCGGGGTGTTGCCGCACCGCGGCACCTCCACTATCATCTTGTTCCCGCCGAATCCGAGCCGGGATTTGACGACCGCAGAAACCCACAGCCTCTCTGCACGTGGAAGAAGCCGCGCACCCTCCGGAGCCTGGACAGGACGCTGCGCCCGATGGCGTGGCGCCGGCACCGCGTCGTCGCGCGCTGAGGTCCGCGGCGCGCTGGACGTGGGAGTGGGTCAAGTCGCTGGCCGTCGCGTTCGTCCTCTTCCTCGTGATCCGCACCTTCGCCATCGAAGCCTTCCGGATTCCCACGGGGAGCATGGAGAACACGCTGCTGGTGGGCGATTTCCTCCTCGTCAACAAGGCGGTATACGGCGCGCAGGTCCCCGGCACCGCCATGCGTCTGCCGGCGCTGGGCGAGCCGCACCGCGGAGACATCGTGGTCTTCACGCCGCCCCACGAGCCGGACAAGAACTACGTGAAGCGGCTGGTCGGCCTCCCCGGGGACACGCTCCGGATGGTGGACAAGGTGCTCTACGTGAACGGGGAGGAGGTCCCGGAGCCGTACGCGCAGCACGTGGACCCGCTGGACGTCCACGCCCCCGGGATGCGGTGGCAGACGCAGCACCTGGCGGACACGGCGCTGCGCCTGAGCTACCGGCCGACACGGGACAGCTGGGGCCCCATCGTGGTCCCGGAGCATCGCTTCTTCGTCCTGGGCGACAACCGCGACGATTCGGAGGACTCCCGCTACTGGGGGTTCGTGGAGAGCACGTCGATCAAGGGGCGTCCACTCTTCGTCTATTACTCGTTCAACCCCCGCACCCTGAAGGCCGTCCCGTGGCTCACGGAGATCCGCTGGGACCGCATCGGCGGCGGGATTCACTGACGCTCGCGGCGGAAGCCACGACGTTCTGCGGAGCCGATGGCGCCAGTCGCGCCGTGCTCATAGATGCCGGGTTCGCCCGGCCATTCCGACAGCATCACCCCACCAGCGTGGGAGCGCCGCATGAGCTTCACCGGCACGCGCAAGGGTAAGTACGAGGAAAGTTCGCTGGACCAGTACCTCAAGGAGATCAGCGCATACAAGCTGCTGACCCGTGAGGAGGAAGTCGACCTGGCCCAGCGGATCCGGAAGGGAGAGGCGGAGGCGCTGGACAAGCTCGTCCGGTCCAACCTCCGGTTCGTGGTCAGCGTGGCCAAGAAGTACCAGAACCAGGGCGTAGCCCTGTCGGACCTGATCAACGAGGGCAACCTCGGCCTGATCCGGGCCGCCCACAAGTTCGACGAGACCAAGGGGATCAAGTTCATCTCCTACGCGGTCTGGTGGATCCGGCAGGCCATCCTCCAGGCCCTCGCCGAGCAGAGCCGCATCGTCCGGGTCCCGCTCAACCGGGCGGGAGCGCTCCACCGGATCGGCAAACGCTCCTCCATGCTTCTCCAGGAGCTCGGACGCGAGCCCACTGTGGAGGAGCTCGCCGACGAGCTGGACCTCTCGGAAGACGAGGTCCGCCGCACCCTCTCCCTCTCGCAGACCCACCTCTCCCTCGACGCACCCCTCACCCCCGGCGAAGACAACCGGCTCCTCGATTATCTCCCGGACCAGTTTTCACCCGGTCCGGACGACGAGACCTACGACCGCGCCCTCCTGGATACCGTCGAGGAGGCCCTCGGCACCCTCAAGGAGCGTGAGGCCAAGATCCTGCGCCTCTACTTCGGCCTCGACAGCCAGGAGCCCATGACCCTGGAGGAGATCGGATCCCTGCTCGGTATCACCCGTGAGCGGGTGCGGCAGATCAAGGAAAAGGCGCTGCTCCGGCTCCGACACGCCAGCCGCGCCCGCTTCCTCGAGACTTTCATGGGCGGATAGGCCGCGCCTGCGGCGCGGCAAGAGGGCTCGCCTTCGGCTCGCAAGAGGGCGCCGGGGCGCAAGAAGGCGCGCCTCGCGGCGCCCAAGAACGCTGCGCAAAAGGCTCGGCTCCGCCTCGCATGATCGGGCTCGCTGGGCTCGCAAGGCGCGCCTTCTCTTGCGAGCGCAGCGAGCCCTTCTTGCGAGGCGGAGCCGAGCCTTTTGGCGGGCCCGCAGGGTCGCCGCTCTTGCGCCGCCACGGGCGGCGCCCTCTTGCGCCCGCGGCGCCCTCTTGCGAGCCACAGGCGAGCCTTCTTGCCGAAGGCCCTTCACCGCCTTGACACCCGTCGCCCCCTCTCCTATCCTTCAAAGCTGTCCCGCTTGGGCCGTTACAAACTGGAAAACGACGAATGAAGACGTACACCCCGAAGGCCACCGAGATCGACCGCCGGTGGTGGATTGTGGACGCGGATGACCAGGTGCTGGGTCGCCTGGCGAGCCAGGTGGCTCAGGTACTCCGCGGGAAGCACAAGCCGATGTACACGCCGCACCTGGACACGGGTGACTACGTGGTGGTGGTGAACGCGGACAAGATCCGGCTCACCGGGAAGAAGGAAGAGCAGAAGACCTACTTCCGCCACACGGGCTACATGGGCGGCGACAAGCACATCCCGTTCGCCAAGATGAAGGCGGAGCACCCGGAGCGGGTGATCGAGCTGGCGGTGAAGGGGATGATGCCGAAGAACAACCTCGGGCGCCTGATGCAGAAGAAGCTGAAGGTGTACGCGGGGTCGGAGCACCCGCACGAGGCGCAGCAGCCGGAGAAACTGGAGGTCTGATGGCGACGGCGATTCAGCAGTACAACGGGGTGGGGCGCCGCAAGACGGCCGTGGCGCGGGTCTACATCCGGCCGGGGAACGGCACGTGGGCGATCAACGGTCGCTCGCTGGAGGAGTACTTCCCGCGCAACTCGCACCAGCTGCACGCGAGCGAGCCGCTCGTCGCGACGGAGAACGAGGGGACGTTCGACATCAAGGTGGTGGTGCGGGGCGGGGGCAAGACGGGGCAGGCGGGCGCGATCCGGCTGGGCGTGGCGCGCGCGCTCCTGAAGGTGGACGAGGAGTATCGTACGGCCCTCCGGCCGCGCGGAATGCTGACGCGGGATCCGCGGAAGGTGGAGCGGAAGAAGCCGGGTCAGCCGGGCGCCCGCAAGCGCTTCCAGTTCTCGAAGCGGTAGCGTCGCAGGATCGCAGGACAAATTCACACACCGACCGGACGTGGCCGCCGGGTTCCCCCCAGGGGGTGGCGGCGCGGGTGAAGGCGGTGGACGAGAAAACCCGGGATCGACGAGAGACGACGAATGGCGGTAGGGACCGAGATCAAGGATCTGCTCGAGGCGGGTGTCCATTTCGGACACCAGAGCAGCCGGTGGAACCCGAAGATGCGGCGCTTCATCTTCGCGGCGCGCAACGGCATTCACATCATCGACCTGAAGAAGACGCACGACCTCCTGCGCCAGGCGCAGGCGCAGGTGCGCGAGGTGGTGACGGGCGGGGGTCGAGTGCTGTTCGTGTGCACGAAGCGGCAGCTCAGGGGGATCGTCGAGCAGGAGGCCGAGCGGTGCGGCGCGTTCTACGTGACGGAGCGCTGGCTGGGCGGGATGCTGACGAACTTCCAGACGATCAAGCAGCAGATCCGTCGTCTGAAAGACCTGGAGCGGGGGATCGAAGAGGGCGCGTACGAGTTCTACACGAAGAAGGAGCAGCTGCTGCTCGAGCGGGAGCGGGAGAAGCTGAACAAGTATCTGGTGGGCGTGAAGGACATGGGGCGCCTGCCGGGCGCGATCTTCGTGGTGGACGCCCGGAAGGAAGGGATCGCGCTGAAGGAAGCGAACAAGCTGGGGATCCCCGTGATCGCGATCGCGGACACGAACGCGGACCCTGACATGATCGACTACCCGATCCCGGGGAACGATGACGCGATCCGGGCGGTGGCGCTGATCACGGGGGCGATCGCGGACGCGATCGAGCAGGCGCGCAAGGAGATGCCGAAGGACGCGCACCGTGCCGAGGACGAAGCGGGGACGACGTACTCGACGGAGCACGGGGCGCAGGAGGTGGAGGAGCGGCGTCCGAAGCGTCCGAAGCGTCGGCGTCGTCGGCCGCGTCCGGAGGCGATCGCGCAGGTGCGTACCGGCGCGGAGGCGGAGTCGGAAGAGGGGGAGTCGGAGAGCGAGGGCGGCGAGGAGGAGTAGAGCGGCGAGTGCTCTTCGGGTCCGTAGAGAGAAAAGCGCTTCAGCGCCGCGGCGAGCCGCGGCCCTGCGGCGCTTTTTCACGATAGCACGGGAGGGGATACGAGCGATGGCGATCACTGCTGGGCAGGTCAAGGAACTGCGGGAGCGGACCGGTGCCGGGATGATGGACTGCAAGAACGCGCTGGAAGAGGCGGGCGGGGACATGGAGGCGGCGATCGATCTGCTGCGCTCCCGGGGCACCGCGAAGGCGGCGAAGCGGGCGGGGAAGGAAGCCACGGAGGGCGCGGTGGGGCTGCACATCCAGGAAGGCTCGGAGGTAGGCGCGCTGGTGGAAGTGGCGTGCGAGACCGACTTCGTCGCCCGGACCGATGCCTTCCAGGAGCTGGCTTCCACGCTCGCGGCCCACGTGGCGACGCAGGCGACGGGGACCGACGGGACGGGGGACGGGGACGCCCTGCTGGACCAGAAGCTCTCGGGTGGTGAAGGCACCGTCGGGGACCGGATCACGGAAGTCTCGGCGAAGACCGGCGAGCGGATCGTGGTGCGTCGCTTCGCGCGGTTCGAGGCGGAGGACGGGACCGTCGCGGGGTACGTCCACCTGACGGGGAAGATCGGCGTTCTGGTGGAGCTGACGGGCTCCGCGGATGAGGAAGCGGCCCGGGACGTCGCCATGCACGTCGCGGCGACGCGTCCGCTCTCGGTGAGCGCGGACGACATCCCCGCCGCCGTGGTGGAGCGGGAGCGCGCCGTCTACCTGGAGCAGGTCCGCAACGAAGGCAAGCCGGAGAACATCCAGGAGAAGATCGTGGATGGAAAGATCAAGAAGTTCTACAAGGACAACACGCTGCTGGAGCAGCCGTTCGTGAAGGACCCGGATCGTACGGTCAAGGCGATGCTCGGGGACGCGACGGTGCGACGGTTCGTCCGCTACGAGCTGGGAGAGGAGTAGGTGGAGGCCGCCGGCGCAGCAGCGGAGCGGCCTGGAGCAGGCGGACTGAAGTACGACCGGATTCTGCTCAAGCTCAGTGGTGAGTCGCTGGCGGGCGACCAGGCGTTCGGGATCTCTCCGACCGCGGTGGAGACGCTGGCCGACCACATCCAGGCGGTCCATAACATGGCGGTCTCGCTGGGAGTGGTGATCGGGGGCGGCAACATCGTGCGCGGGACGCAGGCCAGCGCCCAGGGGATGGACCGCGTCAATGCGGACTACATGGGCATGCTGGCGACCATCATCAACGCGCTGGCCCTGCAGGACCTGCTGGAGAAGCGCGGCGTCGAGACGCGGGTGATGACGGCGATCCGGATGGAGCAGCTCGCCGAGCCCTACATCCGCCGCCGCGCTCTGCGTCACCTGGAGAAAGGGCGCGTCGTCCTGTTCGCGGGGGGTACAGGGAACCCGTACTTCTCCACGGATACGGCGGCGGTGCTCCGGGCGATCGAGATGGAGGCGCGGGTGCTGATCAAGGCCACGAAGGTGGCCGGCGTGTACAGCGCGGACCCGCACCGCGACCCGGATGCGGAGTTCTATCCGCGGCTCACGTTCATGGACGTGATGACGCGGGAGCTGAACGTGATGGACGCGGCGGCGGTGTCGCTGTGCAAGGAGAACGGTCTGCCGATCATCGTGCTGAACATCCACGAGCCTGATGCGGTGGTCCGCGCGATCCGGGGCAGCGAGGTGGGAACGCTGGTCTGTTAATGGGGGCGGACGATAGGTTACCGCCTCAATGGACGGGCGGACGAACGGAGGGAACGAATGCCAACCATCGAAAACATGCGCGGACACATGGAGGCGGCCGTCGATGCGATGCGCCGGGAGTTCTCGGGCATCCGGACGGGGAAGGCCTCCACGGCCCTGCTGGAGACGGTGCGGGTGGACGCGTACGGCTCGAAGATGCCGCTGAACCAGGTGGCGACCGTGAACACGCCGGAGCCGCGGCTGCTTCTGGTCCAGCCATGGGACAAGGCGTTGCTCCCGGAGGTGGAGCGGGCGATCCAGCGAGCGGGGCTGGGGCTGAACCCGTCGAACGATGGGAGCATCATCCGGGTTCCCATTCCGCCGCTGTCGGAAGAGCGCCGGAAGGACATGGTGCGGCTGCTTCACAAGATGGCGGAAGAGGGGAAGATCAGCGTGCGGCACGCGCGGCAGGAGGCGAACAAGGAGATCAAGCAGCGGGAGCACGACCACGAGATCAGCGAGGACGAGTCGCGTCGGCAGCAGGAGCAGGTCCAGAAGATCACGGACGAGTACGTGGCGCGGATCGACGAGCTGATGAAAGCGAAGGAAGCGGAGGTCCTGGAGGTCTGACCTCCGTTCCTCTGCCGCATGACGTCAGCCTCCTCCGGATGTCGACGCTGAAGGTCCCGAAGCGGGAGCGGCGAGTGGGCCGCCCGGGAGTCGGCTGAAATGGCGCGTAGCGAGCTCTCGAAGCGGCTGATCGTCGCCGCGATCGGCATTCCCCTCGTCATCGCCGCGGTCTATTTCGGCCGATGGACCATGGGGCCCGTGCTCGCGTTCTTCGCGGGTGGGGCCGCGTGGGAATTCTACAGCCTGGCGGAGCAGCGCGGGGTGCGGCCGCTCCGGATCCCGGGCATCGTCGGCGCCGCGGCGCTGGTCCTCATCGCGATGGTCCGTCCGGCCGTTCCGCTCGCGGCGTCCACGCTCTGGACAGCCTCGATCCTTCTGCTGCTGGGCCTGTCGCTGGCGGCGATCTGGCGGCGCGGGATCGGAGGCCAGCCGCTGCTGGCCGTGGCCGTGACATTCTTCGGCGCCATCCTCCCGGGCGGCGCGATGGCATACGCGATCTTCCTGCGGCATCTCCCGCTCGGTGCGAACACGACGGAGATCGCGCACGAGACCTGGCGCGCGCTGGCGGGGTTCTCCCTGGTCGCCTACCCGCTGGCGGTGACGTGGATCACCGATTCGGCGGCGTACTTCGCCGGCAAGCGATGGGGGAAACGGCGGCTGATGCCGAGCGTGAGTCCCGGCAAGACAGTCGTGGGCGGGGTGGCGGGTCTGCTCGGGGGGCTGGCTGCGGGCTGGGTGGTCATACAGCTCATCTGCGTTTCGTGGCTGGGCCTGCCGGTGAACGCCGGTCTGGGCGCTGTGGGCGGGCTGCTGATCGCGGCGGTGTCGCAGGCCGGCGATCTGGCCGAGTCCGTGTGGAAGCGAGAGGCCGGCGTGAAGGACTCGGGGACGTTCTTCCCGGGGCATGGCGGGATCCTGGATCGACTGGACTCGCTCCTGTTCACCGTTCCGGCGTCGTACTGGTGGCTGTCGCTCATCGTCGGCGGGAGAGCGGGTTGGTAGGGGTCGCGATCCTCGGCTCGACCGGTTCGATCGGGCGCAGCGCGCTGGCGGTCCTGGATCGGCACCGGGACCGGTTCCGCATCGTGGCGCTCACGGCCTGGAGGAACGCGGACCTGCTGGCCGAGCAGGCCGCGGCGTGGGAGCCGGAGCTGGTCGTGCTGGCGAACGGCGAGGGTGGGCGGCCGGAGTGGGTGCACGGCCGCGACGGTGTGATCGCCGCTGCGACACACCCGGCGGCGGACATCGTGCTGAACGCCATCGTCGGCGCCGCCGGCCTGGAGGCGACGCTCGCCGCGCTCGACGCGGGGAAGCGGCTGGCGCTGGCCAACAAGGAGTCGCTCGTCGCGGGGGGCGCGCTGGTCCTCGACGCGCTGCGGCGCGGCGGCGGCTCGCTGGTCCCCGTGGACAGCGAGCACAGCGCCATCCTGCAGTGCCTCCCCGGTGGGAACGCGGAGGGGGTCCGGCGCATGATCCTGACGGCGTCGGGGGGGCCCTTCCGCACGCTGCCGCTGGACGAGCTGGGTTCCGTCAGGCCGGAGGACGCGCTGCGCCATCCGACGTGGGACATGGGCGCGAAGATCACGGTGGATTCGGCGACCCTGGTGAACAAGGCGCTCGAGCTGATCGAGGCGCACCACCTCTTCGGCCTGGGGTACGACCGGCTGGAAGCGGTGATCCATCCGCAGTCGGTGATCCACTCGATGGTCGAGTTCCACGACGGTTCGGTGCTTGCCCAGATGGGGTTTCCGACCATGGAGCTGCCCATCCTGTACGCCTTCACGCATCCGGCCCGCGTCGCAACTGCCGGGGTGCCCTTCGACCCGGTGCGCGCCGGTCCGCTGACGTTCGAGCCGGTGGAGGGCGGGCGCTATCCGGCGTTCCGCCTCGGCGTGGAGGCGGGCCGGGCGGGCGGTACGGCGCCCGCGGTCTTCAACGCGGCGAACGAGGAAGCGGTGGCGGCGTTCCTGGACGAGCGTCTGCCGTTCGTCGAGATTGCCCGGGTGATCGAGAGGACGCTGGAGGCGTGCACGCCGAGGCCGGTGGACGTGCTGAGCACGGTCAGGGATTCGGACGCGGCCGCGAGGGAGCAGGCGCGCGCAATCATAGAGGAGCTTACGTGATCAGCATTCTAGCCTTCATCGTCATCCTGGGCGTGCTGATCTTCGTGCACGAGCTGGGGCACTTCGCCACGGCGAAATGGATGGGGATCTCGGTGCCGCGGTTCTCCATCGGCCTCGGTCCGAAGATGATCGGCTTCACCCGCGGCGAGACGGAGTACGTCATCTCCTGGCTGCCGCTGGGCGGGTACGTCCGGATGGCGGGCATGGACGACATGGAGGCGCTGGAGGGGGGAGAGCACGACAGCACGGAGGCGAGGGCGACGGGCCGGGACTTCGAATCCAAGTCTCTCCCCGCTCGGGCGCTGGTGCTCGCGGCCGGCGTCATCATGAACATCCTCTTCGCCTGGTTCCTGTTCGCGGTCATCGCCATGGTGTGGGGGGTGCGCGAGTCCCCGGCGCCGGTCATTGGCGACATCCACGAGGAGATGGTTCCGGTGGAGGCCGCCGTCCTGCTCTCCCTTGAGCCCGGCACCCGGGTGGCCGCGGTCAACGGAGTGGCCGTGGGCGACTGGAACGACGTCCAGCGCCGCATGGCCATGGCCCCGGACTCGGTCACCATGACGTTCGAGAGCGGAGCGCCCATCAGCATGGCGGTCCCGAAGGCTGATTCGGCGCGCGCCGCCATGCTGGCGTCGCTGGAGCCGGCCCTCGAGATCGCTCCCACGATCGGCACCGTGGTCGAAGGCGATCCGGCCGCGGAGGCCGGGTTCCGGACGGGCGACCGGGTGCTCTCGGCGGGCGGCACCCCGGTCGACTCCTGGCAGGATTTCGTGCGCGCGGTGGAGAACCGTCCCGGCGAGGCGGTCCCGGTCGTGGTCGAACGGGAAGGGGAGCGGGTGAGCCTCGAGGTGGTCCCCCGACCCCGACCCGTCACCGCGGCACCGGGAACGGCGGTGGGGCGGATCGGCGTGGGCGCGGGACAGCACCCGTCCGAAGCCTACCCCAGGAACCGGATGGGACCGCTGGCCTCCGTCGGTCACGGGGCAGAGCAGACGTGGTCCGTCACCACGATGATCCTCGAATACCTGGCCGGTCTGTTCACCGGCGACGCGTCACCGCGTGACGTGGGCGGGCCGATCCTGATCTACCAGATCAGCGACCAGGTGGTGCGGGTGGGGCTGGACGCGTTCCTCGACTTCATGGCCCTGTTCTCGGTCAACCTGGCCATCCTCAATCTGCTGCCGATCCCGATCCTGGATGGCGGGCAGCTGCTGTTTCTGGCGGTGGAAGGGATCCGCGGTAAGGCGCTGACCCTCGAGCAGCGGATGCGGCTGAGCCAGGTGGGGCTGGTGCTCGTCGTGGCCATCATGGTCTGGGCGCTGGCGAACGACGTCCTGCGTCTCTTCGGGCTGTAGACGCCTTCCTCAGAACAGGCTGAGCTGGGCGGGCGCCGACCGCAGCCGCAGACGCTCGACCTCGATGGGGGTTCCGGCTTCGTCCTGCTCCGCCACCTCGAGCAGTCCCCGGAAGGGCGTGCGGTCGAGGGCGTTCCCGACGACGTCCCTGGCGAGCCCCGAGTCGTTGCAGGAGTCGCTCAGGTGCGCCAGGACCACGCCCGCCAGGCCGTCGTGATAGAGGTCGCGGGCGAGGTCGGCCGAGGCCCGGTTGGAGAGATGGCCGTGGCTGGAAGCGATCCGCTGCTTCACGGACCAGGGGTACGGCCCGTTCCACAGCCGGTCATCGTCGTGGTTGGCCTCCAGGATCAGGAGGTGACAGGCGCTGAGCGCGTGACGGACGGAGGTCGTGGGCCGGCCCAGGTCCGTCGCCACGCCGAGCCGCGACCCGGTCCGTCCATCGGTTACGGTCACGGCCACCGGGTCCGCGGCATCGTGCACGGTCAGGAAGGGCCGGATCTCGAGCGTCCCCACCCGGAAGGATACCGCCGAGTCGTACTCCACCACCCGCTCGTTGCCGCGGAGGAGCTTCCGACACGCGCGTCGAGTCCTGGCCGTGAGGTGGAGGGGTGTGCCGAAGCGACGGGCGAAGACGCCCATCCCACGCGTGTGGTCGCCGTGGTCGTGGGTGATGACGATGGCGTCGATGGCCTCCGGCGTGACCTCGACCATCTCCAGCCGGCGCGCGAGATCCTTCCCGCTGAATCCCGCGTCGACGAGGATGCTGACCCCGTCCGCCTGGACCAGGACCGCGTTCCCGCGACTGCCGCTGCCGAGGACGGTTACCCGCATGTCCCCGAAAGTCGGCCGAAGGACGGCCGGTGTCAACACGCGTGGGCGTTCAGCCGCGTCCTGTCTGGAACGCGGCGCGCAGGAGTCGCCGCTGGGGATCCGTGAGCGGCACCTCGCGGCGCCCGAGGACCGTCTCGGCGGTGGTGAGGAATCGCTCCACGTCGTAGACCGAATCCGGGTCGCCCCAGCTGAACGGCGGCACGTACTTCGGCGGCATCCCGCCGAAAACGTTGGTGCCGGCCTCGATGACGGTGCCGGTGTTGAGGAGCGTTCCGATGGCCGTCTTCACGTGATCACCGAGGAAGCAGCCGACCTTTCGCTCGCCGGTATCGACCTCTCCTTCCGGCGTCCAGAGGCGGACGTTCCCGTAGTTGTTCTTCAGGTCGCTGTTGGTGGTCATCGCGCCCAGGTTGACCCACATGCCCAGGTAGGAATGGCCGAGAAAGCCGTCGTGGGCCTTGTTGGAATAGCCGAGCACGACCGTCTCCTCCATCTCGCCGTGGACCTTGCATACCGGGCCGATGGAGACGCCCGTGAAAGGGCCGCCCAGGAGGCTCGTGCCCGGCCCGACCCACACGGGGCCGGTCAGCGATGTGAACGGCCGGATGTCGACGTCGTCCTCGAGGCGGATGGGTCCCTCGCGCGTGTCGAGCACGACGCCCGGTGCGATCCGGACCCTCTCCCCGAGCGAGAGGTGGCCGGCGCCCTGGAGGTGGACGCCGGGGGGCAGCTCCGGGTGGGGGCCGTCGCGGCTCGAGGGGTGGAGGTCGTCCGCGATCCGCCGGCTGTTGGCGGCCATCAGCGCCCACACCGTATCCAGCAGCGCGCCGCGGTGCTCGTGACGGGGGAGGTCGGGCGCGGCACCATCGGGATCGAGGAGGAAGGCCTCGTCGGCGCGCTCCCCCGGCGGGAGCCGGCAGCCGACGACCCGGTCCCCCAGCACGAGCAGCGCGGGGGCATCGGGGAGCGTGGCCCGCTCGGCGACGAAGCGGGAGCTGAGCAGCACGGCGCTGGGGGGCGCATCGTCGAGCGCCAGGACAGGCGGCGCCCACGGCTCGTCGTACTCCGCGAGATGCGGCGCGGCGAGGTGGCCCGCGCAGCGCAGGCCGAGAGCGGCCTCCGCACGGGCGCGGAGAGTGGCGGTCCCAAACAGGAGCTCTCCCGCCGGGCGCGTGAGGGTGAACGGTCGCCACTGCCGCGCGGTGCGGTCATCGAAGAGGACGAGCGGCGCCGTCATCGGGGGCCCTCCAGCACCGCGTCGGGGAGCTCTGCCAGCAGCGCCTTCAGGTCGGACGCGCGGTCCCGGGGCAGAACCAGGGTGACTCCTCGCGCGCGTACGACGACGAGGTCCGTCGCCCCGAAGACCACGACCGGCTCGCCGGCCTCCTCCCAGACCACGCACCCATCGGAGTCGACGACGTGCGTCTGACCCAGCGTCACGTTCCCCCGCCCGTCGCCGCGGCGTGCGCGGGCGACGGCGTCCCAGGTTCCGAGGTCATCCCATTCGAACCCGGCTTCGATCACGCCCACCCGCTCGCTCCGCTCCATGATGCCCTCGTCGATGGAGAGGGAGGGAGCACGGTCGAAGAAGGCGTCGATGTCCCCCGCGTCGAGCAGGGGGAGCAGCTCCGCCAGCTCGGGCGTGTGACGACGGATCTCCTCCAGGAGGCGCGCGGCGCGCCAGATGAAGATCCCGCTGTTCCACAGGTACTCGCCCGATCGCACGTAGTCCGCCGCGGTGTCCGGGTCCGGCTTCTCGACGAACCGGTCCACTGCGTGGGCTCCGGTGTCGTCGAGGGCCGCGCCGCGCCGGACATAGCCATAGCCGGTCTCGGCGCGGGTCGGGGTGATGCCGAGGGAGAACAGGCGATCGTGGACGTGGGCGGCCGCGACGGCCGCGGCGACCGTGTCGCGGAAGCCGGACTCGGGGCGGATCACGTGGTCCGCGTGGAGGGACACCATGATCGCTTCCGGGTCCCTGGCGGCCATGTAATGGGCGGCCCGGACGAGGACGGGAGCGGTGCCCCGGGCCCTGGGCTCGATCAGGAAGTGGCCGTCGTCGAGCTCCGGGACGGCGCCGCGAATCGGGCCCACGAGGTCGACGCCGCTCAATACGCGCACCCTCTCGAGAGGCACGAGCGGCGTGATGCGGCCGACGGTGTCTGCGATCAGGGGAGTGTCACCGGCGAGAGGGAGGATCTGCTTGGGACGCTCCGGCGTGGACACCGGCCAGAACCGCGATCCTACCCCGCCGGCGAGAACGACGGCCCACGTCCGATCAGCGGGAGAAGAGCTCGTCGATCCGGGCAAGGAGCTTCTTCGGGCTGAACGGCTTGGTCAGGAAATCGGTGGCTCCGTATTCCGCGGCCATCTCCCTGTCCGCCTCCTGTCCCTTGGCGGTGAGCATGATCACGGGCGTGCCGCTGCGGTGCGGCAGCGTGCGGAGCTCGGCGAGGACATCCAGGCCGCTGGCGTGCGGCATCATGATGTCGAGGAGGACCAGGTCGAACGACTCGTCGGTGCGGA
The DNA here is from genome assembly GCA_019347975.1 of Gemmatimonadota bacterium. Lineage (GTDB taxonomy): Bacteria > Gemmatimonadota > Gemmatimonadetes > Longimicrobiales > RSA9 > JAHWKI01. The sequence continues at coordinate 13,738 of JAHWKI010000056.1, forward strand.
GACGCTCGAGGGCGGCGCGGCCGTCGTGAACCAGCTCGACGCGGTAGGGGCCGTCCTCCAGCTTCATTTGAATGATGCGGCCGATGTACGGCTCGTCATCGGCCACCAGCACCGTGCGGCGATCGATTTCGGTTGCAATAGGCATCGGCAGGAAAGTAGGGGGTCGTTGTTGGGAGGGAGGGCGCCAGAATCGTGCCCGGGGGCGAGCGGGACCCTTCGCCGGGGCCGTGTGTACCGACCCGGAACATGGCTCATCGCGGGTGAAGGTGTCAAGCTGGAAACCCGCTTCGCGGCTTGACATCGGTTCGCTCCGTCCCTTACCGTTCGCCCGCTTATGACACGACGAATCGCGCGACCCATCGCACTGGTGTTCGGACTGCTCGCGGCCGGTGCTTCCGTGGCCCTGACGGCCTGCGACGACGGCATCCAGCCGCTCATCTGGCCCAACGTCCCCGACACCGTCGAGCTCTACTCGCTGGCCCGGACGGAGTACATCGATCGACCGGGGGCCTACACCATGCTGTATCAGGGCCCCGGGACCCGTCAGCCCATCATTCCCGAGCGTCTCCTGGGCGATCCATTCGCCTTCGATTTTGCAGTCAGCGAGAACGAGGCGGGAGACTTTCTCCTGCTCCCGACGGGCGTGTTCGCGGAATCCAACGCACAGGCCGGGATCCTGGTGGACAGCACGGCCACGTTCGAGGGGCTCGAGCGCGCGCCCCGGGACAGGTACATCACGGACGAGCCGGTGGTGGCGACGACGGACGTGATCTACGTGATCCGGAGCCGACAGCACCCCCGAAGCCGCTGCTTCTACTACGGCAAGATGGAGATCCTGGAGCTGGACCCCGCAGGAATCATGACGCTCCGGATCCTGGCCAACATCAACTGCAGCGACCGCAGCCTGGTCCCGAACGCCCCGGTCGAAGAGGAAGAGGACGGCGAGGGCGCAGGCGGGGGCTGACGGTGCTGGACGTCCGACGCATCCGGGAGGAGCCCGACGCGGTCCGTGAGCGGCTCGCGGTGAGGGGCGACCCCGGCCTGGCCGCTCTGGTGGACCGGGTGCTGGAGCTGGACGGTTCGCGGCGCTCGCTCGTCGCGCAGGTCGATGACAAGCGGGCGCGGCGGAACGAGGTCTCGCCTCGCGTGGCCGAGCTGAAGCGGGCCGGGAAGTCCGAAGAAGCGGACGCGATCATCCGCGAGATGCGGGAGCTGGGGGACGGGCTCTCGGACCTGGAAGGGCGGCTGGGAGAGGTCGAGGCCGAGCTGGAGGCGACCCTTCTGGAGATCCCGAACACCCCTGCGGCGGAGGTCCCTCCTGGCGGCGAGAGCGACAGCCCGATCCTGCGGGAGTGGGGCGAGGAGCCGGAGCCGTTCGAGCGGCGGCCCCACTGGGAGATCGGCGAGGCGCTGGGGATCCTGGACCTGGCGCGCGGGGCGCGGATCTCCGGGAGCGGTTTCCCGGTCTACATGGGCGCGGGCGCGCGTCTGGAGCGGGCCCTGATCAACTTCATGGTGGACCTGCACACGGACGCACACGGCTACACCGAGGTGTGGCCTCCGCTCCTGGTGAATCGCGACGCGGCGCGCGGGACGGGCCACCTGCCGAAGTTCGCCGACGAGATGTACCACGCCGGGGAGGACGACCTCTTCCTGGTCCCCACGGCCGAGCTCCCGCTGACCAATCTCCATGCCGGGGAGATCCTGGGGCCGGAGGACGTTCCGATCCGGTACGCGGCGTACACGCCGTGCTTCCGCCGGGAGGCGGGGGCGCACGGCAAGGATACGCGCGGGCTCCTCCGTCTGCACCAGTTCGACAAGGTGGAGATGATGCGGTTCGAGCGGCCGGAATCCAGCGCGGCCGCGCTGGAGGAGCTGACCGGCCACGCCGAGGCGGTGCTGAAGGCGCTGGGGCTCCGCTACCGCGTGCTGCTCCTGGCGGGAGGCGACCTGGGGTTCTCCAACGCCATGACCTACGACCTGGAGGCGTGGGCGCCCGCCGTGGGGCGCTGGCTCGAGGTGTCGAGCTGCTCGACCTACACGGATTACCAGGCGCGCCGGGCGAACGTGCGGTACCGGCCGGAGGCGGGCGGGAAGCCGGAATACGTCCACACCCTGAACGGGTCGGGGCTGGGCATCGCCCGCACGATGGTCGCGTTGCTGGAGACGTATCAGCAGCCCGACGGCAGCGTCCGGGTCCCCGATGTGCTGGTCGACTACGTCGGCACAGACCGAATTGGGTGACGGCGGGCGCTTCCGCCACGCCGTCGGGGACCGTCCCGAAGAGGGGAACGGCAAATGAACACGCGTCACTGGCCGGTGGTGCTCGCCCTCCTGGCCATCGCCGTCCTCGGCTCCTACCTGCTTTACACCGAGCAGCTCGTCCGTGAGTTCCGGATCGAGTCGGAAGTCCACAAGCGGATGTACGCCATCGTGCAGCAGGGGCTGCTGTCGACGGAGCCGGGCGCCGAGCTCGAGGCGCTGACGGACCTCCAGGCGGAGCTCATGAAGCTCGGGGTCCCCATGGTCGCGGTGAACACCGAGGGTGAGCCGTACGCCGTGGCGAACCTCCCGTTCGAGGCCAATCTGTCCGATCCAGCGGACCGGCAGCGGGTAATGCAGCTCATCGCCGTGCTGGATCAGCGGAATCCGCCGATCGTGGAGTCCAGCCGCGGCTCCATCCATTTCGGGTCCCCCCCGGTGATCGGGCGCCTGCGCTGGGCCGCCACCCTTCAGGTCGGTGGCGCGGTCCTGCTGCTCTTCGTCGGATTCGTGGTGGTCCGGAGCGCGCTGAAAGCGGAGCGGGAGCGCCTGTGGAGCGCGATGGCGCGGGAGCTGGCACACCAGATGGGGACGCCGCTGACCTCGCTCAAGGGATGGCACGAGGTGCTCCGCCTGGCGCCGGAGGAGCGGGCGCAGATGGCGTCGGATGCGCGGATCGCCCGTGAGGTGGGGGCGGACCTGGACCGGCTGGAGCGCGTCTCTCGCCGGTTCGAGCTGATCGGCAAGCCCGCGGCGCTGGCGCCGGTCAAGGCGGAAGCGGTGCTGCGGGAGCTCGAGAGCTACCTGCGGCCCCGGCTGCCCAAGGCGGGCCCGGGGGTGGAGCTGAAGGTGAGGGTGGCGCCGCGCCTGCCTCCGATGCAGGCCAACCAGGTGCTGCTGGTCTGGGCGCTGGAGAACATCGTGAAGAACGCGCTGGACGCGCTGGCGGGGCGCGGCGGACGGATCCGGGTGGCGGCGTCGCGGGCGGGGACAGGGGTTCGCTTCCTGGTCGCGGATGACGGCCCCGGGATCGAGCCGGAGGTGCGGGACTCGCTGTTCGAGCCCGGCGTGACGACGAAGGCCGGCGGCTGGGGCGTGGGTCTGTCGCTGGCGCGTCGTATCGTGGAGGAAGTGCACGACGGGAAGCTGCGGGGCGGAAACCGGCCGGGTGGCGGGGCGCGGTTCGAGCTGCGCATCCCGGAGGCGGGGGCGAGGCGGAAGCTGGGGAAGCGGCGAGGGAAAGGGGAGGGGTGACGTGACGCAGTGGCTGGACTCGCTGAACCCGGAGCAGCGGGAGGCGGTGGAGCATTTCGAGGGCCCGCTGCTGGTGCTGGCGGGCGCAGGAAGCGGCAAGACGCGGGTGCTGACGACGCGGATCGCGCACCTGATCCACGAGCACGG
>JAHWKI010000259.1 GCA_019347975.1 Gemmatimonadota bacterium
CGCGGCATCGCTTCGGCGTGGGCTGACCCTTTTTGAGGACAGCTTGGCGTGGGCATCGCCTTCTGGGCGACGCCGCTCATGACCGCCGGACACCTGCTCTTCGCGCTCGCCACCACCGGCTACATCCTCATCGCCACCCAGCTCGAGGAGCGGGACCTCGTCGCGCATTTCGGCGAGATCTACGAGGACTACAGGCGACCCGTCCCCGGGTTCATCCCCCTCCCGCGAGGCATCCGGTCATTGTTCGGGTCGAAGCGACCGAAGCCCGGGGTGGAAACTCCGCCGGCGTGAGCTGAGCGGCACGGAACAGCGGCTCACTCGCCTCGTCCCGCAGCCAGCCGGCCGGCCGCTCCACCGTCCCGTACCCGCTCGGACGGTGGAGCAGCGTCGGCGCGACGCGCGGCTTCACTCCAGCAGCGCTCGGCGCCCGCTACGGCTTCTGGAGCCAGAAGTCGTACCCGCCGCTGCCGGAGTACGAGTCGACGCGCCAGGTGTAGTAGCCGGCGGTGCCGCTGTAGGAGATGTGCTCCTCCGACGTCGTGCCGTAGGACGAGGCGACGGGCCACCACCCGAAGATGGTCCACTTGTAGAGGTACAGGTCGAAGTCGGCGTTCGACGGACCGCGCAGCCAGCCGCTGTGGGTCCCCGAGACTCCGCTGTAGTAGTAGGTCCCGTCAGGGTGGTAGTCGGCGTCGCCGGTGCCGCTGAGCGTGCCCATGTAGTGGGCGCACGCGGAGCACGGGGCGGGGTCGGGCTCCGGCTCGGGCTCCGGCTCCGGCGGCGGGTCGCCGCCGCCATCGGCGCTCAGCAGCGAGTAGAGCAGAAGGTCCGGGGAGCCGCTGCCCACGCCGGAGAGCCGGCCGCTCGTCGCTTCGCTCGTGATCGCCTGGCCGACGGCGCCCGGTGATGCGGCCGGATTCGTTTCCAGGTACAGCGCGGCGACGCCCGCCACGTGCGGCGCGGCCATGGACGTTCCGCTGATCGTGTTGGTGGCGGTGTTGCTGCTGTGCCACGCGGAGGTGATGTCGACGCCGGGCGCGAACAGGTCGAGACAGCTGCCGAAATTCGAGAAGGAGGCCCGTGCGTCCGACGAGCTGGAGGCGCCGACGGTCACCGCCTCGGCGACGCGGGCGGGCGAGGCGTTGCAGGCGTCGGCGCTGCTGTTGCCGGCGGCGATCGCGTAGGTGACGCCCGCCGCGATGGAGCTCCGCACCGCGTCGTCCAGGCTGCTGGAGGCGCTGCCGCCGAGCGACATGTTCGCCACGGCGGGCTTGACGTGATTCGCGGTGACCCAGTCGACGCCGGCGATGACGCCGGACAGGGTGCCGGAGCCGCTGCAGTTGAGCACGCGGACCGCGACCGGCGCGGCCGTCTTGGCGACGCCGTAGACGGTGCCGGCGACCGTGCCGGCCACGTGCGTGCCGTGGCCGTTGCAGTCCTGGCCGCTGCCGCCCAGCGCGTCGTAGCCCACGCTGGCCCGGCCGCCGAACTCGCCGTGGGCGGTGCGGATCCCGGTGTCGATGATGTAGGCGCGCACGCCCGCCCCGGTGGGCGAGTAGGTGTACGTGCCGCTCAGGGGCAGGTCGCGCTGGTCGATCCGGTCCAGCCCCCAGGTCGCATCGGTCTGCGTCTCCACGATCGTGACCACCTGGTCCGGCTCGATCAGGACGATCTGCGGATTCCGCACCAGACCGCGCAGCGCCGCTTCCGGGAACGTGGCGGCGAACCCCTTCACGGCCGTTTCGTACGTGTAGTGGACGCGGCCGCCGTGCTGGCGGACGATCCGCCGCGCCTCGGCGCGGGGATTCGCCAAATCCTTACGGAACAGCACGACATAGCGGTCCGGGATGACGCGGCACACAAGGAGATGCGCCGGTGGCGGGCGCCCGTGCATGGCGCTCATCTTGACCGGCGGGAGGAGGCTGTGGTGAATCCGCTCGAGGAGCAACTGCCGGTGTGCGACGCGCGGGCGCTGGCCCGGCTCAGAAAATGGGGCGGTGAGGAGCTGCTCACCGAGTTGATCGCACTCTTCGTGTCCGAGGTGCCGCGGTATCTACGGGCCGCCCGGACCGGGGTCCGGAACGAAGCGCCCCTGGAGACGGAGCGGGCAGCGCACGCGCTCAGGTCGAACTGTGGCCAGGTAGGCGCCCTGCGGGCGCAGGCGTTGTGCGCGCTGATCGAGTCTCGCGCGGCCGGAGGCGATCTCACCGACGCGGCCGATCTCCTGGATTCGCTGGAGATGGAGCTCGCCCGCTACCTTGAGGAGATCCCCGACGGACCGCGGGAGACGTGACGTGGTTCCAGCGATGCCGCTGTTCGAGAGAACATGGGAGGCCCCCTGAAGCGAATCCTGGTGGTGGACGACGACGACCGCATGCCCCGTCTCCCATGACCCCTCCCGAAGTCCGGGTCCTGCTCGTCGAGGACAATCCGAGCGACGCCCTTCTGGTCCGCGCCTTCTTCGAACGAGCCGAAAGCGAGTTCACCGCTGCCAGTGAGGCCGCGACCCTCGCCGAGGCGATCGCGGCACTGCGATCCCACGAGTTCGACCTCGTGCTGCTCGACGTCGGCCTCCCCGACGCACGTGACCTGGAAGCCCTGGAGGCGGTCTGCTCCGAGGCACCGGAGATCCCGATCGTCGTGATCACGATCAAGGAGGACGAAGCGCTGGGCAGGCTCGCTGTGGAGAAGGGGGCTCAGGACTACCTGTCGAAGACCCGGATCAGCCCGGAAGTACTCTTCCGATCGCTGCGATACGCGCTCGACCGGCAACGGCGGAAGGCGGTGGAGGAGGCGCTCTGGCGCGCCCAGAAGATGGACGCGGTCGGTCACCTCGCGGGTGGCGTGGCACACGAGTTCAACAACCTCCTGCTCGCGATCAAGGCGAGCGCCGAGCTCGTGCGGATGGATCTCCCGTCGGACGATCCGATGCGCGAGGACCTGGCGGAGATCGAGCGCGCGACCGACCGCGCGGCGAGGCTCACCCGGCAGCTGCTGGCGTTCGGCCGGAAGCAGCCCCAGCAGCCCGAGGTGCTCGACCTCAACGAGGTGATCCTCGGCATGGACGCGCTGCTGCGTCCGGCTATCGGCGAAGGCATCGAGGTGGTCACCCGGCTGGAGCCGGAGCTCGGACGCGTACGGGCCGACCGGGGCTCCATCGAGCAGGTGGTGATGAACCTCGCGCTGAACGCGCGGGACGCGATGCCGGACGGCGGGATCCTGACCATCTCCACCAGGAACGCCTCCTCTCACGGGCCGGCCGGAGATCTCCCGGACGGAGCCGTCGAGCTGGCGGTGACGGACACGGGCACGGGGATGGATCAGGAGACCCTCGGCCGCGTCTTCGAGCCGTTCTTCACGACGAAGCCGCAGGGGCGAGGGACGGGGCTGGGCCTTTCCGCCGTCCACGGCATCGTTCAGCAGAGCGGCGGGGACATCGCGGTGAAGAGCACCCTCGGAGAGGGCGCGACGTTCGCGGTTCGCCTGCGCCGGGTGGAAGACGAACCGGAAGAGCCACGGAAGAGCGGACCTCCGACCGCGGGTTCGGGCACCATCCTCCTCGTCGACGACGAGGAGGTCGTCCGCAATGTGGCCGCGCGCATGCTGAGACGGAGCGGCTACGAGGTGATGGAAACCGGGAGCGCGGCGGAGGCGATCGCGGTCGCCGACGAGTTCCCGAGCACGATCCACCTGCTGCTGACCGACGTGGTCATGCCGGGCGGGAGTGGACCCGAGCTGGCCGATGAGCTCCGTGCTTCCCGGCCCGACATGAAGGTCGTCTTCATGAGCGGGTACACGCGGGAGCATCTGCCGATCGACCGGGTGGAGGGATCGTCGGCCGTCCTCCTGGAGAAGCCGTTCGCGGGGGCAGACCTGTTGCGGACGGTCGAGGACGTGCTGACGGAGTAGTCGGGCCCGGCTCTACGGGTGCTCCCCTGCGACCTTCGCCGCCATCTCCAGCGCCGCCCGGGCGTCCACGACCCCGCCGGTCACGGACAGCTCGCCGAACGCCACGCGCTCGCCGTCCGCGCCGGGGCGCCCCACCAGCGTCGTGCCGAACGGCCGGGCGGACTCGAGGATGATCCGGCGGACGTCGGTGGCCGTGAGCTCGGGATAGTACGTCATGATCAGCGCCGCGAGCCCCGAGACGACGGGGGCGGCGAAGCTGGTGCCGGAGTTGACCTGGTAGTCGTTGCCGGCGTCGGCGGTGCGGATGTCGACCCCGGGCGCGAACACGTCCACCCGCTGGCGGCCGTAGTTGCTGAACGGCGCCGCGAGCGCTTCTGCGCCCGCCCACCCGGAGGCGCCCACCTCGATCCAGTTGCCGGCCTCGGCTCCTTCGTAGTAGCGGCGGGTGGGGAAGCTCGGCTTCACGGTCAGGTCATCCGCCTCGTTGCCGGCGGCGTGCACGAGCAGGACGCCCCGGCTCTCCGCGTAGCGGACCGCGGCATCCACGGCGCTCTTCCCGGGCGAATAGCCCTTGCCGAAGCTCATGTTGACGATGTGCGCGCCGTTATCCACGGCGTAGCGGATCGCATTGGCGACGTCCTTGTCCCGCTCGTCGCCATCCGGGACGGCGCGGAGCACCATGA
>JAHWKI010000260.1 GCA_019347975.1 Gemmatimonadota bacterium
TGCGGTGGCCGCCGGAGAGGCCGGGGGGCCGTTCGCGTACATCGTGCCGCCCGATCAGCGGAACCCGGGGGAAGCGGCGGCGCTGGTCGACGTGCTGCGGAAAGGCGGCGTGGAGATCCATCGAGCCACCCGCGGCTTCAGGGCCGCAGGCGAGACCTGGCCGGCCGGCAGCTACGTGGTCTTCGCGGGGCAGGCGTTCCGGCCGCACCTGATGGACCTGCTGGAGACGCAGGTCTATCCGGACATGCGCCTCTACCCCGACGGACCGCCGGACCCGCCGTACGACGTCTCCGGCTGGACGCTCCCGATCCAGATGGATGTGCGGACGGTGCGGGTGGAAGACCCCTTCCCTGCGGGTGCCGGGTTCGAGGCCGTGGAGGAGGCGACGGTCTGGCCCGGGCGCGTCACGGGCAACGCGGGCTGGGGGTGGACGCTGGACAGCGGCGCGAACGCCAGCGCCATCGCGGTCAACCGGCTCCTGGTGGCGGGCGAGGCGGTGAGCCTTGCGGGTCCCGAGGGGGCCGGATCGATGGTCGTCCGGCGGGGCCCCCGCACCGAGGCGCTCGTCCAGACCCTCGCGCGTGAGCTCGGCGTCGGCTTCACGGGGCTGCGTGCCGCGCCGGCCGCGCCCATCCGCGCCCTCGAACCCCCCCGCGTGGGGCTGTACAAGTCGTGGCAGGCCAACATGGACGAGGGGTGGACGCGGTGGGTGATGGAGCAGTACGGCTTCCCCGTCGACACGCTCCACGACGCGGAGATCCGGACGGCGGACCTCTCGCGCTATCACGCCATCATCCTGCCGGACCAGGACGCGGAGTCGATCCTCCACGGCTACGCTCCGGGCTCGAGGCCGCCGGAGATGACCGGCGGGATCGGGCTGGAGGGGATGCTGCGGCTGAAGCGGTACGTGGAGACGGGCGGCCGCCTGATCGCCTTCGACGGCGCTACCCAGCTCCTCATCGATCAGCTCGCGCTCCCGCTCCGCAACACGGTGGACGGCGTGCCGTCCGAGCGGTTCTTCATCCCCGGCAGCCTGCTGCGGATCGACGTCGACACCGGCCACTCCCTCGCCCGCGGCATGCCGGCCGAGGCCGCCGCGTCCTTCGTCCGGAGCGCGGCGTTCGACGTGCGCGGCAATGGTCCGGAAGTGGTCGCGCGGTACGGCAGGGAGGGGATCGTCCTCAGCGGCTGGGCGCTGGGGGAGGAGCGGCTGGCCGGACGCGCGGCCGTGGTGCGGGTGCCGGTCGGAGCCGGGGACGTGGTGCTGTTCGGCTTCCGGCCGCAGTTCCGGGCTCAGCCCCGTGGCACGTTCAAGCTCATCTTCAACGCGATCCACGGAGCGGCGGCGCGAGTGGACTAGGGCTCAGCCCCCTTCCGACTCCCCCAGCGCCTCGCGGGCGATCCGGCGGTACTCGGGCAGCATGGCCTGGTGGTCGACGTATTCCGGCCGCGGCTTGACCGCCTCCTGCGGATAGCCGTCCAGCAGGCGGCGATACAGCGTGCGGGCCTCCGCTTCGTCGCCGGCCCGCCGGGCCGCCGCCGCCGCCACGCCCAGCGCGAGGATGTGGTCGGGCGAGTCCCGGAGGATGCGGGAAGCCGTCGCCTGCGCGCGAGCGGGGTCCCCGGCCGTGAGGTGCAGCATGGCGAGGTGGAGGACGCCGTCATCATCGAGGTCCTCCACAAGCCCGTACGCCTGGATGGCCATGGGCGCGAACCGGCTCACCTCGGCCCGGTCGCCCTGCTGCGCGGCGCCCATTACCCGGTTGAAGAGCCGATCGGCGTTCGTCCGCATGTCGCTGCTCAGCAGCCCGTCGCCTGGAACCGGTGCGCCCGATCCCACCGGGGCGGCCCCGCTCGCCGGCCGCACGACCTCCGGGGCACCGGCGCGGTCCACCCGGCGTGGCAGCATCAGGACGAGGACGACGACCAGGAGGGCGGCGGCCCCCAGGATCAGGGGCCAGCGCCTTCGACCCGCGCCAGGGCTACGGGGCACCCTCACGGCGCGGCCGCACTGGGTGCAGAACCGCGACCCGGCAAGCAGCTCGGACCCGCAGGCGGCGCACGCTCCGCCGAGCGCGGTGCCGCACTCCGAGCAGAACTTCCCCTCCTGTCCTTCACTCCCGCAGCCGGGGCATTTCATCGGGCGGAATGTATCCCTAGCTTCCGGCCCATGCCACTCCGGAATTCCGTATTTCTGACGGGCGGTACGGGGCTGATCGGCTCTCACGTGGCCGAGCGGCTGCGGGCGCGGGGCACGGATGTCGTGGCGCTGGTCCGCCCCTCGAGCGACACCGCTCACCTGGAGTCCCTCGGTTGCCGGCTCGTCACCGGCGACGTGCTGGACGACGTGGAGGAGCAGGCGCGGCGGATCCGCGGCTGTGACGCCGTCATTCATGGCGCAGCCCGCGTGTTCATGGGAGGCAGCCGCGCGACCTTCCTCAGGGAGAACGTGGAGGGAACGGAGCGGGTGCTGAGAGCGGCGGCGCTGGCGGCGCCGAGGGTGGTCCACCTCTCGAGCGTGGCGGTGTATGCCGGGCTCCCGCTGGACCGGCCCCTTACGGAGGAGCGGTGGACGGAGGCCGACCCGGAGCGCCAGAACGCCTATGCGGCGTCCAAGCATCTGTCCGAGCGCGCGGCCTGGCGGTTGCACGACCAGGAGGCGATCCGTCTGACCACCCTCCGGCCGAGCGTGGTCTATGGCGAGCGCGACCGCGCCGCCGTGCCGATCATGGTGCGGTACGCCTCCCTTCCGGTCGTGCCGCTCCTCGGGGGCGGGCGGTTCCGACTCCCGCTCGTCTACGCCGGGAATGTCGCCGCTGGCGTGGTGGCCACCCTGGACCGCGCGGCGGCGGTGGGGCGCGCCTACAACCTGGCGATGGACGAGCCGGTGGGCGCGCGGGAGCTCGTCGCGTGGATCGGCGCGGAGCGGGGGATTCGTCGTCTCACCCTCCCGGTACCGGCGGCGGTGGCCAGGGCCGGCGCGGCTCTCCTGGAGAGGCTGGCGCCGCTGCTCCCGGCCGGAGGCGCCGGGGGTCTGCGGCGGGCGCTACGCTCCCTGACCACCGACAATCCGTACGACTCCACGCGGGCCCGTCTGGAGCTCGGCTGGTCGGCGCACGTCTCCCATCGCGAGGCGGTCCGGCGCACCATGGTCTGGTGGGCCCGGCGTGAGGCGGGCCGTGACTTGCGTGCCGTGTCGCGGCGGTCGTAGCCTCACGGCCTGTACCGATAGAGGGGGGCGCGGATGAGGGAGCGGGAGCCAGAAGAGGCGCCGGACGCCGGCCACGGCGAGCTGGGCGAAGAAGGGGCCGAGCAGCCTGTCCCCGAGCTGAATCCGGAGGCGGATGGGGCTTCGGGCGACGACCGGCAGACGGAGGATGAGAGATTCCTCCAGCGCGAGGTCGCCGAGGAGGCGCACTTCATCCATACGGACCCGTGGCGGGTGTTCCGCATCATGGGCGAGTTCGTGTCCGGGTTCGACACCCTGGCCGAGCTGGGCCCCGCGGTCTCCGTGTTCGGCAGCGCGCGCATCGACGAACACGATCCGATGTATGCCGCCGCCGAAGAGACAGGGCGTCGATTCGCCGAGCAGAAGTTCGCCGTCATAACGGGTGGCGGCCCCGGGATCATGGAAGCCGCGAACAAGGGGGCGGCGGAGGCGGGGGGGCGCTCCGTCGGATGCAATATCGAGCTCCCGTTCGAGCAGGGGATGAACGCCTGGGTCCGGACGGCGGTCAACTTCCGCTACTTCTTCGTCCGCAAGACCATGTTCGTGAAGTACGCGGAGGGCTTCGTGATCTTCCCCGGCGGGTTCGGGACGATGGACGAGCTCTTCGAGGCCCTGACGCTGATCCAGACGCGGAAGGTCCGGAACTTCCCGGTGGTGATGTTCGGGTCGGCGTACTGGGGCGGGCTCCTGGACTGGCTCCGGGACGTGATGATGCACGAGGGGAAGATCGCCGGGAAGGACATGGATCTGATCCTCGTGACCGACTCCCCCGAAGAGGCCGTGGAGCACATCATCCGTGGCCACCGGGAGCAGCGCGCTGACGCCCGGCGCCGCGTGCACCGGCGGCAGAAGCGGAGCGGACTGGGTCGGATGTTCTCACGAGACGTCTGAGCGACGGCCGGGCCGACCTTTCACCCAGCACCCGAGGCGATGAACAAGTCCAAGTACCTGCGGGGCCCGCGCATCGACCCCGAGCGCATCCAGCCGGGAATGACCGTGGAGCGCCTCATCGACGGGACCTTCGCGTCCTACAACGCCGGCCGCCTCCGGGAAGCGTGCCGGCTGTTCACCGAGAAGATGCTCGACGACGACGTGACCGTCGGCATCTCCCTCACCGGCGCGCTGACCCCCGCCGGGCTCGGCGTGTCCGCGCTGATCCCGCTGATCGAGGCGGGATTCGTCGACTGGGTGATCTCCACCGGGGCGAACCTCTACCACGACGCGCACTATGGCCTGGGCCTCTCCATGCACCACGGCAACCCGTTCGTGAGCGACGTGGTCCTGCGGGAGGAGGAGGTCGTCCGCATCTACGACATCTTCTTCGACTACTCCGTCCT
>JAHWKI010000261.1 GCA_019347975.1 Gemmatimonadota bacterium
AACCCGGACGTGCTGTTCTTCCGGGCCGGGCGGCTCGCGGTGAGGTGCGAGGAGGTGCTATCGGTCAATGCCGACGGGGAGGCGCTGCTGGGCCTTGACTTCAGCTACGCTCTGTCCGACCGCACCGTCACGCTGATGGTCCCCTGATCGTGAAGGGGTAGCCGCTGATGCGCGAACGCCGGCGGAGCGTGAGCCCCGCCGGCGTCCGGCGTATCCGCGGCCGCGGAGACCTTACCGGCCGCGCTTGATCAGAGCTTCCTCGATCTCGATGAAGCGCTGGGCCGCGTCGATCAGCTTCGGCACATCGGCCGAGGCGTGGATCTTCTCGTACCCGTGCGCGGCCTGGAAGAGCTGCAGGGCCCGCTCGAACATGGGCTTGGCCCGCCGTGCCGACTCCGCCGTCATCGGCTCATGCGCCCGCTGGGCCTGCTGGAAGAGGATGTACCCCCGCCAGAAGTTGCGTGCGAGCTTGTCCTCCTCCGTCTGCGCCAGCGAGCCCGCCTGCTCCAGGAGCGCGTACGCCTCGTCGAGGCGGCCCTTCTGGAACTTTTCGCTGTAGGCGTTCCCGAAAATGATCCGGAACGCGTCCTTCGGCTGGACCGTGCCGCTCTCCACCGCGGCCTGCAGCGCTGCCACGGCCTCGGCCGTGTTCCCTGCCTTCAGGTGCAGGATCGCGCGACGCTGCGTCAGCGCCGGTGTGCTGGAGCCGAGGCTCTCGGCCCGCTCGATGGCCGCGAGCGCCTCCGCCGTCTTGCCCGACTCCTCGAGAGCGCGGGAATGCGCCTCCCAGATCGCCGCGTTGTCGGGCCGGGCCTCGGTGGCCCGCTGACCGAGAGCGACCGCCTCGTCGTAACGCTGCAGCTTGAAGAGCGCGATGATCATCTTCTCGAGAATCGCCGGATCCGTCTCCGTGCCCTGCGCCTCGAAGATCTTCGAGTAGGAGTCGGCCGCGATCTGGTAGAACTCCGTCACCTTGGTCGGGTCGACCGCCTGGCCGCTCTGCACGGCCGCCTCGGCCTGCGCCGCGGCGTTCACCGCGAAGTGCCCCATGTAGGTGATCAGGTTCATGTTGTCGGCCGCGTTCTCGAGGCCCTGCTGCGCGAACCGCAGCGCGCCTTCCGGGTCCCCGGCGTTGGCGATGTCGGTGGCGATGCTCAGACGCACGCCCACGTCGCCGGGATTCAGCTCCATGTAGCGGTCGAAGTAGCCGCGGGCCCGCTCGCGCTCACCGATCTGCGTGGCCACGATACCCGCCAGCTTGAGGGCGTCCTGGTTGATCGGGTCGAGCTCCAGGCGCTGCTCCAGCGCGGCGAGAGCATCCTCGTCGCGGTCCATCTCCCACAGCACGAAGGCCTTCTGGTAGAGGGCCGACCCCGAGCTCGGGTTGATCTCCAGCGCCTCGTTGCAGTTCCGCAGCGCGGACTCGTAGTCCTTGCTGTCCAGGTACTGCTTGCACCAGAGCGTCAGCGACAGCTGCCGCTGCCAGCGGTCGAAGGACTGCAGGATCTGCTGCGCCGCCTGCTTCGGGTTCCGCTCGCTCGCCGCGAACTCCGGCACCTCGAACTCGCCGTCCGTCGCCCCCACGAACCGGGCGTCCACCTGCACCTGGCGGTTCCCGGCCGGCACGTAGTCGCCGCAGAGCACGAGCTGCCACCCCATCTGCATGGCGAGCTGCCGCGCGGTCACGCAGTTGTAGAGCTGCTTCTCCTCCAGGTTGTACTTCTTTCTGGCCGCCTTCAGGTCCCGGTCCGAGACCGTCTGATGGGTGTGAAGGTCCTCGATGAGCTTGCGCAGCTCCTTCGCCACATCCTCTCCGAAATCATCATCGGCGCCGTTCTGCGGCGCGAGATAGGGCACGAGGATGGTGTAGCGCTCGCCCGCCTGATCCTGCGCGGCCGCGGGCGCTGCCGCCCAGCCGAGCAGGGCGAGGGCAACCCACACCTGCCGTCCGATACTGAATCGCTTCATTTTCCAGGGTCTCCGCTCTGGACATCACCACGCGGCCCGAGCTTCTCGGTTGCCGCCACGAATACTATACCCACTGCGCAGCGCCGTGTTCGACGTCGCGCGATCCGGGTCACGGGATCGGAGCTCTTGCTGGATTCAGGCCGCCATTCTACAGACCCGTTTTGCTCCCTGCAAGCACCTCCGAGTCCCACCCGAGGGTGCCTCGCTCCGTCCAAAGGGAGCCAACGCTCGGGCGAGCCGAATCCGGACACCGTTCCAATTCGGCAAGGACCGGGCCGCCCGACCACGGTCGGGGGCGGCTTTCCTACACGATCAGGAGCCGGAAGTTTCGGCAGGCGCTTCGGCGGGACCTTGTGCGGGCGTGAGGCAGCCCGGGTCGTCGTTGACCACGGAGTTCACGCGGGTGGAGACGCGCTCGATCCGGAGCGGTCCGTCCCAGGGCTCGAGCAGCCGGCGCAGCGCGGATGGCTCGGCCGAGCGGTCGAGCCATGCCGCCCTGGTCTCGGGAGTGAGGAGGACGGGCATGCGGTCGTGGATGTGCGCGATGGCGGCGGCGGGGCGGGTCGTCAGGATCGCGCAGGTGAGCACCGGTCCGTCCTCGCTCTGCCACCGGTCCCACAGCCCCGCGAGCGCGAACGGCCGGCCATCCGGAAGGCGGATGTGGCACGGAGACCGGGAGCCGTCCGACTCGCGCCGCCATTCGTAGAAGCCGTCGGCCAGGATCCAGCAGCGGCGATGACGGAAGGAAGACGCGAAGGAGGGTCGGCGATCCACCGTCTCCGACCGGGCATTGATCAGCGGAGCTCGCGGGGGCGCGTCCGAGCCCGCGGGGATCAGCCCCCAGCGGAGCATGCCGAGCCGCGGCCCGTTCGGACCGGCGACGACCGCGGCGACCGGCTGCGTCGGTGCGATGTTGAAGCGGGGACGGTGCTCGGCGGCGAGCTCGGACAGCCCGAACTCCGCCACCAGCCGGTCCGTCTCCACGCCGAGGGAGAAGCGCCCACACATCGCCGGTCCTCCTGGTCAGCCGGTCAGACGCTGGCGTGGACGACTTTCCACCAGCCGCTCCACGAAGCCCATGCGGTCATCGAGGAGGTCGATCCGCGAGTTGAGCCGGTCGAGGGCGCTGGCGATCCGTTCAACCTGCGCGTCCTCCAGCGCCGCCGGCGTCGAGCGCGGCGCGACACCGGCCATCCGCTCCTTCGCGAGCGCTTCGATCAGCAGACCGAGCTTCTTGGTGACCGGGCGCAGGATCAGCACGCCGGCTATGCACATGAACAGGAACATCGGGATGAACTCTTCCATGGTCGGCCTTTCTCTCGGGATTCGTTGCGCCCCCTACGAACGGGGGCATCCCCCCGGTTTCACGGTGCAACCCTCGACCGGACGGCGCTATCTAATCGGCTGAACCCTGAAACCTGGTTCGTGGACGCCGCGTACGGTGCGCCGAACAGACGACCCTGACCCCTGCCGATACTGAAGGAATAGAGATGATGGAAAACAACGAGATCCTCCGGATCGTCGCCGAGGCCGCGATGGCTGTCGCCGCGTGCGTCGCCACCGTGGCCGTGCTGATGCTGCCGGTCCTGTCCGCGCTGCAGTAGGCTGCAGTAGTCTTTGGCCTCGCGGGCCATGCGCCCGCCGATCAACGAACCGCCCCGCCCGGCCCCGGTCGGCGGGGCGTCGTCGTGCCGGCCCTTCCCGTCCAGCTCATCCGGAGCACCATCAGCGCGACGAATACCGCGGCGAAGAGGAGGGGAACCCGCGTGTCCGCCTTCACCCGCCAGTAGAAGTGGATGATCCCAAGCCCCGCGGCGGCGTAGACGACGCGGTGGAGGAGCGTCCATCGCCTTCCCAGGCGCCGGATCCACCCGCGTGTGGAGGTGACCGCCAGGGGGAGCAGGAGGATCCACGCGAGGACTCCGACGGTGATGAACGGCCGCTCGGCCACGTCCTCGAGGATGTAGCTCCAGGCGAAGACCTGGTCCAGGCCGATATAGATCCCGAGGTGGACCGTGGCGTAGAAGAACGCGAACAGGCCCAGCGGCCGGCGGAGCTTCACCAGCTCGTTCCGCCCGGTGATCCTCCGCAGCGGCGTGACGGCCAGGGTGACCAGGACGAGGACCAGCGCCCACCACCCGGTATGGTGCAGAACCCGCTCGATCGGGTTCGCTCCCAGCCCGAGCAGGCCGTCCCGGAGCCACCACGCCACGCGGCCGAGGGGATAGAGGCCCAGCAGCCACACGACCGCCTTCAGCAGGAGGACTCGCCGTCGCGGATCCACTGCGGAGGCGGATCCGCCTAGAACCAGCGCCGGAGGTCCATGCCCTCGTACATGTGGGCGACCTGCTCGCCGTAGCCGTTGAACGGGAGCGTGGGACGTCGCCGCAGCTCGCCGATCCGCCGCTCCCGCGCCTGGCTCCACCGCGGGTGGTCCACCGCCGGGTTCACGTTGGCGAAGAACCCGTACTCGTTCGGCTGCATCTCCTGCCACGTGTTCAGCGGCATCTCTCTCGTCAGCCGGATCCGGACGATGGACTTGATGCTCTTGAACCCGTACTTCCACGGCACGATCAGGCGGAGCGG
>JAHWKI010000057.1:0-13125 GCA_019347975.1 Gemmatimonadota bacterium
TACAACGGCCACGTCGCCGCCATGATCGCCGGAGCGGAGACCTGGGAGCGCTACGGCACCGGGCCCCGCTTCGAGCCGCTGTCCGAGGCGAAGCAGCGTGAGGCCATGCGCTACCTCGAGGAACACGCGTTCCACGTTCCGGTCATGTTCCTCGATTCCGAGATCCTGCGCCGGATCGAGCAGGAGGGCGTGGTCGACCGCGTCCGTGCCGCGCAGGTCAGCGTCATGAGCTCGCTCCTCTCGCCGAGGCGGTTGAGCCGGCTCGTCGAATACGAAGCCCTCGCCGGGCCGGGTGGCGACGCGTACACCGTCGCCGAGTTCCTCGCGGAGCTGCGCCGCGGCGCCTGGACCGAGCTGGCCGCCCGCAACCCGCGCATCGACGTGTTCCGGCGCACGCTGCAACGGGCGTATCTCGAGGCGGCCGAGCGGGCGATCAATCCGCCGGAGCCGCCGTCCGGCGCCCCCGCGCCGGTGCGGCAGGCCGCCGTCGCGGCCCGCTTCAGCGACGCCCGCGCGCTGCTCCGGGGCGAGCTGGGCGAGCTCCAGCGGCAGGCGCAGACCGCGGCCAGCCGGACAGGCGATGCCATGACGCGGCTGCACCTGCGCGACGTGGTGCGGGAGATCGACCGGATCCTGGACCCGACGCTGGCGGCCCGGGACTGACGCAGGCCCCGGCTCAGAGCTTCAGCAGCTCCGCCGCCGTCCCGCCCAGAATGCGGGCGCGCCGGACCCGCTGACGGGCATCCCCGCCACGGCGCTCAGCGCGCGGTCGACATACCCGACCTGGTGCGGGTAGTCCGAGCCGAAAACAATGTGCTCGGGCCCGGCGAAGTCCAGGCCGAGCCGGAGCGCCCCCGGGTCGAAGTTGACGGTGTCGATGTAGAGGCGGCGGAGGTATTCGCCGGGCGGTCGCGTGATGCGCTCGCGGCACTCGGGGTAGACCTCGTAGCCGCGCCCGATGCGCTCGGCCATGAAGGGGAGGGTGCCGCCGAGGTGCCCCACGACGAGCTTGAGCGAAGGCAGCCGCTCGAGCACGCCCGCGAAGATGAGCCGGGCGACGGCGGCCGTGGTGTCGAACTGGAAGCCGATGAGCGCGGTCAGCCGGTAGTCGGCGAGCTGCCCCAGCGGCGACGGGTTGGTGGGGTGGATGAACGCCGGCACGTCCAGGTCCGCCAGCTTCTCGAAGAGCGGGAAGTAGGCCTCCTCGTCGAGCGTCCGGCCGTTGATGTTCGAGAAGAGCTGCGCGCCGCGGTGCCCGCTGCCGACCGCGCGCTCGAGCTCCTCGACCGCCGCTGCGGGGTCCTGCAGCGGGAGCGCGGCCAGCGGAGCGAAGCGGCCGGGATGGCGGTCGGCGGCGTCCGCGAACGCGTCGTTGACGAGTCGCGCGAGCGTGATGCCGCGGTCGCGTTCCTCCACGTGGACCCCCGGCGTGGTCAGGCTGAAGGCCTGCACGTCAATGCCCGACGCGTCCATCACGCGGATGCGTTCGTCGAGGTCGCGATGGCCCCGCACCACCACGTTGTAGTCGCCGGGGTAGTGGAGCAGCAGGCGGCCCTCGGCGCCCGCCGCCGTTTCGTCCCGCTCCAGGCGCGCGGTGGTGTCCCCGCGCTCCAGCTCGCGCAGGTAGGCGTCGGGGTAATAGTGGTTGTGGAAATCGACGATCATTCTTCCCTGCTCCCGCGTGTGGCCGCACCGGTCTGGCCGCGTCGCGACCAGTACCAGTAGAGCGGCAGGCCGGCCAGCGTGAGCGCGATCCCGACCGCCGTCTCGCGAAACGAATAGAGCACCGAGTTGATGAGGTACCACAAGAAGACGGCGAGGAACAGCAGCGGGGTCACGGGATAGCCGGGCACGCGGAACGGCCGTGGCAGGTCCGGCTCCCGCGCGCGCAGCACCATCAGTCCCGCCACCGCGAGCGACAGGAAGAGATAATTCGGGAACGCCGTGTACGTGATGATCTCCTGGTACGTGCCCGTGAGCGCGAGCACCGACGCCCAACCGCCCTGCAGCAGGATCGCCACCGCCGGCGTGCCCCAGCGCGGGTGCACGCGCGCCACGCGCTCGAAGAAGAGGCCGTCTCGCGCCATCGCGAAATACACCCGCGGCACGCTCAGCAGCTGCGCGTTCACCGTCCCGAACGCGGAGACCATGACCGCCGCCGCGATGAAGTCCGCGCCGCCCGGGCCGACGAGGGCGTGCATCGCGTCCGCCGCCGGCCGATCGCTCGCCTGCAGCGCGTCGAACGGCAGCACCTGCAGGTATACTACGTTCGCCAGGGCGTAGACCACGAGCACGATGGCCATCCCGGCGAAGATCGAGACCGGGATCGACCGCTCCGGCTCGCGCACCTCGGCCGCGACGAACGTCGAGTACCACCACCCGTTGTACGCGAACAGCGCCACGATCATCGCGATACCGAACGCCGCGAGCACCGGCGAAGCGCCGGGCAGCCCCCCGCCGGCCACGCCCACGTCCGGCGGGAACAGGGGCGTGAAGGGGCCGGCGCCGTCGCCCCCGACGGCGAGGCCCACCAGGATCAGGCCGCCGACGCCGCAGATCTTCGCCGCCGTGAACAGCACCTGCACGCGGCCGCCCGCCCTCACGCCGACGCAGTTGATGAGCGTGAGGAACCCGATGCAGCCGATCGCTACGGAGCGCTGCGCCCACACGCCGTACGGCATGATCCGCCCCAGGAACTGGCCCGCGTACAGCGCGAACGCGGTCGCCACGGCCGCCATCACGCCGGTCAGCACCACCGCGAGCATCGACCAGCCGAACAGGAACGGCAGCCAGCGGACGCCGAACGCCCGATCGAGGAACGCGTACGTGCCCCCGCTGCGCGGGATCGCGGCGCCCAGCTCCGCGAAGCAGAGCGCGCCCGCGAGCGCCAGGCCGCCGCACACCAGCCACACCAGCAGGCTCAGGCCCGGCGCACCCACCTCCCGCGCAACGATCGAAGGGCTCACGAAGATGCCGGAGCCGATCACCGCACCCGCCACCAGCGCCGTCGCCGCCAGCGGACCGAGCCCGCGGACGAGGCCGGCGGGTGAGCGGTCGCCACGGGCCATCAGGACCTTCCGGCTGGGGGTGTGGTGTGGGCAGGGCGGAATATGTCCGGCTGGACGGCGGCGCATCAAGGCACTCCCCCCGCGAGCCCGGTCGTGAAGATGCTTGACGATCACAGGCCCGACATTCATCCGTGGATGCACCCTCATTCGCGCCAGAGTTCGGAGATGCCGACATGGAGTCGCGTGGAACCCGCGCTGCGAGCCCGATGAGCCTCGCCAGCCTCGCCCGCCCCTGCTCGCCCGGGCTCCGACCTGCGCTCGTCGTCGTGATCGCGTGCGTCGGTGCGCTCGCCGCGTGCGCGCCCGGCTCGGGCGCGGACTCGACCACACCGCCCCGGCCGATCGGCGCCGACGCCGCCGCGGTGTTCCCGTTCGCCGAATGGACGCTGGAGGACCTGCAGGACGCCATGACGTCCGGACGCGCGACATCGCGGCAGATCACGGAAGCGTACCTGGCGCGGATCGCGGCGCTGGACCGGCGCGGCCCCGAGCTCCGGGCGATGCTGGACCTGAACCCCGACGCCCTCGCCATCGCCGACGCCCTGGACGCCGAGCGCCGGGCCGGGCGCGTGCGGGGCCCGCTCCACGGCATTCCGGTCGTCATCAAGGACAACATCGACACCGCTGACCGGATGACCACGACCGCGGGGTCGCTGGCGCTCGAAGGGTCGGTGGCGCCCCGGGACGCGTTCATCGTCCAGCGGCTGCGGGACGCCGGCACGGTGATCCTGGGGAAGACCAACCTGAGCGAGTGGGCCAATTTCCGGTCCACGGCTTCCTCCAGCGGCTGGAGCGGTCGGGGCGGGCAGGTGCGGAACCCGTACGCCCTGGACCGCTCCCCCTGCGGCTCCAGCTCCGGCTCCGCCGTCGCGGTCGCCGCCAACCTGGCGCCCCTAGCGGTGGGGACCGAGACGGACGGGTCCGTTGTGTGTCCAGCGGCCACGAACGGGATCGTCGGGATCAAGCCCACGATCGGCCTGGTGAGCCGGTCCGGCATCATTCCCATCGCCCACAGCCAGGACATCGCGGGTCCCATGGGGCGCACCGTCGCCGACGCCGCCGCCCTCCTCGGCGTCCTCGCCGGCGAGGACCCGGGGGACCCGAGCACGCGGCGCGCGCGGGTGGAGCCGGACTACACCCGGTTCCTCGACGGAGGTGCGCTGGCGGGCGCCCGCATCGGCGTGATCCGCAAGCGGATGACCGGCTACCACGGGGCGACGGACCGGCTCTTCGATGCGGCTCTCTCGGACCTGCGCGCCGGCGGAGCGACCGTCCTGGACTCCCTGGAGCTCCCGCACCATGGCGAGTACGGGGATGCCGAGTGGACGATCCTGCTGTACGAGTTCAAGCACGACCTGAACCGCTACCTCGCCGGGCTCGGCCCCGACGCGCCGGTCCGGAGCCTGGCCGACGTGATCGCGTTCAACGAGCGCGAGCGGCCGCGCTCCATGCCCTATTTCCAGCAGGAGATCCTCGAGATGGCGGAGGAGAAGGGCGGGCTCGACGAGCAGGAGTACCTGGACGCCCTCGAGACGGCGAAGCGGGCGGGGGCCGGCATCGACTCGCTGATGGCGCTCCACGAGCTCGACGCCCTCGTCGCCCCCACCGGGTCGCCCGCGTGGACGATCGACCTCGTCGTCGGGGATCATTTCCTGGGCGCCAGCTCACAGCCCGCGGCGGTCTCCGGCTATCCCAACATCACCGTCCCCATGGGCTTCGTGCACGGGCTCCCCGTCGGCATCAGCTTCTTCGGCCCGGCATGGAGCGAGCCGACGCTCATCGGCATCGCCCACGCCTACGAGCAGGCGACCCGGCACCGCCGGCCGCCCGGGCTGCGTCCGTCCGCCACCCCGTTCGCGCCGCGCTGAACGGAGTCGCCCACGGTAGGAATTCGCTCGCGCGTGGGGACATCCGCGAGGACGCCGGGAACTTTTGCGCCCGCGTTGCGTCCGCATTGATGGAGGCCAGCGATTCCCGAGCTCTGATCGAGGATGCCCGCTCAAACCGTCCACAGCATGCCTAGCGAAGTCGACCGCGCCTGGTTCGGCGAGCGCGTCGACACGCTGCTGCCGGAGCTGTACGGACGGGCGCTCCGACTCTGCCGGCACCGCGCGAACGCGGAGGACCTGGTAGCGGAAGCGGTGGCCCGGGCGTGGGAGTCGCTGCCGTCGCTGGAGGATCGGGACGCGTTCCGTGCCTGGGTCTTCCGGATCCTGAACAACGCCTTCGTATCGAGCTGCCGCACCGCCCGGGCGAAGGCCGACCACGAGCCGCTGGACACCACGGACCGCGCGTTCTCGCTGTTCGAACGGCTGCACCAGCCGATCCTGCTCTGGTGGGGCAGCAGCCCCGAGACCGACTTCCTGAACCGCCTGCTCCGCGAGGACCTGGAGCGGGCGATCCATGGCCTGCCCGAGCCCTTCCGCGAGGTGGTGGCGCTGGTGGACGTGCAGGGGCTGCCGTACCAGGAGGTCGCAGATCTCCTGGACGTTCCCCTGGGCACCGTCCGCTCCCGCCTCTCCCGCGGCCGCAGCCTGCTCCAGGAAGCGCTGTGGGAGCACGGAATCGAGGCCGGGCTGGTGGAAGGCGACCGGAAGGCCGACCCGAACACGAGTGAGAAGAAGGCTCATGACCAAGAATGAGATCCGGAGCTGTGAAGACGCGCTGCGTCTCCTTGCTGCATACATCGACCGCGAGCTGCCCGGTCCAACGGATGCGAAAGTCGAGCATCACCTGGAGACCTGCCGGAGCTGCTACTCACGGGCCGAGTTCGAGAAGCGGCTCAAGGCCAGCCTCGCGGAGCTCGGCAGCGAGCCCGTCCGACCGGCTCTGGCCGAACGCGTAAACACCCTGATCCGCACCTTCAGCGTGGCGGGCGGCGACTAGCCGCCCTGCCGTACCCCTCAACCACGGAGGCACCCATGGTCGTCATCACATCGAATCAGCGCGACGTCATCCTGGATGCCGTCCGCGCCATGTACACCGCCGTCGCGGATTCCCCGGAGAGGGAATACCACTTCCCCACCGGCCGCCGCGCCTGCGAATACGTCGGCTACCCCGGCGAGGCGCTGGACAGACTGCCCGCCGCCGCGCTCGAGTCGTTCGCCGGCGTGGGCTACCCCTTCGCCGCCGAGGTCATCGGCGCGGGCGACGTGGTCCTCGACATCGGCTCCGGCTCCGGGACCGACGTCCTCCTCTCCGCTCTCCTCGTCGGGCCGGAAGGCCGCGCCATCGGCCTCGACATGACCCCGGCCATGCGTCGGAAGGCCGCCGCCAACGCCCGGCTCATGAACCTCGACAACGTCGAGCTGATCGACGGCGATGCGGAGGACATCCCGCTTCCCGACTCGTCCATTGATGTGGTCACCAGCAACGGCGTGATCAATCTGGTCCCGGACAAGCCCGCCGCCGTTCGCGAGATGAGCCGTGTGCTCCGCCCCGGCGGCCGCGTCCAGATCGCCGATATCGTCGTCCGAAACCTCCCCTCGGAGGAATGCCGCTCCAGCCCGGAGCTGTGGGCCGAGTGCATCGTCGGCGCCACCACCGAGAGCGACTACCTCGACGCGTTCCGCGCCGCCGGGTTCGAGGACGTCGAGCGACTCTCCACCCTCGACTACTTCGCCGCGAGCGGCAGCGAGTCCACGCGGCGAACCGCGGGCGGCTTCGGCGCCCACACCATCGTCATGCGGGCGCGGAAGCCCGCCTGACGCACGCGGGCGCGAAGCCGCGCCCCATTCCACCACACCCGGATCGATCGACACCGGCAGGCCTCACGGCCCTGCCGCCGGGGAGACCTTTACCCGAACATCAGGAGGAACACATGGCGAACACCACGCAGCAGACACAGAACGGCGTCGACGTCGGTCAGCTCACCGACACCATCGAGGCGATCCGGAAGCAGCCGGACCTGGCACGGTTCCAGTTCCGCGCCGCCAGCACCTGGCTCGGCGGCGGCCGCTCCCGGACCCGGATCCAGGGGTTCCACGGCGCCGGCCAGGAGGACACCTCCCGGACCGAGCCCTTCACACTGGAAGGCGATGAGCCGCCCGTGCTCCTCGGCGAGAACACCGCACCGAACGCCGTCGAGGCCACCCTCCACGCCCTCGCATCCTGCCTGGCCGTCGGATTCGTGTACAACGCCGCCGCCCAGGGGATCGAGGTCCGCAGCCTCGACTTCGACCTCGAGGGCGAGCTCGACCTGCACGGCTTCCTCGGCCTCTCCAACGACGTGCGGCCCGGGTACCAGGAGGTCCGGGTCACCTACCGGGTCGACTGCGATGCCCCGGACGAGAAGGTCGACGAGCTCTGCTCGTACGTACAGCGCACCTCTCCCGTCCTCGACATCTTCCGCAACCCCGTCGCGGTGAGTGTGGCCAGGGCCTGACACCCCGATCCCGCCTCCGGATCGCTCCCGCAGTCCGGATCTCCGCCCTTCTTCCGCGAGCCCCGGCCTCTCTTTGGCCGGGGCTCCCTCTTGACAGCTACAGGTGGACCCGCCACTTTCCTTTCGACAGCTAAAGAAAGCCTCTCCCGGAGCCGACCATGGCCACGCGCTCGCACACCGACGCCCTTCGGGGATCCCTGGACCTGCTGGTCCTCAAGACCCTCTCCCTCGAGCCGATGCACGGGTGGGGCATCAGCCAGCGCGTCCAGCAGATCTCGGCGGGTGTTCTCGAGGTCAATCAGGGCTCGCTGTACCCGGCGCTCCAGCGGCTGGAGAAGGAAGGCCTCATCACCAGCGACTGGGGGACGACGGAGAACAACCGTCGCGCCCGGTATTACGAGCTGACCGGGGCCGGCCGCCGGGCGCTGGGCGAGGAGCTGGAGAGCTGGCGTCGATTCTCCGCGGGGCTGGAAGCGGTTCTGCAGACCGGCTGAGCACACGCCGCGGAGGAGGCCGCGGCCAATCCCACCTGGAGCAACCCGATGAGCTGGCTCGAAGCAATCCGGACGCGCCTGCGTCTGCTGTTCGCCCGTGGCGCCGCCGAATCCCGGATGGAGGAAGAGATCCGCTTCCACATCGAGGAGGAGTCGGAGCGCCTGGTGCGCGAGGAGGGTCTTGATCCGCGTGAAGCGCGCCGACGTGCCCTGGTCGCGTTCGGCGGAGTCGAGAAGACGAAGGAGGAGATGCGGGACGGCCGCGGACTCGCGTGGCTTTCAGGACTCCGCCTGGATCTCAAGCTGGGCGCCCGGATGATCCTCAAGTACCCGGTGCTCACGCTCGCCAGCGTGCTCGCCCTGGCGGTGGCCGTAACCATGGCCGCGTCCTGGTTCGAGTTCATGACGGACATGGTGCGCCCGAGCCTTCCGCTCCCCGAGCCCGATCGGATCGTGCAGGTCCGTAACCTGGATCTGGAGGCTGGGTACAGCGAGCCGAGGTCACTGCACGATTTCGAGACCTGGCGCGACGAGGTACGGTCCATCGAGGATCTCAGCGCCGCGGGGTACGTCGACTACAATCTCATCGCGGAGGACGGCCGCTTCGGAACGCTCAGGGGCGGGAGCATCACGCCTTCGTTTTTCCGGTTCACCCGGGTGCAGCCCCTCCTCGGGCGCACGCTCACCGACGCGGATTTCGATGACGACGCGGCACCCGCAGCCGTCCTCGGCCATTCCGCCTGGCAGCGGCTCTTCGACGGCGACCCGTCGGCGGTGGGGCAGACCGTCCGTCTCGGGGCGGACTTCGCGACCATCGTCGGCGTGATGCCGGACGGGTTCGCGGCCCCTGTGAACCAGGAGATCTGGACGCCTCTGCGTGAGAGGGCGCTGAACTACGCGCGACGGGAAGGCCCGGAGATCGGCATGTTCGGCCGCCTGGGGCCCGGCTTCACCCTGGGCGAGGCGCGAGCGGAGCTGGCGGTGATCGGCCAGCGGACCACCGCTGAGTTCCCGGAGACGCACGAGCAGCTGCGGCCGGACGTCGTCCTCTTCGGGCGGGGGAGCGACATGGCGGCCCCGGCCGCCCTGCTGAACATCCCCTTCGTGCTCTTCCTCCTCGTCGTCAGCGCCAACGTGGCGACGCTGCTCTTCGCCCGCACTGCGAGCCGCGAGAGCGAGATCGCGCTGCGGAGCGCCCTGGGCGCGAGCCGGCGCCGGCTCGTCCTCCAGCTCATCGCCGAGTCCCTGGTCCTCACGGCGGTCGCGGCCGCCCTCGGCCTTGCCGCCGCCGCGTGGGGCCTGGGCGTGATCATGGACCTGTTCTGGGAGGTCCAGCAGGAGCGACCGCCCTTCTGGTTCGACTCCGCCCTCTCGGCTACCACCGTCCTCTACGTCGCAGGGCTCGCCCTGCTCGGCGCCGTGATCATCGGCGGGATCCCCGGTCTCCGGGCGACCCGTCGCCAGCTCCGGGACCGTCTCCCGCAGCCCGGGGCCGGAGGCGCCGGGATGCGGTTCGGGAGCATGGCCACCGGGGTCATCATCGTCCAGGTCGCCCTCTGCGTCGCCTTCACACCTCTCGCCATCATGAGAGGGCTGGAGCTGCTCCCCGAGCAGGGAGACAGCGACTTCCCCGCCGGCGACTTCCTCTCGGGCCGGCTGACGCAGCAGGGACTGGGGCAGCGGGCCGGAGAGGTGTTCGATGAGGTCCACCGACGCGTCGCCGCCGAGCCCTACGTGATGGCGGCCACCCGGGCCAGCCGCCTGCCCGGCGTCAACCACGCGAAGGAGGCCGTCGAGATCGACGAGGACTCCGCCAGGATCATCGAGACCCGCTGGGTCGCCGTCGATCCGAACTTCTTCGATGTCCTCGAGGCGCGGATCTCCAGCGGCCGCGCCTTCAACCAGGGGGACGTGGCGGGCACCGGCGTCGCCATCGTCGACGAGGGGTGGGCGGAGGAGGTCTTCGGCGGCCGGAGCGCCCTTGGGCAGCGGATCCGCTACCCGACGCGCGCGGGCGAAAAGGGGAGCGCGTGGTACGAGATCGTAGGCGTCGCGACGGGCGCGGATCGCGCCGTCGGAGCCGGGTCCCCGGTCGGGATCTTCCACCCGCTCCGGCCGGAGGAGCACGGCTCCGTCCACATGTACCTGCGTACCGCGGGCCCGCCCGCCGCCACGGCGCCGCAGGTCCACGCCCTGGTGACGTCCGTGGACCCCGGCGTCGGCGTCGTCGATCTCCAGCCTCTCGCGGAGACCTGGCGCCCCATCCAGCGCTCCGGCGCCTTCTTCGCCTTCGGGTTCAGCGTCGTCGCTCTCATCATCCTTCTCTTCGCCCTCATCGGCATCTACGCCCTCATGTCCTTCATCGTCGCGCGGCGCGCCCGCGAGATCGGCATCCGCGCCGCCCTCGGAGCCGACCCCCGGCGGATCGTCGTCTCCATCTTCTCCCGCGCCATGACCCAGATCGGTCTCGGCGTCGTCGCCGGCGCCGCGCTCGTGAGCCTCACGGTGGCCGACAGCCCCGAAGGCATCCGCCTGGTCGCCGGGGTCGCGCTCTCCGTCGTCGCCGTCGGCCTCCTCGCCTGCGTCCTCCCCGCCACCCGGGCGCTCCGCATCCAGCCGACGGAGGCCCTGCGGGCCGAATAGGGCGCAGGCCTGCGGGCCAGCCGGCGGCCGCACCCGCCCCTCGTTGACCCGCCGACCGCCTCCGGCCTATCCTCGCCTCGAGACCGAGACCACCCGCACCACAGGAAGAGCCGATGCCCCGCCGTGATCGCGACCTGACCAGGGCCTACTCTCGAGCCCAGTTCGCCAGCAAGCTCCGCCGACTCGCGGACGCCGTCGAAAGCGGCGGCGCGTTCACCATCCAGGTCGCCGGCGAGAGGCTCCGCATCCCCGCCGACGCGACGTTCAATGTCGAGCACGAGCGGAGCGGAGCGGACGAGGAGCTCGAGTTCCAGGTGATCTGGACCCGCGAGTAGACGGGAGCCCACCCTGGAGGAGGACGAGCGGGCGGGTGCGCCGCCGGTGCTGGTGATGGCGCACGAGGATTGGCAGCGTCGCTTCGATGGTGATCCGGACATCCTGGGACGGCCGGTGCGGCTCGGCACCGAGGTGCACACGGTGGTCGGCGTCGGAGTGCGCTGCTACCCGCGGGGCGCGGCGGCCGCCCCGGCGAGGATCCCACCGTCGAGGACGAGCTCCGCACCCGTCGTATAGCTGGATTCGCTGGACGCGAGGTACGCGACCATGGCGGCCACCTCGTCCGTCGTCCCGAACCTGCCTTGAAGAGGTGACGGCGCTCCCGAGAGCACCCGCGTGAGGTCCGGTCACTCCGGTGGAGGGCAGAATACGAACGGCTGCAACGAGAGCGGCGCGTTGCACACATGCCGGCCGAGGCGTAGCATCGGCCTACGATCTCCCGCCGGGACGATCCGTGCCCCCGACCCCCACCGGACCATGAAGCTTCGAAAGCTCGCGCTCTCCCCGGCCGCCGCCCTCCTGGTCCTCGCCGGATGCGGGGATGGGGCGCCGGACCAGTCCGCCCTGCCGCCGGGCTACCGCGTGGCCGAGCGCTACGCCGCCGCCCTCGAGGTGCGCCTCGACGACATGACCCGCCGACCCACCGGGCTGTACGTCCAGGACCTCGAGGTCGGAGAAGGGATGCGCGCCGACTCCGGCGACATCGCGCGGGTCCACTACACCGGCTGGCTGTCCGGCGGGCTCGAGTTCGACAGCAGCCGCGACCGCGCGCCCCTGGAGGTGCCCCTCGGCTACGGTCGGGTCATCGCGGGGTGGGACCACGGCGTGGTGGGGATGAGGGTCGGCGGACGGCGTCGCCTGGTCATCCCCCCCGCCCTCGGCTACGGCGACGCGGGCCGCGGCCGCATCCCGGGGAACGCCACGCTCGTGTTCG
Source organism: Gemmatimonadota bacterium (assembly GCA_019347975.1). GTDB lineage: Bacteria > Gemmatimonadota > Gemmatimonadetes > Longimicrobiales > RSA9 > JAHWKI01. The sequence goes on from JAHWKI010000057.1 coordinate 11,860, forward strand.
ACGTCCAGCTGGTGGACGTGGTGGACCGGACCTCCGGGTCCGACGCTTCTCCGTAGCTTTCCGGGACGGCTCCGCAGTGGCGGATGAACGAGACCAGGAGCGGCGCCCTACTCTCGATCGCTCGAGCCACGACGCGCGTGGCTGCGAACCTCACGCCCGGCGGGCGGCCGGGCGGCCGGGCGGCCGGGCGGCCGGGCGGCCGGGCGGCCGGGCGGTGGGAGGGCTTACACCAGACAGCGGTCACGTCAAGGCGTCGCAGGCAAGCGCGTTGTTGCTGCCAAACTCCTTCCCCGCACGCTCAACCGCACCGGTGGTCAGGTTCAGGATGAGGTGCCCTATGAGCCCGGCGGGCCCTATTCGCCCGGTACTCGAGACGATCAGGTCACCGTTCTGGTCGAAATACACGCGATCAACACCGACCTCATGCCACACGAACGTCTCACCTGCCGAGTTGCTATACGTGACGACCAGTTGGACGGCCGTTAACTGGATGTTGCGATTGTCGGGCTGGTCGAAGAACCGCACCTGGACCCAACCGTTGACTTTCAGATCGAGAGGCTCGCCGCTCTCGCAGATTGTCCAGTCGGGGATGAAGAAATCGATCGGAATGACCTCTTTGTTGCCGTTGCCATCTGCCGGCGTCTGGGCGAACAGCGGTTCATCACTAGACACGGGCGACAGCGGGTCGCGGTCAGCGCAACCTGAAGCAATGAAGATGGTTCCTACGAGGACGGTTGTAAGGCCTTGCCTGATCATAGGGTCCCCCTGGTTGCAAAGCGCATCGCGTTCTCACTCGCCGCCGCCACTTACTCGCGTGCTCAGTTCCCGCACGGCCGCGTGCATCAGGCCGCGGTCACGTCAGCGCGGCACATGCGAGGTCGTCGGAAAACACCTCATTCCCCGCCACGAACTCGAATTCGCGGGTGGTTATGTTGAACACCAAACGGCCTATAACTCCGTCGATTCCTAGTCGTCCGGCAACGGCAACGATGAGGTTACCGTTCTCGTCGAAGAAGAAGCGCAGAGTCCCTGTTTGCTGCCAAACGAACGTCTCACCTGCTGCGTTCGAATAAGTGAAGAGAAAGTGGCCAGGTAGAATCCCCATGGAAGCCTGCCTAACGTCTCGTATCTGGATCCAACCGGTGACTTGCAGATCGAGAGGCTCGCCGCTTTCGCAGATCACCCAATCGGGGATGAAGAAATCGAACGGGATGACCTCTTTGTTGCCGTTGCCATCTGCCGGCGTCTCGGCGAAGAGCGGTTCAT
>JAHWKI010000057.1:13225-17028 GCA_019347975.1 Gemmatimonadota bacterium
ATGACCTCTTTGTTGCCGTTGCCATCTGCCGGCGTCTCGGCGAAGAGCGGTTCATCACTCGACACGGGCGACAGCGGTTCACGGTCAGCGCAGGCTGAAGCAATGAAGATCGTTCCCACGAGGGCGGTCGTAAGGCCTTGCCTGATCATAGGGTCCCCCTTGGTTGCAAAAAGGCATCGCGGTCTCTCCTTTCCGAAACGGAATCGAGCGCCGAAACGGCTCACGGAATAGACAACCCAACGCCGCAGCTTGACTTGCGACGCTCCAGGCCGCGGCGTATCCTGGTAGACATAGTCGTCTCCTGCCGAGCCCGTCCCGCATTCTAGCGAAGGCAGCTATGGCGCCGCCGTCCTCCGAGGTCACCAGCCTGCTGAAGCGGTGGAGTGCGGGCGACCTCGAGGCCCGAGACCAGCTCATTCCCCTGGTCTATGATCGCCTCCGCCGGTTGGCGCACCAGCACGTCCGGCCCGGCGAGCACTCCCTGAGCACGACCGAACTGGTTCACGAGGCGTACATCCGGCTGGTGGACGCTCCCGCGTTGGACCTGCCCGACCGCGCCCACTTCCTCGCCATGGCGTCCCAGATCATGCGGAACCTGCTGGTGGACCGTGCACGCGCCCGAACGGCCGCCAAGCGGGGTGGAGCCAGGACCCAGGTCGAGCTCGTCGAGGCGCTCTGGGTCTCGGACGAGCAGCTCGACAGCGTGACCGAATTGGATGCCGCGCTCAGGCGGCTGGAGGCGGTGAGCCCGCGGCAGGGCAAGCTGCTGCTGCATCGCTACTTTGGCGGGTTGTCACTGGAGGAGAGCGCAACGGCGCTGGGAGTGTCGCTCGCCACCGCGAAGCGAGAGCTCCGCTCTGCGCGAGCCTGGCTCGCGTTGGAGCTTCGCGGCGAGTCGCTCGTCTGAGCCGCCCGCATGGATCCACGCCGCTGGGAGACGATCCAGGCCGCCTTTGACCAGGTGGTCGAGCTGGATGAGAGCAGTCGGGCCAGCCGGCTCGCCGCGCTCGGCCACACCGACCCCGCGTTGCGTGCCGCGGTCGAGTCCCTGCTGGCCGCCGATGACGAGGCGAGTGCGCGGCTCGCGCCGCTCGAAGCGGGCTTCTTGTCCGAGGCCGGCACCGCGTCCGATCCGCTCGGCCTCGCCGGGCGCACCATCTCCCACTTTCAGGTGCTCGAGCCGCTCGGCGCCGGCGGCATGGGCGTGGTCTACCGCGCTCAGGACACGCACCTCGGCCGACCCGTCGCTCTCAAGTTCCTGTTACCGACTTATAACTTTGACCCCGCGGCCAAGACGCGGTTTATGCGCGAAGGCCACTCGGCCGCCGCGCTCGATCACCCGAACCTCTGCACCATCTACGAGGTCGGGGAGAGTGAGGACGGACGGCTCTTCCTGGCGATGGCGCTTTATCCCGGCGAGACGCTCAGAGCCCGCCTCGCCCGCGAGGAGGCCCTTCCGGTACCGGATGCGCTCGAGATCTCGCGACAGATGGCCCAGGGGCTGGCATGCGCGCACGCCGCGGGGATCGTGCACCGGGATCTGAAGCCCGGCAACGTGATGCTGCTGCCGGATGGCACCGTCAAGATCCTCGACTTCGGATTGGCGAAGGCCCGGGACCAGAATGTCAGCGAAACAGGCGTGCGGTTCGGGACGGTGTCATACATGGCGCCCGAGCAGATCCTAGGGCAGGCCGTGGATGGCCGCGCGGACCTGTGGGCCGTGGGGGTGGTGCTCTACGAAATGCTGACCGGGCGGAAGCCATTCGGTGGGGAGCACGAGGTCGCCATCGCGCACGCGATCCTGCACGACGAGCCCGTTAGCCCGAGGACGCTCCGGGCCGAAATCTCGCCGGCGTTGGAGGATCTCCTGCTCACGCTGTTGCAGAAGGATCGAGCCGAGCGTTACCCCGCGACCGACCAGCTACTAGCCGACCTCGGCCGAGTCGGGACAGCCGGTGTGTCGTCCCTTCGTGCGGTGCGCGCGCGGTGGCGACGTGCCCGCCGCATGCTCGCCGGTAACAGGCGGCGCGTTACAGCGGTCGGCGCGGCGCTCCTGGTCGGAGCCCTCGGTTATGGAGCGATCGACCGGAGCCGCGACGACGGTCCTGGAACCGCCGCGCGGACGGCGATCGCGGTGCTGCCGTTCCAGAATCTGAGCGCCGAGGGGCCCCACGCCTATCTGGCGGGCGGGCTGCACGACGAGATCCTTACGCAGCTCTTCAAGGTGCCGGCCCTCAAGGTGATCGGCCGGACATCGGTGATGGGCTACAGCGGCCCCGACGCGCCGCCGCTCCGCCAGATCGCGAGCGAGTTGGGCGTGGGGAGCGTCGTCGAGGGAAGCGTCCAGGTCGCGGGCGAGCGCGTGCGAGTGAACGTGCAGCTCATTGACGTTGCCAGTGAAGCGCCCGTATGGGTCGAGCAGTACGATGGCACGCTGGACGACGCGTTTGCATTTCAGAGGGACATGGCGCAGCAGATCGTGGCAACCCTCGGCGTCGCGCTCAGCAGTGCCGATCGCACAGCGTTGACCGCCGTGCCGACGGCGCGGGTCGATGCGTATCTGCTCTTCCTCGAAGGTCTGCAGTACCAGCGCCGGCCCGGGTTCGTGCGTGGCAACTTCGAGGCCGCCCAACAGCTCTACGAGCGGGCGCTGGTGCTCGATCCGGATTTTGCGCTGGCCCACGCGGCGCTCTCCAGAGTGCATGGTTTCATGTACTGGCTGCGCTACGACATGACACCGGCACGCCTGGCGCGCCAGCGGGAGGCGGCGGAGGCGGCCCTGCGGCTCGCCCCCGACCTGCCACAGGCGCGCGTCGCCATGGGTCACGTCCACGCTGTTGGGCCGGCTGATTCGCGGGCGGCACTCGAGGAATACCGCGTCGCCTTGCGGGGCTCGCCCAATGACGCGGACGCGTGGAGGTGGGTTGCCCAGGCACACCGCCGGCTCGGTGAGTGGGATCAGTTCTCAGTGGCGCTGGAGAAGGCCGTACAGCTCGACCCCAGGAACACGACCCTGCTCTGGGACCAGGGCGGGGGAACCTATCAGCGGATGGGTCGCTACGCCGACGCGGTGCGTTGGTTCGATCGCGCCTTGAGCATTTCCCCGGATTTCCATCCGGCCGCCATCAGCAAGGGATGGTCCTATTTCTACTCGACGGGACGGCTGGACACGCTACGCGCGGTGCTGAGTCCATTGCTGGAACGGGCCGGGCCCGGGCGCGGGTGGAGCGCCGAGCATGCCAACGTTCTCCTGTACGAGCGACGGGCCGACAGCTTGTTGCAGGTGCTCGCCGCGGCGCAGGTCCCCGTTTTTGAGGCGGCGCTTCAGTTTGACCCCCGGTCGTTGTACGCCGCGTGGGCCCATCAACTGCGCGGCGACGGTGTGGCAGCGCGCGCGGCATTCGACTCGGCTCTCGTGGTCCTGGACACCGCGATCGTGAAGTTCCCGGACGATTGGCCGGTGCACCGCGCCCGTGGAATGGCGCTCGCCGGGCTGGGTCGTCGCGATGAGGCGCGCCGCGAGGCGCGCTGGCTCCTGGAGTGTCTGATCTACCGCAAGGACGCTTATCTCCGCCCGGGGGTGGCGCTAGGTGCGGCCCGAATCCTGGCACAGGCCGGCGAGGCGAGCGCAGCGCTGGACGTGATCGAGGGGCTGTTGGCGGAACGATCGTCCGCACTGAGCGTCCACGCCCTCCGGTTGGACCCGCGCTTGGACCCGATCCGCGAGCACCCCCGATTCAAGACACTGCTGGCAGAGTACGTCAGGAGCTGAGCACCGGCGCGGGCAAAGCCACCTACGACCT
>JAHWKI010000058.1 GCA_019347975.1 Gemmatimonadota bacterium
CAGCGCCTGCCGGCGGGAGACGTAGATCACCTCCCGGACGGGCTCCAGCGCCAACACCTCGGCCCGGAGCGCCTCCACCGACGCGTCCGACGCGTCATCGCGCAGGTACGCGACCACCTCGACGCGGGACTCCACCTGGTCCAGGACCAGACGGATGTTGTGCGCCGCGACCCCGAACAGCCCCACGACGAACAGGGACAGCGCGATCATCGCTGCCGAGAGGCCGGTCAGGACCGGCGTGCGTCGGAACGCCGCGAGCGCCTCCCGCAGGGCGTACGGCATTACGCGCCCTCCCCCTGCGAGTCGTAGACCAGCGCGCCGTGGTCCAGCTCCAGCACGCGCAGGCTCCCGTTCGCCCGGATCAGGTCCGCGTCGTGGGTCGCGAAGAGCACGGCCGTCCCGGCCGCGTTGATGGCACGGAAGAGGTCGAACACGCCGCGCGTCGCCCGCTCGTCCAGATTCCCCGTGGGCTCGTCCGCGAGCAGGAGGACCGGGTCGTTGGCCAGCGCCCGGGCCACCGCCACGCGCTGCTGCTCGCCCCCGGAAAGCTCCGAGGGCAGCGACTGCGCCTTGGCCGCCAGCCCGACCTGACCCAGCAGACGACCCACCTTGGATCGCACCACCGGCGCCTTCGCGCCCGTCACCTCGAGCGCGAACGCCACGTTCTCCGCCGCCGTCCGGTCCCGCAGCAGCCGGAAGTCCTGGAAGACGTAGCCGATCTTCCGACGGAGCATGGCGATCTCCTTCGTGCGCAGCTTGCTCGTGTCGTAGCCGCTCACCCGCACCTCGCCCTCCGTCGGGCGCTCCGCCACGTGGATCAGCCGCAGCACCGTCGTCTTCCCCGCGCCGCTGTGCCCCGTGAGGAAGGCGAACTCCCCCTTGCCCACGCGGAACGTCACGTCGGTCAGCGCCCGGCCGATCCGGGGGTACTCCCTGCTCACGTGGTCGAACCGGATCATCCCTCGGTCACCGCTTGAGGTTGGCGGCCAGCCGGATCGCCAGCCGCACCGCTTCGATCATCGACGACGCATCCGCCACTCCCCGGCCCGCAATGTCCAGCGCCGTGCCGTGGTCCGGCGACGTCCGGACGAACGGGAGGCCGAGCGTCACGTTGACCCCCGACCCGAAGCTCGCCGTCTTGAACGCCGCCATTCCCACATCGTGGTACGGCGCGATCACGACGTCGAACTCTCCCCGGATCGCCCGCACGAACACCGTGTCCGCGGGGACCGGTCCGGTGATGTCCAGCCCCTCCGCCCTGAGCGCCGCCACCGCCGGCTCCATGACGAGAGCTTCCTCGTCGCCGAACAGCCCACCGTCCGATGCGTGGGGATTCAGGGCGCAGAGCGCCAGTCGCGGCGAGGCCATCCCCCAGCGCTCCCGCAGGCCGGCGGCGGTGAGCCGCGCCTGCCGCACCAGCCGCTCGGTCGTGACGGCGGCCGCGACCGAGCGGAGCGGAAGGTGCGTCGTGGCCAGCACCACGCGGAGCGCTCCGCCGAGCCGCGTCCGCTCCGCCGTCATCAGCATGACGACGTCGGGAGCGCCGGCCAGGTGCTGGAGCATCTCCGTGTGACCGGGATAGTCGTACCCCGCCGCCGCGAGCGCGGCCTTGTCGATGGGCGCCGTCACGATCCCGTCCACCGCACCGCGGAGCGCCATTCGCGTCGCCTCCTCGATGGCGCCACCCGCGAGGGCCCCGGCCCGGGCGACGTCCCGCCCCTCCCAGCGTCCGGTGACCACGTCGGGCGCCGCCGCCGTGCCCTCCGGACCGACCACGGTGAGCTCCGCCTCGCTGCCGCTGGCCGCAAGGGCCGCCGCGGCGACCTCGGGGCCGATGCCCCTGGGATCGCCCAGCGTGAGAGCGAGGCGGATCGGTGCCCGGTCCATCAGGCGCGTGTTTCGATCGGCGTCAGTAGCGGATGTCGATGTACGTCCGGCGCCGCAGGTCGCGGAGAACCTCCTCCAGCAGCTTCTCCTGCTGGATCACGCTCCGGATCTGGTCCCGGACGTCCGGGTCCGTCGCAGAGTAAGCCCCCGCCTCGCGGCTGGCCACCACCCGGGCCACCGCGTACTTGCCGCCCGGGATCTCGAACGGCCCCACCACGTCTCCCGCATCCGCCCCCCTCAGCTCGCTCCCGTACGGCGCGGGGAGGGAATCCTGGAGCGCCGGTCCGACCCGCGTCTCCTCCGCCTGGTCGTGCACCGCAGTGATCAGGCTGTCCAGCGGCGCCCCCGCCCGGAGCGCCGCGGCCACCTCCGCCGCCCGGGTCTCCGTCTGCGCCTCGTCGGTCGGCGTGATCTCCGGACGGATCAGGATGTGGCGGACCTGCCGCTCCGGGCCCCGGATCTTCTCCACCTTGATGACGTGGAAGCCGAAGGAGGTCTCGACGACGGGGCTGACCTCGCCCGAGCGGAGCGCGAACGCCATCCGCTCGAATTCCGGTACGAACCGGCCGCGCCGGAACCATCCGAGGTCACCGCCTCGCTCCTTGGTCCCGGGGTCGTCGCTGTGGCGGCGGGCCAGCAGAGAGAAGTCGGCACCTCCTCGCAGCTCCGTCAGAACTCGCTGCGCTTCTTCCAGCGCGGCGGTCCGCGCCGAGTCGGCGGGCCGCGGCGCCACCACGATCTGCCGGAACTCGATGGTGGCCGGCCGCGTGCCGAGGCTTCCCGCCCGCTCCTCGAAGAAGGCGTTCACCTCGGCGTCCGTCACCGGCGGCGCGCTGCGGTCCCGCTGGGCACGTGCCATGTACTGCCGGCGGATCTGGTCGCGGCGGAGCGCGGCGGCCATGTTCGCGCGGTAGGACTCCACCGTCAGCCCCTCCCGGGCCATGGCGGCCTCCAGCGCCTGCCGGCCCCCGAACTGCCGCTCGAGCTGCGCGAGCTGGGCATCCACCTGCGACTGGACCTCCTCCGCCACCACGAAGACGGAATCACGCTCGGCCGCCTGCAGGATCAGCAGCTCGTTGACCAGCGACTGGAGCTGCTCCCGCCGGAAGTCCTGGATCGCCGCCGGGGTCGTCGGGATCGGGACCCCGGACGCGCGGGCGCGCTCGACCTCCGCGAGCACGTCCGACTCCAGCAGGATGCTGTCGCCCACCACGGCGACGATGCGGTCCACCAGATCCGGATCGCTCGACTGCATGGCCTGCGCGGCCACCGGAGCGGCAGGCAGGAGCAGGATCAGCGTCGTAAGCACGGTCAGAATGCGTCGGTTCATTGCCTTCGAGTCCTCTGGGAACGCCGCGGGCCGGCTGGAATGGCCGGCCCGCGTGTCATACGCCTGCCCGACCGGCGGGTTCCTCATCCGCCCGTGTCGGCGGCCGGAGGCTGCTGTCCGCCCTGGCCCGGCCGGTCCGGCATCGGGAAGCTGGGCGTCGGTGCCGCGCTCTCGTTGCTCGTCCGCCGCTCCTCCAGCCTGTCCACCACCACCGGGAACGCCCGCTCGTGGATCTGCCACTCCACTTCCTGGCGCAGCGCGTACGGCAGTGCGCCGAGAGGGAGGAGGTTGGCCCGGCCGGCGAGCACGTTCTCCAGCAGCGTGCGGACGCGACGCTCCACCGCCTCGCTTCCGCTCTCCTCGCCCTGCGCGGGGCCGGCGAGCCCGGCGCTCCGGGCGACCTGCGAGACCTGCTGCCGGAGGAGAGCCGTCACCGAGTCCTGCTCCGTCGCCGGAACCGCGATCCCGCGGCTGGCCGCATCCCCGAGCACCAGCTCGTTCGTCGCCAGGTCCTCGAGCACCTCGGTCATCTGCTCGTCCCGCATCGACGCGAAGCTCGCCCGCTGCTGCGGCGGCATGCGGCGGATGATCTGCAGGAACTCGCCCGCCGTCAGCTCGCCGCCCTTCCACGTCACCAGCTCCCGCGACGCCGCCCGGCCCCGCAGCCGCGTCGTCGGTCGCCCCGCCAGGTCCCGCACGATCTCCGCGGCGCCGCTCCTGACCTCCATTTCAGCCGGCTCCGTCAGACCGGCCACGTACTCGTCCAGCGACTCCTGGCGCCGCTGCGCCACCGCCTGCTCCCGGAAGTTCGGGCCCATCTCGTCGAATGCGGGGCTCTCCCTCTCCTCGGCCTTGATCACGTGCAGCCCGAACGGCGTTTCCACCACGGGGCTGATCTCCCCCGGCTGCAACGCGAACGCCGCGTCCTCGAACGGCTTCACCATGTCTCCGCGCTCGAACCACCCCAGGTCGCCGCCCCGCTGCGGCGCGCCCGGCTCATCGCTGTGCTCGCGCGCCAGCGCCGCGAAATCCTCGCCCGCTTCCGCCTGCGCGCGCACCTCCTCCGCCATCGCCCGGACGCTGTCCCGCTGCTCCTCCGACGCGTCCTCCGGGTACGTCAGCAGGATGTGACGCGCGTGCACACGCAGACCGGGACTCCGCTCCTCGAAGAACCGGCGCAGCTCTTCATCGCTGATCACCGTATCCTGCGTCATGACCTGCTCGCGCAGCTGCATGAAGGTGCGCTGCTCGACGTAGGGCTCGATCATCCCCGAGAGGTCCATCTCGGCCAGCGTGGTGTCCTCGGCCAGCATCTGCGCGAGGATCGTATAGTCGACCCACAGATCCGCGACCGAGGCCACGACCTCCGTCTGGGCCGGGATCCGGGGGTTCCCCGCGAGGAGCTCCACCATCTCCTCCACGGTGAGCTCGTGCTCCCCCACGCGCGCGACCACGTCCGTGTGGGATGTCATCGCGTTCCCGAACTCGCCGCACCCCCCCGCCGCCAGCGTGAGGGCAAGAATCATGTACCGCTTCATTATCGCTCCTGATAGGTCCAAAGACGGAGAAAGATAGGGGCTGTCCCGCCGCGAGGCTACCGGGGGGCGCTCCGCCCGAAATTGACGGCCGCCCGGACCGCCCGGAGCGCACGGGCCGGCCTGCCCGGCGCCTCGTTTCAGGCCGCGCGTCGGGTGAGCCCGGCGAGGAGCTCCAGCGCCTCCGCGAGCGTTTCGCTCATGCGTGCGGTGCCGAGGCGGTGCAGCACCAGCGACAGCGGGTCCGTGCGCTTCACCTCCACCTCGATCTGCCGGCCGTGCATGGCCGTCTGCAGCGCGGTGAGCCGTGGGACGACGTCCCGTGCGAACGTGAGCCGCGCCTGGTCCTGCCGGATCGAGATCCTCTCCACCCCGAGCGACTGGCCGAGGAGCCGGAGCCGTGCGGCATCGAGGAGGCGCTCCACCTCCGGCGGAGGCGGTCCGAAGCGATCCTCCACCTCGGCGCGCAGCGCCACGACCTCCTCCACGCGGCCCGCCCGGGACAGCCGTCGGTACAGGTGGAGCTTCTGCGCCGAATCCGCCAGGTACCCGTCCGGGAGGTACGCCGGGCCGTCCATCCCCACGTCCGGCGTGGGGTGAGGCTCCGCCTCTTCCGCCCCCTTCAGGCGCGCCACGGTCTTCTCCAGCAGCCGCGTATACGTGTCCAGCCCCACCGCGTGGACGAATCCCGACTGGTCGGCGCCAAGGATGTTGCCGGCGCCGCGCAGCTCCAGGTCCTTCATGGCGATGGCGTAGCCGCTCCCGAGCTCGGTGTAGTGCTCGAGGATGCGCAGCCGCTTCTCGGCCTCCTGCGTGATCCCTTCCGGCGCGAGCAGGTAGCAGAACGCGCGGTGGTGGGACCGGCCCACCCGGCCCCGGAGCTGATACAGCTGCGCCAGCCCGAACATGTCCGCGCGGTCCACGATCAGCGTGTTCGCCGTCGGGACATCCAGCCCGTTCTCGATGATGGCGGTGGTCACGAGCACGTGGAAGTCGCGGTCCAGGAACCGGGTCATCACGTGGTCCAGCTCCCGGGCGCCCATCTGCCCGTGCGCCACGCCCACCTCGCCGTCCGGCACCAGCCGCTTCACCCGCTCCGCCACCGCCCCCAGCGACTGCACGCGGTTGTGCACCACGAACACCTGGCCGCCGCGGTCCAGCTCCCGCAGCACCGCGTCCCGGATCACCTCGTCGATCCAGGGCACCACGTGCGTGATGATGGGCATCCGGTCGCGCGGCGGCGTCTGGATCAGGGTGAGGTCCCGCAGCCCCGCCAGCGACAGGTGCAGCGTTCGCGGGATCGGCGTGGCGGTCATGGCCAGCACGTCGATGTGGCGCTTCAGGTCCTTGAACCGCTCCTTCTGCCGTACGCCGAACCGCTGCTCCTCGTCGACGATCAGGAGCCCCAGGTTCTGGAACTGCACGTCCGCCTCGAGCAGTCGGTGGGTGCCGATGAGCACGTCCACTTCTCCGGCCAGCACGTCCGCGAGGATCGCCTCCTGCTCGCTGCCCGTGCGGAAGCGGGACAGCGCCTCGATCCGCACCGGGTAGTCCGCCAGCCGCTCCCGGAACGAGTGGAGGTGCTGCTCGGCGAGGATCGTGGTCGGGGCCAGCACAGCGACCTGGCGGTCGTCCTGCACCGCCTTGAACGCCGCCCGCAGCGCGATCTCCGTCTTCCCGTAGCCCACGTCGCCGCAGATCAGCCGGTCCATCGGCCGCGTCGACTCCATGTCTGCTTTCACCGCCGCGGTCGCCGCTCTCTGGTCCGGCGTGTCCTCGTACAGGAACGCGCTCTCCATCTCCTTCTGCCACCGCGTATCCGGCGGGTACGCGGGGCGCTCCGCCATTTCCCGCGCGGCGTACAGCTCGAGGAGCTCGGCGGCCATCCGCTCGATCGCCTCCTGCGTCCGCTGCCGGATCCGCTTCCACGTCTTCCCGCCGATCTTGTGCAGCGTCGGCGGCTCCGATCCCTCGCGGTCCGGCACCCACCGCTCCACCAGGTCCAGCCGGTAGATCGGGAGGCGGAGCATCTCGCCCCCGGCGTACTCCACCGTCAGCGACTCGATCTCGGTGTGGCCGATCTTCACCCGCTCGAGTCCCCGGAACTGGCCGATCCCGTGGTCCATGTGGACCACGAAGTCACCCGGCTGCAGCTGCGACAGCGACTCGATGGCCCCGCCCCCGCGGAACCGACGACCGTGTCGGACCCGGCGGGCGCGGCGGAAGATCTCGTGGTCCGTGAGCACCCGCACCGGCTCCGCCCCCTCCAGGACGAACCCTCCGGCGACCGAGCCCAGCGCCAGCGTGGTGCCTTCTGGCACCTGCGCCGCGCCCCCCAGCAGCTCCTCCAGCCGCTCCAGCTGACCCGTGTTGTCGCACAGGATGAACGTCCGCTCCCCCCGCGCCGCGCCCGCGCGCAGCACCGCCGCCAGCTTGCCGGTGTCGCGGTCGATCGGTTCCGGCTCCCGGGCATCGAACCGGAGCTCCGCATCCCCGCGCACCACGATCCGGCCGAACACGCCGATCCGCTCCCTCACCACGTCCGGCGGCAGCATCAGCGCCTCGGGCCGCTCCGGCTCGTGGCCGCGCCGCTGCTCCGCCTCGTGGAGCTCCAGAAGCTTTTCCCACGCGGCGTCGTACCCGTCCCCGTCGTCGCCGTGGAGCTGGACCAGCATGGACTCTCGCGGAAGCACGTCCAGCAGCGACCGCCGGGTCGCGCCGCCGCCCCCGGCGAGCCGGAGGTCCACCGGCAGCACGTCCACGCGCTCCAGCTCCCCCGTCGACCGCTGGTCCAGCACGTCGAAGCGCCGGATCGAGCTGATCTCGTCCCCCCAGAACTCCAGGCGGACCGGGTCCGCGGCGCCGAAGCTGTACAGGTCGATGATCCCGCCCCGCGCGGCGAACTCCCCGACCTGCTCCACGAGACCCGTCCGCTCGAAGCCCATCGCCTCCAGGCGGTCCGCCAGCTCCGTCGGCCGGATCTCCTGGCCCACCTCCACACCCAGCCGCAGGTCGGCCAGCTCGTCGGGGATCCGCTCCCGCTCCTGGAGCGCCCGCGCCGTCGTGACCAGGACCCGGACGCGGCCGGCCAGAAGCGCTTCCAGCGCCTCCACCCTCTGCCCGCTCACCTCGATGTGGTGCTCCTCCGCCTCGAACGGCAGCGCCTCCCGCTGCGGGTACAGCGCCGCGCTCCCCTCATCCAGGAGCGCGCCCAGATCCGAGGTTACGACCTCCGCCTCCTGGGGATCGGCCGCGACCACCACCCAGATCCGCCCCTCCAGGTCCCGGGCGAGGGTCGCGATCAGGAGCGCGCACGAGGAGCCCGGCAGGTTCGCCACCCCGCTCGTCGACCCGGGGGTCGGCAGGGACCCTTTAACCGCGCGATACGCGGGCTGCCGCCGGAGCGCTTCCAGGAGCCGCGGGTGCATCAGATCGCCTCCCGGGCGCCGCTCCGCCGCGGTTCGCCGACTACCGCCTCCGCGCCCTCCGCGGATCCACCGGCGCGGCTCCGGGCGATGCCCCGCCCCGGCGCCGCGATCACGGACTCCGCCAGCAGGAGCAGGAGCGCCGCCAGGATCAGGGGCCACGAGATCTCGCGCCCCAGGCGGCGGACGTAGACGGCGTCCGACCATTCACCGGGCGTGGCGACGTGGACGTCGCGGCCGGGGAAGAGCCCCGGCAGCGCCTGCGGATCGGCACGTGCGAGGTCCGACTCGGCGGGGGAGGGGTTCACCGCGTACGCGGCGGTGACGTCGCCGTCGCGGAAGGCGCGGTAGATGCCGGGAGCGGTCAGCCGGTGGATCGTGCCCTCGTCCACGGGGGCGACGGTGGCGTCCGGGCCCACGAGGGAGTCGGCCGCGGCCAGCGTGACGACGTCGCCGGGCTCGAGCCCGGCTCCGTTCGCGGCTCCGGCCGCCCACGCCCCGATCGCGCGGTCCAGCAGCGGGAGCATGGCCTCCGAGGTGGGGATGCTTCCGGCCTCCGTGGTGAGCGGAGTGGCCAGCAGCACGTACCGCCCGCCGCCGGGGGTCACGCCCGCCACCGCCCACGGCGCCCCGTCGGTCAGGCGGAGCAGCACCGTGTCCGCGACCGTGCCCTGTGGCTCCAGCCGGTACACCTGCCGGAGACGGACCCCGCGGAGCGCCTCCGCCAGCTCGTGCTCCCGCGTCTCGATCCGCGCTTCGCCCGCGATCGGCGCCCCCAGCCGCCACGGGATCCCCGCCGCCGAGAGCCGCTGGTTGGCCGCGGCGAGCTCCAGCACCGAAGCCGGCGGGAAGACGACGACGCCACCCCCGCGGCGCACCGCGTCCGCGCCCACACCACCGGGCGCCAGCACCACGTCCGCCGCGCCGGACGCCGATCGCCGGATCCGCCCCGCCTCCTCCAGCACTGCCACCGCCTCCGACAGGAACGGGAGCGGCACCGTCAGCGCTACCGACGCGGGCGGCGAGACCGCGGCGACGAAGTGGCGGCGGTCGTCCTCGGTGAGCGCATCCGCGTCCAGCTCGACCCGGCCCGTCACGATCCCCGGCTCGCGGGCAGGGAAGGGGAACACAACCGCGGCTCCCGGCGTCACCCGCGCCGCTGCCCGCACGGCCCCGTCGATCACGAGTCGCGCCGTCACGGAATCACCACCCGTCTCCGCCGATCCGCCGATCCGGGCCGTCACCGTCGAGCGTTCCGCGGCGCGGGGCGGCAGCCCGCCGCCGACCTCCACCTCGATCAGGCCCCGGTTCGCGGGCGCGCCCTCTTCCGTCGCCAGCACGAGCACCGGCGGAGAGCTGTCCACCTGCGCGGCACGCCGGAGTCCCGTCGCCTGAAGGTCGCTGAGCACCTGGATCTCCCGGGCCCGCCTGGCCTCCTCCCCCGCGAGGATCGATGCCGCCCGCTCCACCTCCGCCGCCAGGTCCGCGCTCCCGGCGACGGGCTCCGTCTCCCGTACCGCCTCCGACACCGCACCGGCGTCTCCCGAGACCGCCGGCTCCCACGAAGCGCCGGCCCGGATCAGCCAGAACCGGTCGTCCGCGCCCGCGGCGGCCAGCGTTTCCAGCGCCGCGGCCTTCAGGTCGTCCAGGCGCCGCTGGTCCCCGATCACCACCCCGCTCGACAGGGAGTTGTCCAGAATCAGCACCACCGATGTGGGCTCGTGGCCGGAGCCCCCGCCTCGCAGGAACGGACGCGCCGCTCCCAGGGCCAGGAGAAGCAGCGCAAGCACCCGCAGCGCCAGCAGCAGCACCTGGCGGAGCCGGATCCGCGTCGCGTGCTCTCGCTCCACTCGCTTCAGGTAGCGCAGGGCCGGGAACACCATCCGGGGTCCCTGCTGCCGCTGGAGCAGATGCAGGATCAGCGGCACGGCCGCCGCGAGGCCGAGAAGGAGCAGGAGCGGGGCGAGAAACGTCATGGCCGGGTGAAGCTAACGGGAGCAACCCCCGCGTCAACGTGGCCAGCCTCAGGGCGAGGCTCGACGTTCGACGGACACGGTCGAGGCGGTCGAGGCACGAGCAGCGAGGCCGAAGGCGAAGGCGAGTCTACGGCGCGGGAGGGTGAGTCGGGTCGGGGTGTGAGGGCGTGGTCGTCCGCGCCCCGCACCTGGCTCCACCTCTCCCTCTCCCCTCGACCACACTCACCCTCGCCCTCCAGAAGTCGCCTCGCCTTCGCCTTCGTCTTCTCACGCTCGCGCCTCGTCACCCTCCTACCCCTCGGTTTCAAGCGGTTGACGCGTGTCGCTGCGACGCCGTCCTGTCCGGATTCCCGGCCCTCAGGCATTATCTTTCACAAGCCCTTACCGCTCGACGCAGGAGTCGCCGCCAGCACATGACCGTCCCCGTACGACCGCGCCGTCTCCGCCTCCGCCGGCCTCCGATCCTCGCCGTCCTGGCCGTCGCCTCCATGGCGGCGGTTACCGCGCTGCCGGTCGCCGCCCAGACCGTCGTGGGGACTGTCACGGAGCGGGGCACAGCGCGTCCGGTGGCCGGCGCCTTCGTGGTGTTCGAAGCGGAGGATGGCCGCCGTTTCAACGGGGTTCTGTCCGCCGAGACCGGCGGCTACGTGCTGCGCGCGTCGACGCCTGGCCGCTACCGGCTGGTCGCGGAGCTGATCGGCTACGGCTCGACGAAGACCGCCTGGATCGACCTCGCGGCGGGGGCCTCCGTTCGACGGGACATCGAGGTGTCCATCGAGGCGGTGAGCCTGGACGCGATCCAGGTGGAGACGGGGCAGCGCTGCCGCCGCCGTCCCGGCAGCGGTCCCGAGACCGCCCGCCTCTGGGAGGAGGCGCGGAAGGCGCTGGAGGTGGCGCGCTGGAGCGAGGCTCAGGGGGTGCTGCGGTTCAGCGTGGTGCAGCACCGGCGGGAGCTCGACGCCAGCACGCTCCGCGTCGTCGCCCAGATCGAGAAGCCGAAGACCGGGCTCTACAACCACAGCCCCTTCCGGAGCATCCCCGCCGCCCGGCTCGCCCGCGGCGGCTACGTCCAGCTCGCCCCCGACGACCGCTACGACTACTTCGCCCCCGACGCGGACGTGCTCCTTTCCGACTCCTTCCTGGAGACCCACTGCTTCCGCGTCGTGGGGCCGCCGGAGGGAGAGCCGGAGCTGATCGGGCTCGGCTTCGAGCCGGTCCCGGAGCGCGACCTGCCGGAGATCAGCGGTGTCCTCTGGCTGGACCGCGGATCCGCCGAGCTGAAGCGCCTCGACTACCGCTACCACGCGCTCCCGTTCCGGCACGGCGACTGGCCGCAGGTTGGAGGCAGGGTCGAGTTCGAGCGCCTTGCCACGGGGATGTGGATCGTGCGCCGCTGGCATATCCGCATGCCCCTCATGGCGAAGGAGATCGGCGGATACGGCGGCTCCACCCGGGACATCGATCTGCTCACTCTCAGCGAAGAAGGGGGGGAAGTCCGGTCCGTCTCGACCCGGGATGGCACCCGCATCGCCGAAGCGCTCGGCGCGACGATCTACGGCACGGTCACCACCGGCGACGACGGCTCGGCGGCGGGGCTCCCCGGAGCCCGCGTCCAGGTGGCGGCCACCGGCCACGCGACCACCGCGGGTGACGACGGCGCCTTCCGGCTCACCGGTCTGCCGACGGGCACGTACGACGTGCGGGTCACTCACCCCGACCTCGTCCGGTCCGGAATCGGGCCCATCCAGCGCACCGTCACGCTGGAGTCCGGACGCGCTACCCGGCTCGGGGTGGCTGCCGGGCTGACACCCGGCGTCGCGCGGGAGATCTGTCACCGCCGTGGCTGGTCGGCGACCGTGGGTGCGGAGCCCGCGCTGGTCTACGGCACCGTCACCGGCCCGGACGGGACGACCGCCGCAGCCGGTGCCATCGTGCGCATCTGGGGCGGAGGGCCCGAGCGGCGGGTCACCACCGACAGCACGGGGGTCTTCCGGTTCTGCACGGACGCTGCCGAGCCCCTCCGCCTTGCCGCCGTCGAGCCCTCGCTGGTCGTCGCCTCCCCGTCCATGCTTCACGTGGTCGACGTGGAGACGTCCACCGCCGGCTTCGTGGCCGCGACCGTCCCGCTCACCCGCCGCGCCGCCTCACCACGCTCCGTCGCGCCCGCCGGCGCGTCCCGCTCCTCCTGGAGCAACGCGATCATCGGGCGCGTCCTGGAGGAGGGAACGCGCCGCCCGGTGGAGGGAGCGATGGTCGTGCTCACCGGGGAGGACGGATCGGCGGTCGCCTCCATGGTCACCGACAGCGCCGGCCGGTTCGAGCTCCTCCACCCCTCCTCCCACGAGGAGCGGTTCACGCTGGAGGTCCGACACGTGGCGTACGGCACCGTGGAGTCCCCCGTGGAGTTCCCGCCCGGCCAGCAGCTGCGGCTGGACGTCCTGGTCTCCGCCCGGGCCATCGCCCTCGACCCCATTGTCGTCACCGAGCGGCGCCACGACTTCCTCGCCGACCACGGCTTCTATCAGCGTCTCGCGCGCGGCGGCGGGATCTACGTCCTGCGGGAGGAGATCGAGCGGCGCAAGCCCGCGAAGATCACGGACCTGCTCAAGGGACGGAGCGGGCTCAGAGTGGTCACGATGGGACTCTACGAAGACGTCCGGAGCACACAGCAGATCAGCTTCCAGACGGACGCGATGCAGTGCCGGCCTTCCATATGGGTGGACGGACGGATGGCCCGCATGGGAGGTCCCGGGACCCCGGAGGGGATCGAGGTCATGCTCTCGGACGTGGTCTCTCCCGAGCACGTCGAGGCCATGGAGATCTACACCGGCCCCGCGCGGATGCCCATCCAGTTCGGCGGCACCGACTCGCCCTGCGGCGCCATCGTCATCTGGACCCGGCGCGGCTAGGCCCTAGCCCAGCGACGCGCGGCGGTGCAGGTAGTGCCGCAGCGCCACCGCCATCGGCCGGTCCGTCTCCACCACGAAGTAATCCATCCCCTCCGGCGACAGCGCCCGACGCCACTCGTCCATCGCCTCCTCCACCGCCCGCCTGTACTCCGCTCGCAGGTCCGCCGCGCTGGCCGGCAGCTCCTCGCCGGTCTCCGGGTCCACGAACCGCGCGTCGCCGATGGATGGCAGCTCCATCTCCCCCGGATCGATCAGGTGGAAGACCAGAACCTCATGACCCCGATGGCGCAGCATCCGGAGCGCCAGCCGTGTCTCCTCGGGGTCCACCAGCAGGTCCGAGATCAGGATGGCGAGCCCGCGACGCCGGAGCCGCGCGGCCACGTCACGGAGCGGCCCCGCCGCGTCCGTCCGCCCCCCCGTTTCCAGCCCCTCCAGCCCCCGCACCAGCTCGTTCCACTGGGATCGGCCACCCCGCGGGTCCATCCGCAGCCGCACCGCCTCGTCGAATGCGGTGAGCCCCACCGCGTCCCCCTGCCGGGTCAGCAGCAGCCCGAGCGAAGCCGCCAGCTGCTTCGCGTACCACAGCTTCGACGGCAGCTCCCCCTTGCGCGATGTCCAGTCCATCGACGCGCTCAGGTCCAGCAGCACGTATGCCCGGAGGTTCGTCTCCTCCTCGAACTGCTTGACGTAGTAGCGGTCCGATCGGCCGAACATCCGCCAGTCCACGAACCGCAGGTCGTCCCCCGGCTGGTACATCCGGTGCTCGGCGAACTCCACGCTGAACCCCCGGTGCGGAGACCGGTGCAGCCCCGCCAGAAGCCCTTCGACCACCCGCTGCGCCACGAACTCCAGCCCACCCAGCGACGCCAGCTGATGAGGGCTCAGCAGGTCAGCCCGCCCCTCCCGCAACGCCGTCTGATACGCCCGTTCGTCCATGCCTGAAGCTACCCCGGCAGCGGAAGCCGTCAACGGCGCCCCCGCGCCGGACCGCTCGCCGCCCGGTCCCGGCACCCAGGCGTTGCGCCATCGTCCCCGCTGCCTTGCCATGCCCGCCGACCGCCGCCAGCATTCGGCTCCGACGACGAGCCCCGAGAACCGAGCTGGCCAGGATGAGACCGCCCATTGCACTTCCGCTCCTCCCCCTCCTCCTTGCCGCGTGCGCCAACGGCGGACCGGGGAGCCCGGACATCGCGCCGGACGTCGCCCGGGCCGCGGCGACCATCACGCCCGCGGACATGATCGACCGGATCGGCGTTCTCGCGGACGACTCCCTTCTGGGCCGTGACACGCCGAGCCCCGGTCTCGAGTCCGCCGCCCGCTACATCGCGGCCGAGCTCGCGGCGAGCGGGTTCCGACCGGCGGGGGAGGAGGGGTGGATGCAGTGGTACCCCTATCCGCTCGAGGGGCTCGACACGCGGAGCACCCGCCTCGATCTCGTGGCCGGGGCGACCCACACGTTCGAGTACGGCGAGGACTTCTACGCCGAGCCCGGCCCCGCTCCCGACCGTGCTGTCGGCGCCGTCTGGGTCGGCGACGATCTCCGCGTCGCCGCCGGTGACCTGCGCGACCGCGTCGCCATCGTCCGCCTGAGCGGACTCCCCACCCAGGCGCGCGGAGGCGAACGCTTCCCCCAGGACGTTCGCGCCCGTATCGCCGCCACACGCGCCGCCGCCGCCGACGCGGGCGCCGCGGGCGTGGTGTTCATCATGGAGGCCGGCATCGGACCCGCGGACGTCGCGGCGCTCGCCGGGACCGCCGCCGCGCCGCGTCGTGCCCTCGGCGGCCAGGCCGCCGGGGCCCCGCCGGCCGCGCTCTTCGTGACCCGCGACGCCGCCCGCCGGCTCTTTCGCGCCGGCGGGCTGGACGCCACCGAGCAGCTCGCCCGCACCGACGTGGACCGCCCCGTTCCGCTGGCGGGTGTGTCCTTCCGGATCGGCGCGCCGTTCACCGCCGCGGACCAGGCCCGCGCGCCCAATGTGGTCGGCGTGCTCCCCGGCTCCGATTCCGTGCTCCGCGACACCTACATCGTGCTGAGCGCTCACATGGACCACGTGGGAGTCGGCCGCCCCGACGAGACCGGGGACTCGATCTACAACGGCGCCGACGATGACGCATCGGGCACCGCGACCCTCTTGGAGGTCGCCGAGGCGCTGGCCGCCCTGCCCGCTCCGCCCGCCCGCTCCGTCCTGATCCTCGCCGTGAGCGGGGAGGAGAAGGGGCTGCTCGGCTCACGGTGGTTCTCCGATCACCCCACGGTCCCCCTCGAGGGGATGGTCGCCAACCTCAATATCGACATGATCGGTCGAAACGCTCCGGACAGCATCGTCGTCATCGGCCGGGAGTATTCCTCCCTCGGCCAGCGCGTGGACCGGGTCGCCCGGCGCAGCCCGGACCTGGGCCTCGTCGTCTCCGACGACCCCTGGCCCGAGGAGCGCTTCTTCTTCCGCAGCGACCACTTCAACTTCGCCCGCAAGGAGATCCCCGCCCTCTTCTTCTTCGCCGGCACCCACGAGGACTACCACCGCCCCGGCGACGAGGTGGACGGGATCGACGGCGACAAGGCCGCCCGCGTCGCCCGGCTCGTCTTCCTCCTGACCCACGAGCTCGCTCAGGATCCCGCCGCCCCAGAGTGGTCCGCGTCAGGGCTCGCCGAGGTCCGCCGACTCACCGGACAGCGACGGGAATGAGCACCTCCTCGACCCGGACCCGCCGGGGCTGGCGCGCCCCCGGCCGGCGACCCTAGACTGGGCCACCCCAGCTACCCGAACCGCCGAGACCATGGGCATACGATTCGTCGACTCGATCCTCTCCCTGCTGACCTCCCTCGCCGTCGTCTTCTCCGCCTATTTTGTCGGACACGCCCTCTCCTCCGACCACGCCGGCTGGGCCTGGATCACCGCCGCCGCCCTCATCGTCCTCGGCGCCGGCCTGGGCTTCCTGACGGTCCGCCGCATCCGTGACTTCGCCGCACGCCGGGATTCCGCCGTCCACCACACCCACGCTCACCACTGACGTGGTAGCTCCGCACGGCGTCGGGCGGACCTGAGCATCGCGACGGAGATGCCGCCCGAGCGGTCGACGCTGTTGGCGTTCGCCGGCGCGGTCGTCATAGGCGGCGGCAACTTCGTCGCCGTCAAATGGAGCAATCAGGAGCTGGACCCGATGTTCGGCGCGGCCCTGCGGTTCACGGGCGCGGCCGCGCTTCTGTTCGTGTTCGCACGGCTTCGGCGCATCCCGCTTCCGAACGGGCGAGCCGCCGCGGGGGCGGCGATCTACGGGGCGCTCGGCTTCGGAGCGTCGTACGCCTTCATTTACTACGCGCTGGTCGGGCTGGCGGCGGGCACGACGTCCGTCATCATGGCCTCCGTGCCATTGCTGACGCTGGCCTTCGCCGTCGCGCATCGCCAGGAGCGGTTCACTACCCGCGGGCTGGTGGGGGGCAGCCTGGCGCTGCTCGGCATCGCGGTCCTGTCCTCGCGGAGCTTCGGCGGCGACATCCCGCCGATCTACTTCGTCGCCGCGGTCCTCGGGGCGGCGGCCGCCGCCGAGTCCAGCGTCGTCGTCAAGGGACTGCCCCGCCCGGATCCGATCACGACCAACGCCATCGGCATGACGGTCGGCGCCGCCATGCTCTGGATCGCCTCGTTCGGGTTCGGCGAGACGTGGGCGTGGCCGCAAAGCGGTCGCACGTGGCTCGTGCTCGCCTACCTCGTCGCCCTCGGCTCCGTCTCCCTCTTCATCCTTTTCCTCTACGTCATGGAGCGCTGGACCGCCTCCGCCACCGTATACGCCATCGCGCTCATGCCGCTGGTCGCCGTCACGCTCGGCACCGTCCTCGACCGCGAGCCCATCACCTGGCAGCTCCTCCTCGGTGGGGCGCTGGTGATGAGCGCCGTCTACCTGGGGGCGCTCTCCAGATCCGCCCCCGGGGTCCAAACCGGCG
>JAHWKI010000059.1:0-1667 GCA_019347975.1 Gemmatimonadota bacterium
TGCTACCGCTGTACGCGCCCGCTGCCCTGGCCCGCCATCAGCGCCTCTACCTCGCCGACGCTCACCCGGTTGAAGTCTCCGGGTATGGAGTGCTTCAGGCACGAGGCGGCGGTCGCGAACTCCAGCGCCTGTCTGTCGTTGTCGTAGCTTCGCAGTCCATAGATCAGTCCGGCGGCGAAGGAATCGCCGCCGCCGACGCGGTCGACGATGTCGGTGATCTCGTACTTGCGGCTCGTCAGGAGCTCCTCGCGGTTGTGCAGGACCGCCGACCAGCCATTGGAGTCGGCGCTGCGGCTCTCGCGCAGCGTGATGACCTGTTTCTCGAGGCTGGGAAACTCCTCCAGGACCCGCTCGAGGATCAGCCTGTACCGGTCGGCCTCCAGCCGGCCCGCGTCCACGTCGACGTGGACGTCGACCCCGAGGGACTTCTGGCAGTCTTCCTCGTTGGCGATCCCGATGGTGACGTAGCGCACGATCTCCCGCATCACCTCCGGAGCCGAGCTGCCCCACCTCCACAGGTTCTTGCGGTAGTTGTAGTCGCAGGAGACGGTGATCCCCTTGGCGCGGGCCTGTTGGACCGCCTCCAGGCACAGCTCGGCGGCCGATGCGCTGATGGCCGGCGTGATGCCGGAGACGTGGAGCCAGTCGGCTCCCTCGAAGATCGCGTCCCAGTCGAAGTCGCCGGGCCCGGCCGTGGCGATGGCGGAATGAGCCCGATCGTAGACCACTCTGGAGGGGCGCTGGTTGGCGCCAGTCTCGAGGAAGTAGATCCCGATCCGATCGCCCTGCCGCCGGATCTCGCGGGTGTCCACGCCGAAACCGCGCAGCTCGCGAACGCAGGCGTCCCCGACGGCGCCAGGGGGGAGGGCGGTCACGAAGGCCACGGGCATGCCGTAGTTGGCCAGCGAGACGGCCACGTTCCCCTCCGCACCCCCGAAGGTGGTCTCCAATGTGGGTGATTGGAAGAGCCGCTCACGATCCGGCGACTTGAGGCGCAGCATGATCTCGCCGAACGTAACTACCCTCGACATTTCAGTCTTCTCCTTTTGTGGCATTCCGGACTATACGCACCGCCGCCTCCACCTCCTGGCGGATCCGTTCGAACTCTTTGGCCTGGATCCACTTCGGGGGAGCCAGCCACGAGCCTCCACATGCCACCACTTTCTGGAACGCGAGGTAGGTACCCAGGTTCTCGGGGTTGATCCCGCCGGTGGGGATGAATTCTACCATGCCGTAGGGGCCGGAAATCGCCGTCAGAAACGGCAGCCCCCCCATCGGTTCAGCCGGAAAGAATTTCAATACGTTCAGGCCCTGGGAGAGCGCGGCCTCGATCTCCGTGGGCGTGCACACCCCGGGGTAGATGGGGACCTCGTGCTCCAGGCAGTAGTCCACGACCGCCGGGTTGAACCCGGGCGTGACGATGAAGCGCACGCCGGCGCTCCGCGCCTCGGCCGCCTGCTCGCGGGTCAGCACGGTGCCGGCCCCGAGCAGCAGGTCGGGGTACTCCCCGGCGATGCGGCGCAGCGCCTCCGCGGCGCCCGCGGTGCGGAAGGTGATCTCCGCGCAGGGAAGCCCCCCCTCGACCAGCGCGCCGGCCAGCGGGACCGCGTCTTCGGGGTCCTCGATGACGATCACCGGCGCCAGCCTCAGCTCTCTCAGCCGCCCAA
>JAHWKI010000059.1:1767-4407 GCA_019347975.1 Gemmatimonadota bacterium
ACCACCTTGGCGATGCTCGTCTGCGCCACCCCCACGCCGATGAAGAGCACGCCGCCTACGGGGGGCGTGCAGAGCCCGATGCACAGGTTCAGGACCATGATGATCCCGAAGTGCGTGGGGTCGATTCCCAGCTCGACGGCCACGGGGAGGAAAATGGGGGTGAAGATCAGCACCGCCGGCGTCATATCCATGAAGGTGCCGACGGCCAGCAGGAGAAGGTTGATGATCAGCAGCACCAGGAGCGGGTTGTCCGAGAGCCCGGTCAGCGCCGCCGTCACCCCCTGCGGCAGGTTGAGGTAGGCCATTGCCCAGGACATGGCGATGGAGGTGGCGATCAGGAGCAGGACCACCGCCGTGGTGACGGTGGACTCGAGCAGGATTCCGGGAAGGGCGCGAACCCCGATTTCCCGGTAGAGGAAGGCGAGCACCCCCGCGTAGAGCACCGCCACCGCGGCCGCCTCGGTGGCGGTGAAGATCCCGGCGATGATGCCCCCGATCACCACCACCAGCAGAAAGAGGCTCGGGATCGCCACCACGAACCGTCGCAGCGTCACCCCGAACGGCTCCCTTTCCGCGACCGGGTAGCCGCGCCGGGAGGCGATCCATCCGGCCACCCCCATGAGCAGCAGCCCGACCAGAAGGCCGGGGAGATAGCCCGCCAAAAAGAGCGCCGCGATGGAGACCCCGCCGCTCGCCAGCGAATAGACGATGAGGATGTTGCTCGGCGGGATGAGCAGGCCCGTGGTGGCGGCGGTGATATTGACCGCCGCCGAGTAGCCGGGGTCGTATCCCTCGTCGCGCATCCGCGGGGTCATGACGCCGCCGATCGCCGAGGCGGCGGCTCCCGCCGAGCCGGAGATGGCGCCGAACAGCATGGCGGCGACGATGTTCACCATCGCAAGCCCACCCGGGAGCGGGCCGACCAGCGCCTTGGCGAAGTCGATCAGTCGCCGGGCGATCCCACCCCGGTTCATGAGCTGTCCGGCCACGATGAAGAAGGGGATGGCCAGCAGCGTAAAGGAATCGAGCCCGGTAGCCATCCGCTGAGCGACGGTGGTGACGGCGGGGCCCATCTCGATGCTCATCAGCATGGCCGCCACCGTGGCGATGCCGATGCAGAAGGCCACCGGTAGGCCGACCGCCAGCAGCAGCACGAATACACCCCCGAGCACCAGGGTGTCGAGCAGCGCCATTACCCCGCCTCCGGGTCGCCGTCCGGGGGCGCGGCCGTGGCGCGGGCGATAGGGCCGGGCGTGACGTCCCGCTCCTCCGCCCCCACGCGCAATCCGCGCAGGTGCTCACCCAGGAACACCGCTGCGTAGAAGGCGATCAGGAGGCCGCTCAGCGGGAGCACCGTGTACACGTACCCGAGCGGGATCCGCAGGGCCGCCGAGGTCTGCCCCAGCGTCAGGGTGAGGCCGACCAACCGTGCGCCGCCCACCACCATCACCGCGACCGCGAAGGCCAGCACCGTACCCTCGATCACCACCCCCAGCGCGTGGCCCGCGCGCCCGGTCAGCCGGTTGGGCAGGAGGTCGATCGCCAGGTGCTGGCGTTGACCCGCGACGTAGGCGGCACCCAGCAGCCCGACCCAGATCAGGAGGTAGCGGGCCAGCTCATCGGTGAATGAGCTCGGGTCCCGGAGCACAAAGCGGGTAAACACCTGCCACAGCACGTCGAGGATGAGCACGCCCATGACCGCGGCGACCGCTCCGCCGAGCAGTCGGTCGACCACGGCCTTGATCCGCTGCATCCCACTCGGGTCCGCCCTCATGATTCCACCGCCCGGATGCGCGCGATCAGGGGACCGATCTGCGGGTCGCGAAGGAAAACCTCGTACATCGGAGCCACCTCGGCTCGAAAGGTCTCTTTGTCCGGGCGGATGATCTCGACCCCCGCCTCCTGTACCGCCTTCAGCGCCTCCCGCGTGGCCTCGCGCCAGAGGCGCTTCTGGTACTCGGCCGACTCCCGCGCCGCCTCCTGCAGCCAGCGTTGCTGTCGCGGCGTCAGCTCTTCCCACAACTCCATCGAGACCAGCAGGACGTCGGGCAGGGCGGTGTGCTCGTCCAGAACGTAGTAGGGCGCAACCTCGTAGTGGCGCCCGAGGTGGAACGACGGCGGGTTGTTCTCCGCGCCGTCGACGACCCCCTGCTGCAGGGCGGTGTACAGCTCGCCCCAGCTGATGGGAGTCGGAGAGCCGCCGAGCGCTCTGACCATCTGCCCCGCCACGGCGCTCTCCATCGTCCGGATCTTGAGCCCGGCCAGATCCTCCGGGGCGCGGACCGGGCGGTCCACCGTGTAGAAGCTCCGCGCGCCCGCATCGTAGTACGCCAGGCCGCGCAGACGATACGGCTCGGTCCCCTGCAGCAGCTCCCGCCCGATGGGTCCCTCCAGCACTGCGAAGCGGTGCTCCTCGTCCCGGAAGAGGTAGGGCAGGCCAAAAACGCGGAAGGACGGAGCGAACCCCTCGAGGACCGCGGCCGACACCTTGGTCATTCCCAGGCTGCCGATCTGCAGCAGCTCCAGCGTCTGCCGCTCGGTACCGAGCTGCTCGCTGGGGTAGATGTCGATGCGCATCGTGGCGCCCGACTTCTCCCACAGCCGGTCGGCCATGTGCTCCATCGCCTGGTGCACGGGATG
>JAHWKI010000059.1:4507-8186 GCA_019347975.1 Gemmatimonadota bacterium
GTCTCCGTGGTCTGCTGTCGGTAGCGGGTCATCCCCTCGATCGAATCATGGAACCACCAGGCGGGGCCCAGCTTCACCGCCGGGTAGTGCCCCGCCAGGGGAGCCAGCTCACGCGCGTACGTGCTCTCGTCGAGCGTGAAGAGAACCAGGGTGAGCCGCGGGTCGTTTCCGTAGGCGTTCAGCAGAGGGCGCAGGTTGCGCGTCCACTCCGTCCGCACGGGGATGTCGCCCCCCTTGTCCGTCCCGAAGCGCTCGAAGACCGCCCGGTTGTGGTCCCGGAGTGATCCGGCATGCAGCTGCATCACCAGCCCGTCCTCGCAGCTCATGCGCGCCATCTCCATCAGCATCTGCGCCTCGAAGCGGCGCTGGTCCTCCGGGGTCGCATCCCCCGCGAGCGCCCGGGCGAAGAGGGCCTCCCTCTCCTTCGGAGGCAATTCGACTGTGAAGGGTTCCTCCACGCCGTGATCCGTGGCCGTGGCCCCCATCCGCCGGAAGAACTCTCGCCGGTTCCGGATGGCTTCCAGAAAGGTCTCGTAGCTCCGGATCTCCACTCCGCTCGCCCGGGCGAGGGCCTCGGCTTCTCCTCGCCAGCCCGCATGGGCGATCCGAAAGAGCGCGTCCGGGCGGAAGGTGGGGATCACCCGTCCGTCCCAATCGCTCTCGCGGATCTCGTTGTGGTGCTCCAGCGGGTCCGTCGCCGCGTCCGTGGTGGCGAGCACCTCGATGCGGAAGCGCTCGAAGAGGGCGCGCGGGCGGAACTCGGGCGACTGGAGCTTCTCGGAGATCTCGTCGTAGACCCGGTCGGCGGTTCCGGCCGAGAGCGGCACGGAGACGCCGAAGAGCTCATGCAGCTCGTGGTCGAGCCACGCGCCCGTGGGCGTGCCGCGGAAAAGGAAGTAGTGCTCGGCGAAGAGACGCCAGATCGTTCTGGGGTCCTCCTCGACGGGCGTGCCGTCGCGGGCGGGGATGCCGAGGCGCTCGAGGGGGATGCCCCGCGAGTAGAGCATGCGGAAGATGTAGTGATCCGGAATCAGCAGCAGCGCCGTGGGCTCCGGAAAGGGCTCGTTCTCCGCCAGCAGCCGCGGGTCCACGTGCCCGTGCGGGGAGACGATCGGCAGGTCGCGCGTTTCCTCGTACAGCGCCCGCGTCG
Source organism: Gemmatimonadota bacterium (assembly GCA_019347975.1). GTDB lineage: Bacteria > Gemmatimonadota > Gemmatimonadetes > Longimicrobiales > RSA9 > JAHWKI01. Next base: position 5,658 of record JAHWKI010000059.1, read on the forward strand.
CGTCCCGCACGGCGGGGTTAGCGTCGAAGTAGCGGTCGGGGTGCAGCAGCGGGGAACGCGGCCGCCTCGCCGCATCCGTGGCGAGCTTCGCAACCGGTCCGTCCTCTCTCACCAAGCACCCCCCGCACGGCCGTCGGGAGCGCGGAAGAGCATCTCCCCCGAGAGGCGCTGCCGCGGCAGCCCCGGCCCCTCGATATAGACGTCCAGCACCGCGGGGCCGTGCATCTTCAGGAAGCCGAGGATGAAGGGGTGCAGCCCCGCCTGGAGCGCCACCGATCCGGTATTCTCCACGACAGCCGGCGAGTAGCTGATCGCCTCGATCAGCACCTGGTCGCCCACCCAGAGCTTGACCCCGTCTTCGCTCTCGGTGGTGAGGGTGTATACGCCGTTCCGCGGGACCCGGAGATAGCCGCGGTACTGGATCGTCCACTTCTCCTCGCGCTGGGCGGGACGCAGCGAAAGATCGGGTAGAACGCCGGTGGCGACCGGCTGGAGCGGGTCCGGGGCGGGGTCCGGCTCCACCGAGCGGCGCAGCGGCCGGACGGCTTCGTCCTCGTAGTAGGCGTACTCCACCCCCGGCACCGCGCCCTTCACCGTCACCGGCGCCCGCCCGGCCACCTTGCGGAAGCGAGCGGTGACCACCGGCCCCACCGGCGTCCCGCCGTCGTACGCCCGCACCCGCAGGTCGGCGTCGGTGCGGAGGGTGAAGGGGCCGGTGTAGCGGCGGGAGGCGGGGCCGGGATCGCTCCCGTCCAGCGAGTAGCGCAGCTCCGTCGGCCGACCCTGGACGATCTCCACGCGGGCGGAGTCCGTGAACTCGCGCATCTCCGGAAGCACCAGCGGCGTTGTGCCGCGGTTGACCGCCGCCAGCCGCGCGGTGTCGATCTTGAGCACCGCTCGGTCGTAGGTGAGCAGCCCGTTCATCTCCCGCTCCACGTCGGTGAGCTGGGTATAGACGCCGGCGCTCATCCCGTGCGTGTCGCGCAGCCGCCACATGCGGCCGAGGAGCTGGTCGTAGCGGTCGGCGAGCTCCGCCGCGGAGAGATTGGTGCGGCCGTAGCCCCACCCCTCGTCCGTCCAGGTGTGGCCCGGGGTTACCCGGCCGAGGCCGCCGAACTCGCCCACCACCGCGGCCTTGCCTCGCGCGGGGCGCATGGCTTGCGGACCGTGGTAGCGGTGCACGTCCCGCACGTCGCCCGCGTCCTCGTGCCGCCAGCCGCTGGCGTCGATCACCAGCCGGGTCGGGTCCTGCTCCTTCACCCACCCCGCGATCCGGTGCGTATCGTACTGCCCCCACCCCTCGTTGAACGGAACCCAGAGCACGATCGAGGGGTGGTTGCGCAGCTCGGTGATCATCTCGCGCAGCTCCGTCTCGAACTGCGGCCTCGCTTCGGGGGCGCTGCGGCCATTGGGCATGTCCTGCCAGACGAGGAGCCCCAGCCGATCGGCCCAGTAGTACCAGCGCGCCGGCTCCACCTTGACGTGCTTGCGGGTCATGTTGAAGCCGAGCCGCTTGGTGATCTCCAGGTCGTAGCGCAGCGCCTCGTCGGTCGGCGCGGTGTAGAGGCCGTCCGGCCACCATCCCTGGTCCAGCAGCCCTACCTGGAAGACGGGCTCACCGTTCAGCAGGATGCGCGTGGCGCCGGCGGAGTCCTGCCCCAGCGCGACCTGCCGCATCCCGAAATAGCTGCCGACGGAGTCGGTGGAGCGGCCGTCGCGGAGCAGCAAGACGCGCAGGTCGTAGAGAAAGGGGTCGTCGGGGGACCAGAGGCGCGCATCCGGCACCGGGAGGCGCAGCTCCGCGCCGGGCGCCCCCTCCACCCGCCCCACCTCGCGCCTCGCCGAGAGCGCCACCGCCCGCACCACGTCACCCGGCCGTGCCCCTTCCGTCACCGCCGTGAGCCGCAGCGCGCCCGCGGGAACGTCGGGGGCGAGCCGGAGGCGCTCCACGCGCGCGGCGGGCACCGGCTCCAGCCAGACCGTCTGCCAGATGCCGGTGACGGGCGAGTACCAGATCGAACGGGGCTTCTCCACCTGCTTGCCGCGCGGCTGGTTGCCCGCGTCGGTCGGATCCCAGACCCCCACCACCAGCTCCTGCTCCGCACCGGAGAGCAGGGCGGCGGTGACGTCGAAGGAGAAGGCGTCGTAGCCGCCGCGGTGCTCGCCGAGGCGCGTGCCGTTCACCCACACCTCCGCCAGCCAGTCGACCGCACCGAAGTGCAGCAGCACCCGCTCGCCCTTCCATGCGGCGGGGACGCGGAAGGTGCGCCGGTACCAGAGCCGGTCGTGGTGCTCGCCCACGCCCGAGAGCGCCGACTCCACCGGGTACGGAACCAGGATGCGCCGCGGGAGCTCACGCCCGATCGGCGCCGCCTCGCCCTCCTCCGCGACCCCGAACTGCCACAGACCGTTCAGGCTCTGCCAGCGTTCGCGCACCATCTGCGGGCGCGGGTACTCGACGAGCGCGTTCTCCGGCGAGACGTCCGCGGCCCAGCGGGTCATGAGCGGGGCTTCCGCCGGGCGCCATTC
>JAHWKI010000059.1:8286-10671 GCA_019347975.1 Gemmatimonadota bacterium
GCCATCCCCGCATGCCAGGGGGCGCCGCAGCTCATCTCCGGCGTGTGGTCGGGGATGAGCACGCCGTCGTACTCCACGCTCCGGAGCGCCAGAAGCACGCGCAGCATGTCGAGGTCTCCCTCGTCGACGAACACTTCCTGGTAGCGGGGCACCTTGCCCCGTACGTTGCGGAAGTGGACGTAGGCGATCTTCCCCTGCCGGCCGTAGTGCTCGATGCTCTCGTACACGTCTCCGTCGCTCATCTCCTGCAATGAGCCGAGGCAGAACTCCAGCGCGCTGGCCGGGCTCGGGACGAGGTCGAGCATGCGCTGGTACTTGTGTGGCTGGTTAACCAGGCGCGCCGTGCCGCGCAGCGTATCTGAGGGCGGGTCGTCCGGGTGCAGGGCGAGCTTCACCCCGCTCTCTTCCGCCACCGGGAGGATCTCGGAAAGGAACCACTCGAAGCGCTGCCACAGCTCCCCGTCGGAGACGGGCGGTACCGTCCCCTCGGGGGCGTGCGGATCGTAGATCATGTTCCACACCATGCCGTTGGGCATCGGTGTATCCTTGTCGATCCTGGATTCGTCGTAGACCTGCGACATCGCACCCCCCCGGCCGAAGGGGCCCTTGGTCCAGCCCCACACACCCGCCATGCTGAAGTTGTAGCCGATGATGGGGACTCCCACGCGGCCGATCGTCTGGACGGTGCGCTTGAGGTTCTCCATCTGCTCCCGCTTGCGCGGGCCGTCGAGCAGGACGTCGTGCCAGTGGGCGGGGTCGAAGTTCTCGATGGCCTCCCAGACCAGGCCGTGCGCCTCGATCGACTTCTTGATGTCGCGGAGGTCCTCGTAGCTCCAGGGGCGGCCGTCCGTCTCACCCCAGCCTGTCGCGGCGGGGCCACTCGCCAGTTCGGGGTTGTCGCCTGCGAAGTAGTCGACGAGGTGAACGACGAGGTGAGTCACGCCGGCCTGCTGGGCGAAGCGAAAGTTGTCTTCGGTGAGCAAGCCGCGATACAACCCGAGTCCAAGCTTCATGGGTTCGATCCTGGCATAGGTGGAGCCCCTAGACTCCGCTGAAGGCGTTGAAGCCGCCGTCAATGGGAATTACCGTGCCGGTCACGAAGGAGGCTGCGTCGCTGCACAGCCAGTGCACGGCACCGTTCAGCTCCTCAGGCGCGCCGAACCGGCCCATCGGCGTGCGGGCGATGATCGTGCGGGCGCGGGCGGTGTAGCCACCCTCCGCGTCGATCAGCACGTCACGGTTCTGGTCGGCGATGAAGAAACCCGGGGCGATCGCGTTGACGCGGAGGCCGTCGCCGAACCGCCGCGCCAGGTCCACCGCCATCCACTTCGTGAAGTTGTCGATCGCGGCCTTGGCCACCGAGTAGCCGAGCACCCCGCTGATCGCCTGCTGCGCCGCCATGGAGGAGACGTTGACGATGCAGCCACGCCCGGCTTCCGCCATTGCCTTGCCGAAGACAAGGCTCGGGAGCACGCTCCCGTGCAGGTTGAGCCGCACCACCTCATCGAATGCGTCCAGGGGCATGTTGAACACCGGGGACGCATCGGTGCGGGCGCGGGCGACGTTTCCGCCCGCGGCGTTGAGCAGGATGTCCACGCGCCCCCACGCCGCCAGAAGCTCGTCGCGGGCCGCCGTAAGCTGCTCCTCTTCGAGCACGTCGGCGACCACGGCCATGGCTTCGCCACCGGCCCGCCGCAGCTCCTCGGCTTTTCCGTCGGCGGCTTCGCGGCGGCGCCCTAGCACGGCCACCTTCACCCCCGCCGCGGCCAGGCCGGCGGCCATGCTGCCGCCGAGGACGCCGTAGCCGCCGGTGACCACGGCCACCCTGCCCGTCAGATCAAAAGACTTCGGAATCATCAGCGAAAGTCCGTCTCCAGGAGAACCAGCCGGCGATCCCCCCGGTAGGCGACCGCCAGCGCGGTCTCCTCGTCCAGTGGGGTCTCGATGCGGGCCGTCGTGCCCGGCGCAATGGTCTGTCGCCGCCGTGCGCCGTTCACGTCGATCTCCAGGTCGAGCGGTTCCGCCACCGGGTTCCAGACGGTGGTGATCATGCGGGTGCGGTCCGCGGGTACGCGGAGCTTGAACCGCCCCTCGCCCACCGTACCGGCGCCGTCGGGGAGACGCACCGATCCACCCAGGCTGAATCCGTACGGCCCGTACGGTCGGCGCCCCTTGCCCACGTACTGGATGGACGGCCTCGTATTCCAGCCGCCCCCGCCCCCGGCGAAGTGGAACCCCCGCTCGTCAACGCGCAGCGGATACTTCTCCCGCAGCCCGGGCGGGACGATCGGTACGGTGTTCAGGAGCAGGCCGTGGTAGATGCCGGTGACGAGCCCGCGCTCCGATTCGTAGTCGCCCCAGACGATCTTCGAGTCGATGTACGGC
>JAHWKI010000059.1:10771-13318 GCA_019347975.1 Gemmatimonadota bacterium
CGATCCCGTCGAAGACCGGGTGGTCCGGCCGCTCGGGGTTGACCGCCATCGCGTTGCGGAAGGGGCGCCCGCCGGGGTAGACCAGCGGGTGGTCGAGCGCCTCCGTCTGCAGGCGCACCGCGGCGGGCAGCCAGCTCGTAGCGAACCGCTCGGGGTTCTGCTCGAGGACGAGCACCCGGCCGCCGGCGTCGACGAAGGCGCGCAGCCGGTCCCCGCCGTCCCCGGTGCCGGCGCAGGCATCGTCCCACGCACAGGCGCCGACCACCAGTACCTCCCGAGCCGGATCGAGCCGGTCGAAGCCGGTCGCCTCCCGGAAGGGCACGCCCAGCTTTCGCAGCGCCCGCCGGGTTTCGCCGCGCGGGTCGTAGAGCCGCACCCGCCTCTCGAGACCCCGCGCCGCGCCGGCGAAGCCCGGCTCCGCGACGAAGATCCGGACCTGGTTGCGCGAGAGGGTCTCGCCGCCCCGGACGACGCGGCCGGCGAGCGTGTAGCTCCCGGTCGGCAGCCCGGTGGGCAACGGGATCGAGACCGGGAGGCTCGTCGTTCCGTAGTACGGCACGTCCGCAAGCAGCTCCCGCCCCTGGTGCCGGAGCGTTCCGTCCGCTCCGGTGAGGGTGTAGAGCAGCTCGATCCCGCGCAGATCCTCCCCGGACTCGGCGTCGTTGACCACGTGAGCCACCGGGGTAACGGTGCTGCCGGCGTACACCTGGGGGGTCCAGAGCTCCCAGCTCAGGAGGACGGGCTGGTACGAAACGGCGTACTGCTCGGCGACCGGCTTCGGCCCCATGTCCGCGAACTCCCCGATCCCCCACCAGTTGTGGAAGAGGGTGGTGAAGGGCATGAGCCCGGCCACCGTCGGGTTGCGCGCGCGGATGCGCCGGCTGATCTCGATGGCCTGCTTGGCGACGAACGCCTGGTACGCCAGCGCCCGCCCGGCCTGCTCCCTCTCCGGCGCGTGGCCCGTCCAGTTGAGCTGCGAGTCGGGCTGCTTGCTGGCGGACACCAGGTTGAACCGCCCGTCCACGCCCGTGTAGTTGCCGGTGTTCTCGGTGAGCGTGATCGGCTGGACCCGGCCCTTCCTCCAGCAGATGCCCGGGTCCCGGAGCGTGTAGAAGCTGAGAAAAGAGTTGTAGTACCAGCCCCAGTAGCGGTGGATGTCGCAGATGTCGCCGGAGCGCCCGAACCCGTACCCGGCGTTGCCGATGTAGGCGCGGTTCGGGTCCCAGCCGCTCAGCTCGCGGTAGACGCTCGTGAGGAACCGCTCCACCTCCTCCGCCCCGCGGCTGAGGTACGAGATCTCCGGCGCCGCCTGCTCGTTCGAGAGCACGTAGATCACCACGCTCGGGTGGTTCACCAGCGGCTCGAAAACGTCCTCCTTGTACCACTCGATCGACTCCTCGAAGGGGCGGTCCGGCGGGCTCGTCGGCGTGCCGCCCTCGGGCGTGCCGTACTCGCCCTGGAAGACCAGCATGCCCATCTCGTCCGCGACGTCCAGCCAGACGTCCGAATGCCGGGTCAGGCGGATGATATTCACCCCGACGCTCTTCAGATAGCGGATGTAGTCCTCCGCGAAGCCGCGGTTCTCCTCGAGCGAGTCGGGGAGGGTGCGCTCCGGGGGATTGATCGAGTTCCCGCGCAGGAAGAGGGGACGTCCGTTGAGGAGGAGCCGCCCGTCGCGCGCCTGGAATGAGCGGAAGCCGAAGCGCACCGTCTCTCGGATGCGGTCCCCGGACCCGCCGGCCTCGACGCTCAGGTGGTACAGGTGCGGCGAAGCCGGGCTCCACAGCCGCGGGTCCAGCCCGCGGACGTGCGCGGTCAGCTGGCCGGTCCCGTCCGCTCCGACGCCGAGCCGCCCGATCTCTCCGGACCACAGGACCTCCCCGTCCTCGGCCGCGGTGATGACGGCGCTGACCGGGGCGCCCGCCAGAGCGGCAGCGTCCCGGACCTCCAGTTCGACCCGGATGTCCGCGGTGTCCGCGAAGGCGAGCACCTCCGTCCGGGCCGGCGCCTGCGCGCGCGCGGGTGGTGCGAGTGAGACGCCGCCGGCGAGGAATGCGGCGAGCAGCCCGAGAAGGCGGGCGACGTGCGATTCGCCGGGACGGGTCATCGCCTCCGCACCCGGATGCCGTTGAGGAGCGGCTCCATGGCGACCGGGCGGAAGGAGACGAGCAGCCCCTCGCCGGCGGCTACGGAGGTATCGATGAGCACCGGCTTGGCGCGGCCGAGCCCGGTCTCCTCGGCCAGGTCCACCCGCTCGAGCACCGTCTTTCCGTTGACCGCCACGTCGAAGACGCGCTCGCCGGGCTCCAACTCCTCGGGCTCGGCGAAGTTCAGCTCCACGAGGTAGTCGCCTTCGGGCACGTCGAAGCGGTATCCCTCGAGCCCGCTGCGGTAGGTGACGTACAGTGCCGTCTTCGGGGTGCCGGTAACGACCACCGCCCGGCTCATCAGCTCCCGCTCGCCGCCAAGGTGCCCGAAGCCGCCCTCCCGATACGGCTGGTCGGCCTCCCACACGAGGCCGTCCTCGTCCGAGTACTGGGCGTTCGA
>JAHWKI010000059.1:13418-17004 GCA_019347975.1 Gemmatimonadota bacterium
CGGCTGGCGATGTAGACCAGGGGCTCCGGGTTCCAGTTGGCCTTGTAGAGGTAGAAGGCATCCTTGGGCCGGCGGTCCCAGGTGAGCATCCCCTTCTGGTTCATGTTCGGCATCGACTCGCCGATGTGCGGCTGCGAAAAGTCGAACTGGTTCCAGATGGCGGTGCCGGCCACAAAGGGCCGCTCCCGGGTCTGCCGAAGGTACGACTCGTGGTACATCCGGTGCCAGGCGCTCGAGTGGTCGAAGCGCTCCGGCACCAGGGAGTTCAGACGCAGGTCGCTGCCGGCCCCGTACTCGCTGATAAAGATCACCTGCTCCGGGTTTTCGGCGTGGCGGCGGTCTAGCATCCTGCCGTAGCCCTCGAAGTCGCCGCCGTACCACCCACTGTAGGTGTTGAACCCGAGCACCTGGGGGATCGCCGTGATTCCCGCCTCATCGTAGTCGCCGCCGCCGCCGTGGATCGCCATCGCCGTGTAGCGCGAGGGGTCCTCCGCGCGGACCAGGGCGTCCATCTCGGCCGCGAAGTCGCGGACCTGACGCAGGTACGCCGTGTCGGTGTGATCACGGATCCGCGCCCCCTCCTTGCTCCAGAGCAGGACCTCGTTCATCGTCCCCCAGAGGATCACCGACGGGTGGTTGTAGTGCTGCCGGATCATCTCCCGGAGCACCCCCTTCGCGGTCTCCTCGAACTCTTCCGAGGGCGTGATGTAGTTGACGACCGGCACCTCCTCCCATACCAGCAGCCCCAGCCGGTCGGCGGCCTCGAGCACCGTGGGGTCCTGCGGGTAGTGCGCGAGCCGCAGGAAGTTCGCGCCCATCTCCTTGATCCACTCCAGGTCCTGGACGTGTAACCGGTTCGACAGCGCCGACCCGAGCCCCTCGTAGTCCTGGTGGCGATTGGTGCCGCGAAGCTCCAGCCGCTCACCGTTCAGGAAGAAGCCCTCCTGCGAATCGAAGCGGAACCAGCGGAAGCCGAGCGGGTTGCGGACGCGGTCCACGAGCGAGTCGCCGTCGTACACCTGGGTGTAGACCGTGTAGAGATACGGGTCGTCCGGGGACCAGAGGTGCGGGTCGCGCACCGGCGGAAGGTTCTGCGCGAAGCTCGCCTCGCCGCCGGCCGGGACCGTCAGCCTGGACGAGCTCTCCGCCACGCGCTCTCCCCTCGCGTCCACGACGGTGTTGAGCACCCGCACCCGCCGCGCGTCCGCCGCGTCGTTGACGATCGTGCCGCGCACGCGGACCTCGCCGCGCTCGCGGGAGACCTCCGGCGTGGAGACGTAGACGCCGCTCGACGCGTGATCCGTCACCTTCACGTGCACCGGCTCGGTCGCGATCAGCCACACGTCGCGGTAGATGCCGCCGTAGAGGGCGAACCCGACGGAGAGCGGGGGGATGTGCGGGTCGTGGCTGTTGTCGACCTGCACCGCGATCAGGTTCTCTTCATCCAAGACGAGCAGGTCGGTGATGTTTACGGCGAACGCGGTGTAGCCGCCCTCGTGGTGCCCGGCGAAGGCGCCGTTGACGTAAACATCCGCAACCTGGTTCACGCCCTCGAAGTACAAAAAGAGCTGCTTGCCACGCAGCGACTCGTCGAGGTCGAGCGTTCGCCGGTACCAGCTGATCCCCCGCCGGTAGCTGTCCTCGTCGTCGAAAGGGTCGAAGGCGTTCCAGGTGTGCGGGACCGTTACGGGCTCCCAGCCGACGTTGGAGACGAACGCCTTCTCGGCGAACTCGACCCCGCCCGGGTAGTACATCCAGCCGTCGTTGATGGTGTAACGGCTCCGCACGTCCGCTCCCGGGCTCCACCGCGATGCGGGAGACTGGGCGGCGGCGGGGTGGGTGATCGCCCCCACTAGGAGGAGCAGCAGCGCAGATCTCTGTGAAAGGTGCATCAGGTATACATGAGAGATGAGCAGGTTGACAGGTTCGACTAAGCGGAAGCGGGTTCGAGAGGCCGCGCTCTCCACCCCGCGGCCAGCTCTTCACCGCGGCGCAGGAGCACCTCGAGCTCGATCGGGCGCGGACTGGCGTAGTGCAGGCTGGCCAAAGTCGTCGGGCCGCCGAGCCGGCCCTCCAGCGAGTTCACCACCATCCGAGGATGAATGATGTTGACGCGCGTGTTCCGGCTCTCATCGAACCATTCCACCGCGCTCAGCCGGTCGTAGCCCGTGAGGCTCCAAGTGGCAACTGCGTGGCCGCTCCGCCGGGAGCGGAGATAGCGCCACGCTCCGGAGTGGTGGTCCTCGTACGCCTCCCCCTCCCGGAGCCCCAGGGCGTGAGAGCCCTCGAGCGCCTCGACCTCGATTCCCTCCGGCGGGACGGGGGAGAGGATCGTATGGACCCGCTCATCGAACTCGCCGATCAGGCGAACGCGGCTGAGCACCTCGATCCGCTTGCCCCCCAGATCCGTCCACCAGCGGGTCCGTACCCCGTCCTCCAGCAGCTCGCCGTGGAGAACCCCCACGCGCCCCGCGCTCCTTCCCGTGGCCGGGTTGCGGAACACCAGCGCCGCGTCCCAGGGGGCGTGCTCCTCGTCGTCGAGGATATTGAACGGGAAATGGGTGGAGGCGACGAACTTCGTGTACTTGTCGCGGTAGCTCGGGAACTTGGGAGCGGCTCGGGCCTGCATCCAGCGGATCTGCCCCGACGCCCGGGTGCCGGTCAGGAGCATGCGCGGCCCCTCGAAACGCACCGAGAAGTCGCCGCGCTCGACCGGCAGCGGCTCCTCGGGCTCGGTCCAGAACGGGTCCCCCTCCGGGATGTCGTACATCATCATTCCCAGCGTCGACCAGTAGGGGTGGCCGTTGTCGATGTAGCCTTCCCGCACCGCGGGCGTGCCCCAGGCGGAGAGGGTCTCTCGGAGCTTGCCGAGCTCGGGGTCGAACGCCCCGATCTTGGTGTAGAACTCCAGATTGAGCCGAACGATGCGCCGCAGCAGCCCGGCCGAGTGGGGCCAGACGCCCTGCCGGTAGCCCAGCAGCATCGGCGCGAGGAGGGCCCAGCGGTACACCAGCGAGCGCCCGAACCAGGGATGGCTCCCGTCGGGGGCGAAGAAGTAGGGGACCTTTTCCAGGAAGAGGCGCGCGCGGGAGAGGAACGTGTGGTTCCACTCCGGATAGCGCTCGCCGATCATCCGGCTCCACAGCAGCGGGAAGTTCCCGAACGTCCAGAAGTTGTAGTAGTCGTAGATCGGGATCTTGGGCGAATCGCTGTACCACCCGTCGTTGCCGGGGATGAAAAGGGCGTCGAGCGCCTCCAGGTCTGCGAGCATCCACTCCTCGTCGCCCGAGAACTCCGGCCAGCGCTCCGAGAGCCGCAGGCGCGCCGACTGGTTGAGGCAGTGGAACCAGGCGTGATTGTTGGTGCGCTCCGGCAGCACAGTGCAGCTCGCCAGCCATTCCTGGACGTTGGCCCGTTCGCGTGAGGTGAGCCGGTCGAGCAGCGGGTCGCGCAGCCTCCAGAGCGCGTCCGCCACCAGCGCCGCCTCCACGGCGCGCTGCCCGGGCTTGTCCGACCGCCCCTCTCCCCAGTAGTGCGGGAAGTCGGGGTCGAAGGCGTTGCGGAAGATCTCCGCCACGACCTCCTG
>JAHWKI010000262.1 GCA_019347975.1 Gemmatimonadota bacterium
CTCACGCTGATCATCACGCTGAGCAGCTCGCTCTTCGTGGCGCTGGTCATCGTGCCGGTGCTGTGCGCCATGTTCATGAAGCTGGATGGCGAGAAGAGCCCACCGCCGACCCGGGCCGCGCGCTGGACGCTCCTCGCCATCACTGCGGTCGTCACCCTGGGCGTGGCGCTCGCGAATCCCCTCACCGCCGTCCTGCTCCTGGTCACCGGTGCGGGTGTGTTCCTGCTCCACCGGCACGTTCTGGTGCGGATGGCCCGCTGGTTCCAGGAGGAGCTCCTCCCCAGGACCATCGCCGACTACGAGAAGCGCCTGCGCTGGTCCCTCGACCACCGGCTGGTGGTGCTCGCGGGCGCGGCGGGCGCCTTCGTGCTGACCGTCTTCCTGTTCGGGCGATTCAACTCGGGGGTCGAGTACTTCCCCGAGTCCATCCCGCCGGCCCTGGTGATGGCGCAGATCGAGGTGCCCAGCGGCACGCGGCCGGAGTTCCTGAACGGCGTGGCGGAGCGCGTCGAGGCGCAGCTCGCCGAGCTGGAGGGATTCGAGGACGTCGAGTCCGTGGTCACCACGGTCGGCGGCGGCAGCGAGGGCGTGAGCGCCATGTTCGCCGGCGGCGGCGATGCCAATGTCACGCTCCAGTTCGTGGACTTCGAGGACCGGAAGCACGACGCCTTCGAGACGCTGGCGCGGATGCAGGAGACGGCGGGCGCGGGGATCGCGGGCGCCGAGGTCACGATAGCGAACCAGCAGGGCGGTCCGCCCACCGGCGCGCCCGTGAGCCTCGAGATCTCCGGTGAGGACCCCGCGATGCTGAAGCGGCTGGCGGACCGTGCCGTGGGGCTGCTCCAGTCCGCCCCCGTGGGCGACCGGCTCGAGGGTCTCGAGAGCGACATGGACGACGCGCGCCAGGAGCTGGTGATCAGCGTCGATCGTGAGAGGGCGGCGCTCTACGGGCTGTCCACGTTCCAGATCGGGAATACCATCCGGAGCGCGATCCAGGGGACCGAGGCGGCCAAGTTCCGGCAGGGCGAGGAGGAGTTCGACATCGTGGTCCGTCTCGCGGAGCGGTGGCGGCAGGACCTGGATGCGCTGGATGACCTGACCGTGCTGGCGGAAGGGGTCCAGGTCCCGCTGCTGTCGGTGGCGGACTGGCGGATCGAGGAGGGCGCCGGGAGCGTGAAGCGGAAGGACATGGACCGCGTGGTCACGATCACGAGCGACGTGGTCGCCGGCGCCAACAGCAACGCGGTCCTCGGCGAGGTCCAGAACACGCTGGCGGAGGCCGGCTTCGCCGCGGACCTCCCGCCGGGCTACGAGATGCGCTACACGGGCGAGCAGGAAGAGCAGATGGAGGCCATGCGCTTCCTCGGCGGCGCCTTCCTCGTGGCGATGTTCCTCATCTCCTTCATCCTGATCAGCCAGTTCAACTCGGTGATCAAGCCGGTGATCATCGTATCGTCCGTGGTGATGTCGACGGTCGGCGTGCTGATCGGGCTGATGATCTTTCGCATGCCCTTCGGCGTCATCATGACGGGGGTGGGGATCATCTCCCTGGCCGGTGTCGTCGTGAACAACGCCATCGTGCTCATCGACTATATCGACATCCTCCGGGAGCGGGACGGGCTGAGCCGCCGGGAGGCGCTGGTCCAGGGGGGCAAGACCCGGTTCCGTCCGGTGGTGCTCACGGCCGTCACCACCGTGCTCGGCCTCGTGCCGCTGGCCATCGGGCTCAACTTCGACTTCCTCGGTCTGTTCACCCGGCTGAGCCCCAACCTGTACTGGGGCGGTGAGCAGGCCGCCTGGTGGGGTCCCATGGCGATCGCGGTCATCGCCGGGCTCTCCTTCGCCACGGTGCTGACGCTGGTCCTCGTCCCCGTCATGTACTCCCTTGTGGACGACTTCGGCGCCTTCTTTGCGCGGCACTACAGGCGCAGGGAGCCTCACCCCGCCGAGACGAGCGCGCCACCCGCGCGCACGGAGAAGCCGGCCGCACGGGAAGAGGCGCCGGACCGCGTCCCGGTGATGGCGCGGGAAGGGCTGAGGCCCGCGGGGGGATAGCGGTGGGAGGAATTCCTTGACATCGGCAGCGCGGCAGGGCCACCTTGTCGGGGGTCTCCTCGGACCACCTCCTACACGACAATGCGATTATGCGACGCAGCATAGTCCTCCTTGCGGCCGCCCTGGCGGCGTGCGGCGGCCAGGACACGCTCCACCCGCAGGATCGGGTGATCGCCACCGGGAGCTACGCGTACGAGGGACGCTGGCTGCACCCCGTGACGATGGAGTGGGACACGATCCGCGGGCAGCTGATGGTGGATGTGGCGACTCCCGACTCGGTACACGGGCGCTGGCTCGTCGGCGGGTTCCTGTCCGATTCCACGGGCGGGTACTGGAACGAGAACGCGTACGTGATCCGCTCGCTGTCGCAGAGCGGGAAGATCACGCTGACGCACCGGCTGTGGCGGATCGGCTCGGCGTCCGAGATCCTGTGCGCGCTGAGCTACAGGGAGGAGTCGAACAACGCCGACCCGGTGGTCACCAGCGGGTCGTGTGACACGGCCGCCATGCCCTAGCGCCCCGGGTCGGAAGTGCCCCGGCATTCGAGGGCGGTGCGTCACCGAACCTCGGACGCAGGCCACGAGCGCGTTGACAGCGCAGGCGAAGGCCGGTAGCCTTCAGGCACGAAAGCAGCAGGACCGCGGACGCATTTGGAGGCCGCTTGGCACCGCGGGACGGGCGAGAAGCCCGCCGAAACAAAGGTCTAAAGTGCCGGGACAACGCGAGCGCTGGTCTCAAGGACGCCCCGTCACGACGTGACCGGGGCGTCTTGGCGTTTGGGCGTTCGGGCGTTCGGGCGCGTTCGGGCGCTCGGGGGCGGGAAGGGGGCAGGTGCAAACGGAGAGCGAGGGGCGAGTGGGCGAGTCGGCATATCTCGAGGCGCTACGGGAGCGGGTGCTCGTGTTCGACGGCGCCATGGGGACGAGCATCCAGACGCGCGGGCTCACGGCCGACGATTTCGGCGGCCCCGCGCTGGAGGGCTGCAACGACTACCTGGTGATCACGAGACCGGACGTGGTGGAGGAGATCCACGCTTCGTTCCTCGAGGTGGGCTGTGACGTGGTGGAGACGGACACGTTCCGGTCCAACCGCCTGACGCTGAAGGAGTACGGCCTGCAGGACCGGATCCTGGAGATCAACCGGGCCGCCGCGGAGGTGGCTCGCCGCGCGTGCGACCGATACGCCACGGAGGAAAAGCCGCGCTTCGTCGCGGGCAGCATCGGCCCCAGCGGCTATCTGCCGAGCACCAGCGATCCCGCGCTGGGGAATATCACCTACGAGGAGCTGGTCGAGGCCTTCACCGAGCAGGCCCGCGGCCTGATCGAGGGCGGCGTGGACGTGCTGCTGATCGAGACCAGCCAAGACATCCTCGAGGTGAAGGCGCAGGTGACCGGGTGCCGCCGCGCGCTCGCGGAGTTGGAGCGGGACGACGTCGCGATCCAGGCGCAGGTGACGCTGGACACGTCCGGCCGCATGCTCCTGGGCACCGACATCGCCGCCGCGTGCACGATCCTCGAGGCGTTGCGGGTCGATGTCCTCGGCCTCAACTGCTCCACCGGCCCCGAGCACATGCGGGAGCCCGTCCGCTGGATGGCCGAGAATACGACGCTGCCCATCAGCGTCATCCCCAACGCCGGCATCCCGCACAACGAGGGCGGCGTGGCGGTCTACCCCCTCGAGCCGGAGGCGCTCGCGGCCGCGCACGAGGAGTTCGTGACGGAGCTCGGCGTCGCCATCGTCGGCGGGTGCTGCGGCACGACGCCCGAGCACATGCGGCAGGTGGTGGAGCGGGTCGGCGGGCGGACGCCGAAGGCCCGGGACGTTTCCCTGATGCCCCGCGTCGCCAGCGCCATGACCGCCTACGACATGGCGCAGATCCCGCCGCCCACGCTGATCGGTGAGCGGGTGAACAGCCAGGGCTCACGCGCCGTGAAGCGGCTCCTCCTCGAGGACGACTTCGAAGGGATCGTGAACGTCGCCCGGCACCAGGTGGAGGGCGGCGCGCACCTGCTGGACGTGTGCGTCGCGCTCACCGAGCGGCAGGACGAGGCCGAGCAGATGCGCGGGCTGGTCAAGCTCCTCGCCCAGTCCGTCGAGACGCCGCTGGTCATCGACAGCACCGAGGCCGATGTGGTCGAGGCCGCGCTCCGGCAGTACCCCGGCCGCGCGACGATCAACTCCATCAACCTGGAGAACGGCCGCAAGCGGATCGACGCGGTCGTCCCCATGGCCGTGGAGCACGGCGCCGCGCTGGTCGCGCTGACCATCGACGAGGAGGGGATGGCCAAGACGGCGGACCGGAAGATGGAGGTCGCGCGACGGATCCACGACATCGTCGTCGGCGAGTACGGCATGCGCCCGAGCGACCTGATCTTCGACGACCTGACGTTCACCCTG
>JAHWKI010000060.1 GCA_019347975.1 Gemmatimonadota bacterium
AAGCCCCTCGGTCCGGCCGCCGCTCAGCCGCGGAGCGCCTCCACGGGGTCGGCGCGCGTGGCGCGCAGCGCGGGGATCAGCGCGGCGGCCATGGTGACGGCGAGCAGGACCGCCAGCGCCACGGTGAAGCTGGCGGGATCGCGGGGCGGTACGTCTACGAGAAGGCTCTCCAGGATGCGCGTCGCCCAGAAGGCGACCACGAGGCCGGCGCCCGCGCCGAGCGCCACGACGCGGAGCGCGCGGCCGAGCACCAGGCGGAGGATGCCCCGGCGTCGGGCGCCCAGCGCCGAGCGGATCCCCATCTCGCGCATGCTGCGGGAGACCGCGTAGGACAGCAGCCCGTACAGGCCGAGCGCAGCCAGGAGGAGGGACAGGACGGCGAATCCGGCGAGGACGAGCAGGATCACGTTGCGCGTGGTCAGCATCGCGGATAGCCGCGCGTCCAGCGTCTCGATATCCACCGCCAGACCCGGGTCCTGCGCCCTGAAGGCGGCCCGGACGGGGCCGATCAGCCGCTCGGCCGGAACCCCGGGGTGCCCGCGCACCACGGCCGTCAACGCCGCCAGCTGCCACGCCCGCGGCACCTGTCGGACGGAGACGTACATCTCCGCGCGCTTCTCGTCGACGTGGCCGTGGTGGCGGATGTCCTCCACCACGCCGGCCACCGTCAGCCACGGCGCCGTCTCCGCCGTGCCCTCCTCCCCCTCCATGCTGTACGCCTTTACCCGGCGCCCGAGCGGCGACTCCCCGGGCCAGTAGCGCTCGGCCATGGACCGGTTGATCACCGTGATCCGCTCCGTCCCGCGCTGGTCCCGGCGGTCGAAGGAGCGGCCGTCGAGCAGCGCGATCCCCATGGTCTCGAAGTACCGGTCGCTGACGACACGGTATGCCGCGCCCGCCCGGCGGTCGGAAAGCCCCTCCACCTCGATGAACCCCGACCCACCGATCGCCGTCGGGATCGTGTTCGCGAACGCGACCGACGCGACCTCCGGCCTGGCCGAGATCCGATCCTCCAGCTCCGGCCAGAACGACGGCCACCGCTCCGCGTCGTGACGACCCCCCAGGCTGCTCTCGGCCGCCACGATCCCCTCGACGTCGTACCCGAGGTCCCGGTCCAGGACCACGACCAGGCTCCGCAGGAGGAGCCCACCCCCGGTCAGCAGGACCAGCGCCAGCGCCACTTCGATTCCTACCAGCACGGCGCCGGGCGTGCTCCGCCCGCCGTGCGCCGCTCCTCGCCCGCCCGCCAGGCTCTCCCGCGGCGCCCCGCGCGACGCCCAGAGCGCCGGCACGATCCCCGCCAGCAGCCCCGCCCCGAGCGCGACCGCGAACGCGAAGCCCAGCACCCGCAGGTCCATTCCGATCTCGGACGCCCGCGGGAGCTGACCGGCCGCGCGCGCTGCGAGCGCGCCGGTGGCCACGTACGCCAGCGCCGCCCCGAGCACACCACCCACCACCGCCAGCGCCAGCTGCTCCGTCAGGAGCTGCCGGACCAGTCGGGGACGCCCCGCTCCGAGCGAGACGCGGAGCGCCATCTCCTGCCCTCGCGCGCTCGCCCGGGCGACCCCGAGACCCGCCAGGTTCGCGCACGCGATCAGCAGGAGCACGGTCACGGCTCCCATCAGCAGCGCCAGATACGATCGCGCGTCCCCCACCACGTGGTCGAGGAGCGGCGTCGCCTTCGCGCCGTGGAGGTACAGCGCCCCGGGATTCTCCTCCCGCGACGCCCGCGCGATCGAGCCCAGGTCCGCCGACGCCTGCTCTAGCGTCACCCCCTCGTCGAGCCGCCCCACGGCGAAGTAGTTGAGCCAGTTGTACGCCTCACCCCCGCGGTACTCGGGCGCGAACGGCAGGTAGGCCTCTGTCCCTAGCGGGTACTCGAGCCCGCCCGGGATCACGCCCACCACCTGGCGACGCGCCCCGTTCAGCTCGATCTCCACAGGCACCGGAACGGACCCCAGGTGGCTCCTCCAGAACCCCTCCGACACCACCACGGTCGTCCCAGCATCCCCCTTCACGAAGCCACGCCCGGCCAGCATGGGGACCCGCAGGACGTCGAAGAACCCCGTCGTGACCAGCACGCCGTCCACCTTCAACGGCTCCCTCTCTCCCGCGAACGTCCACCGCTCCTGTCGGAAGCCGTACAGCGCCGAGGATTCCAGCGTCCGCTCCCCCTCCTCCCAGTCCAGCCACACGTCCGGTGAGAGATAGCTGACCATCACCCCCGCCGAGTCCGCCGTATGCAGCGCCACCAGCCGGTCCCCGTCCGGAAACGGCAGGCTGCGGATCAGCACTCGGTCCACCACCGTGAACCCCGCCGTCGTCAGGCCAATCGCCAGCGTGAACGTCCCGATCGCCGCCAGCGTCTGCATCGGCGCCGACCGCGCCCGGCGCACCGCCAGCGACACGTCCGCTGCCACCGAGCCCAGCCATTCCCGCCGCCGCCGTCTCCCGCGCCCCTGCCGCGCCGCCGACCGCAGCCCCCGCCGCGCCCGCTCCAGATCCCCGAACCGCCGCTCCGCCTCCGCCCGCGCCGCCTCCGGCGAGGCCCCTCGCCGCTCCAGCTCCGCCGTCCGCATCTCCAGGTGCGAACGGATCTCTTCCTCCACGTCCCGATCGATCTCCGGGTCCGTGCCCAGGAACAGCCGGAACAGACGACGATACCCCGCCATTCCACCCCCTCTTTTCACGCCGTGGGCGAGGTCACCGCCAGGATTCCCGTCACCGACCGCGTGTAGCGCAGCCACGTTTCCGTCTCCGCACGCAGGTGCGCTTCACCCGCCCCCGTCAGCCGGTAGTAGCGCGCTCGCCGGTTGTTCTCCGACACACCCCACTCCGCCTCCAGGAGCCCTCGCCCCTCCAGCCGGTGCAGCGCCTGGTAAAGCGCGCTGTCATCCACACCCAGCTCCCCGCCCGTCCGCCCCTCCAGCCACGTCGCGATCCCGTAGCCGTGCATCGGGCCCCAGCTCAGCGTCTTCAGCACCAGCAGATCGAGCGTTCCCTTCAGGAGCGGCAGGGTGTTGCCCTGTTTTCCCATAGCATTCTCCCCGTGTGTTCTAAGGGAAAGGATGCGCGCGGAGCCTTCCGAATGTCAAGAGCGTGCGGTCGTGACCGGGTCCGCGCCGTCGTGGTCCGTCCACCGTGAACCGGCTTTTCCTTCAGGATCATCCCGGGCGCTTCTCCGGCCTGGGGACGGGGAACCACCGGATCACGGCTTTTCGGCGCACGCCAGACGGCGCACGTCGAGCGGCCGGGGTGGGTCCCCGCTCTGGTGACCGGGCCCGTGACCGATTCCGTCCTTCCGCCGGGCCTCAGCCGGGACAGCGCCAGGTGGTCTCGACCGGCGCGTAGCCGAGGCGCGGCAGCAGCTGGAGGGCGCCCAGGGTGGCGCCGGTGAAGAGGAGGACGATGGCGGCGACGTGGGCCGCCCCCATGCCGGCTTGCCAGGCGGCGTGTGCGGCCCAGGCGCCGGCGACCAGCACCACCGCGACGGCGGCGAGGTAAGCGGCGAGGGGGAAGCCGCAGACGGCGTAGGGCCACTGGGTCATGGCGACGGCCGCGAGGGTGGTGAGCACAACGCGGCCCCACACGCCGAGAGGCGTCGGACCGGCGGGCGCGGCACGGGGTCGCGAGAGCTTCGCCCGCGGCGGTGGCGTCGTCGTCGGACGTGGTCGGGCGTGGGCTGCCGCCTCCGGACTGAGCTGCCGGAGGAGGCGGTCCACGTCTCCGGCCATCGCGGTCTGGTCGGTACTGGGGATATTCTTGGGCATCGGCGCTCCCTTTGGATTGCCGTCGCCGGGCTGCTGAGGCGATGGCACTGGGGACCGGCGCCGGGGAGTCACCGTGCTGAGAAGCTAGAACAGGAGCGGCCCGGTGGTCAATCCTCTCGAAGGCTCCCCGGCCTGAGACCATCGGGACGGAATCGGCGGCGTGCTGGAGGAAGAAGGGTATGACTCGACTCGCATCCTGCTGTGTGGTGATGGCCCTGGCCGGCTGTGGCGGAGAGCCACCGGCGGAGCTGGGAGGCTTCGCCCTCGGGATGTCGCAGGCGGCGGCCGCCGAGGCGGCGCGGAGCTACGGTACCTTCACGTGCCGGTACAGGGGGGTTCGCCCGCCGTCGATGACGTGCGAGGGAACGATCCGGGAGGGGGTGGTGCGGGTGGTGGTCGTGGACGACGTGACCCGGTCCATCACGCTCCGGCGCGCCGCCGGTGGAGCCGATCCCCAGCGTGCCATGCAGCGGTTCGTCGACGGATTCGGCGACCCCGCGTGGCGGGAACGGCCGGTCCCGCCGCGTGCCCGCACGGTCGAAGGGTACCACACGCTGTGGGTGAGCGAGGACAGCACGAGGGCGCTCGCCACGGTCTGCGCGGGAACGGAGCTGCGCCCGCCGTGCACCGTCGAGCTGACCACCACGTCCCCCGCCGGCGTGGTGGCGAAGCTCGATACGCTGCTCGGCCTCCGGAGGTGAGCCGCCGGGCCTCCTGAAACCGTGGCGGCTCAGCCGCCGTCCGGTCACCGTGGCGCGGCCCCTGCACCGTCGCGTCGGCAGCACTCCCAACGGAGGTCGTGCGATGGGCTGGAAAGACACGTGGGACCGGCTGATCCGGCGCTTCCGGGCGTCCGGGGGCGAGGACATCGACAGCGACGTCGAGCCCTCTTTCGCGAACTACGACGACGACCCGGCGGAGGTGGCCATCCCGCCGGGCCCTCCCGGCGCCGGCGGGCTGCGGATCGTCACCCGGCCGCTGGACCGCTGGTTCGCCATCGAGGTGCACCATCTCGAGAAGGAAGCCCGTGAATCGGGGACGCAGTGGGCCCAGGCCGGGCTGCCGCGCTCCGACGCGCCGCCGGAGGGGGAGCTGCCGCCGGAGCAGGCGCTGCGGCGCCGCGCCAGCGAGATCTTCACGCAGTGGGTCCAGAAGATCACGACCCGGGTGCAGGACGCCATCGAGGCCAACGTGCAGCGGACGCGTCAGGCGCTCAACGACCTGGCGTTCTCCCTCGAGGAGATCCGCCGGGGCCGCGCCGAGACGGCGGATATCGAGCAGCGCGTCCAGACGCTGGAAGTGGCGAACCGTGGACGTCAGTCCAGCTTCGGATTCCGCAGCTACTGGCGGTGGTGGTGGTTCGTGCCGGCGATCGTGCTGCTGGTGGCGGTGGACTGGGTGGCGAACGTGCCGGTGTTCCAGGAGCTGCTGCCGCAGGACACGGACGTCTCCGGCGCCTGGCAGGTGCTGGCGGCCGAGGCCGAGCTGCACGGGGCGCTCGCCGGTCTGTATCGCATGTGGTACCGGATCGCGCTGTCCCCCGAAGTGGCCCTGCTCGCGCTCGGCGTCATCATCTTCCTGGTCGTGCTCGCCCACATCTTCGGCGAGTCCGTGCGGCGGATCGTCGCCGTGAACGAGCGCGATGTGCCGGAGGCCGGCAGGAGCGTACGACAGTACCGTCGCCAGTTCTGGATCCCGGCGACCGTCGGTCTCGTGGGCGGCATCGCCGTGGTCACCTTCCTGTTCCTCGCCCGGCAGGAGATCGCGTCGTTCGCCGAAGCGCGCCTGACGGACGTGAACGAGCAGATCGCGACCGTCGACCAGCAGATCGCCGCGGCCACGGAGGCCGGGAACATCAACGAGGTCGCGCGACTGAGCGGGCTCCGCCCGGCGCTGGAGGACGAGCAGCGCACGCGCGAGGAGCGCGTGAACTACGCCGAGCGGATCCGCGCCACCAACGTGCCCATCGCCATCCTGAACGGCGTGCTGTTCCTGACGGCGGGGCTACTCGGGTACCTGAAGGTTCGCGACGAGGTGACGGCCGCCGACCCGCTGGACCCGCGCATGGTCGACATGCTGGAGCGGAAGCGGGAGCTGCGGGCGTCGATCGAGCGCCACCGGGAGCTCGTCCGGGACGCCGACCGGGACGCTAGGGAAGCCATCGCGTGGGCCGAGTTCCTGTCCCAGTCGAAGCCCTTCGAGGACTGGGAGGGCCGGCGCGACCGGCTCGCCCGCGTCACGTCGATCTTCCGGGCCGAGAACGCCCGGGTGCGTGGCGTCGATCCGCAGAACATCCTGGCGTTCCGGACCGAGACGCGCTTCGACGCCGCGGTCCCTGAAGCCCATGGTCGCTTCCGGCTGCCGGCCGATTTCGGCGCTGTGAAGGAGCGTCACCTTTCGCTGCTGCGGCAGTGGAACCAGATGGAAGAGCAGGCACCCCGCGCCGAGGACCCCGCACGAATGTCAGAACCCGTACACGGGCCAGAAACCGGGAGTCAGGTGGATGCGTGAACCAGTGATGATCGGGACCGGCGCCGGCCGCGCCCGGGGGCTCGTATACGGTGCGGTGCTCGCGCTCGCCGCGGCGTCGTGCGCCGACTCGGCCGCGTCGGAAGCGTCCGCCCGGGCCGCGGCGGAGGCCATTGGACCACCCCGCACCGTCGTGGCCGTGGTGGACTTTTCCGGGAGCCAGACCTCACACTCCGTAGTCGAGGCCCGGGCATACCTGGAGAAGGTCGTGAAGGGGCTCAGCTACGGCGACCGCCTGGTCCTGCTGGAGATGTACCGCAGCGGCTCCCGCGATTCCGTCGGCAGCTTCGTCCAGGACATGCCGGAGCCCGTCCGGCCGGGGGCCGTCACCTCGTACGACCGGCGGCAGCTCGAGGCCGCCCGGCGGGGGGTGCTGAACGCGCTGCCGATCTTCTTCGATCCGAACCTGGTGCGGCGCGTCCCCACCACGGACCTCCTCACGACCATGCACATCGCGGCCGAGCACCTGCACGACGCGGGCGAGCGGGAGAAGGAGCTCCTGATCCTCTCGGACATGCTCCAGTCCACGCCCCGGTTCGAGTTCGAGGGCGCGCGCCGGATGCCGCCGGAGGGGTGGGTCGCCTCGCAGGGGCGGCAGAGCCTGCTGCCGTCGCTGCGCGGCACGTGCGTCCTCGTCATCGGCCCCGACCACACCACCCCGGAGGGTCAGCGGGTGCGGCGCTTCTGGGGGGAGTACTACCAGGCGGCGGGCGCCACGCTGGACACCGGCAACTACCGGCTGCGCGCGCCGACGGACGTGGTGGACTGCTGACCGGGCACGAGGCCGTCGTGGCCTATGCCGACGGGCTGGGAGTCCTGCCGATGCCGCCGGGTGGAGCGAACGCGGCCACTTCCCTGAGGACGCGACTCGGCTGACACGGCTTGGTCATGAAGGAGGCGATGCCGGCGGCGCGGGCGGTCGCCCCGATAGCGCCATAGCTGTGCGCCGTCATGAGCAGGATCGGGATGTCCGCGGTCGCCGGGTCGGCCTTGAGCTCGCGGGTCACATCGAGCCCGCTCCGCCCCGGCATGGAGTGATCGATCACGATCACCGCCGGATGCTCCGCCCGCGCCAGCGCCAGAGCCGAGTCCCCGTCCGTCGCCCTCAGGACCCGGTATCCGTGCCGCTCCAGATAGGTGGCGTGGAGGGTCAGCAGCTCCATCCGGTCATCCGCGACGAGCACCGTCGGCGGCTCGACCGCGGGAGAGGCGCCGGATCCGGCTTCGATCGGTCCCGGCGCCCGGACGGTCGCGCTCTCGAACCTTCCCGCGGGACGGCTCGTCAGTGCCGGGCGCGGGTCGGGCCCCCGCGGCCGGGCGGAGGCCTGCACCGCCCTGGAGCCCCGCCCGGCCGCCCGGCCCTCACGCCACCCGCGGACCAGGTATCCGGCCACGGCTCCGAGCACGAAGCTGAGCGCGACGATCACGATCAGCGCCGACGCGGAGCCGAACAGGGCCGGGAGGGTCACGGCTTCAGGCATGGATTGACGATACCGGATCGGGCGCACCTCGTAAAGCGCCCCGCCTCCTCGATTTCGACGCCCGCTCCCCTGACCCGCGTGCCGCCCGAAGCCGCCGGCCCGTCAGACCCGGGCGCGGACCCTGTTGAAGAGCCAGACCGCGAGCAGGACGAGGGCGGCGATCCAGAGGAGATTGAGCGCCGCACCGATCACCCAGCCGAGCACCTCGGCGAGGACCCACAGGACCACCAGGATGATCGCGAGCGTGAGCAGCCAGTTCATACGTCCTCCGAGGGGGTAAATGTTTCCCTGACGGCATGCAGGAGACGTTCCGGCTTCCGGGGGCGGCGCTACGCCTCGAACGGGATGAACCAGGGGATCGCGATCACGGAGACGACCCAGGTCACGAGGGACAGCGGCCCCCCTACGCGCATGAAATCGCTGAAGCGGTATCCGCCGGGGCCGTACACGAACATGTTGGTCTGATAGCCGATCGGAGTCAGAAAGGCATTGGAGGCCGCGAACATGACGGCGACGGCGAAGGGTGTGGGAGAGAGCCCGGCGGACTGGGCGAGGGCGACGGCGACGGGGACGACCAGCGCGGCGGCGGCGACGTTCGAGATGGCGTTGGTGAGAAGGCTCGTCACGAGGTAGATGGCGGCCAGAAGGCCGTAGGGACCGAGGGGTCCGGCAAGGACGCCGAGGGCCGTGGCGATGCCGGCGGCGGCGCCGCTCTTCTGGAGGGCGAGGCCGAGGGGGAGGATGGCCGCCAGGAGGACGACCACCATCCAGTCCATCTCCCGGTAGGCCTCGTCGGCACCGACGGTGCGGGTGAGGAGCAGGAAGACCACGCCCATCATCGCGCCGACCATGATGGGGACGATTTCGAAGGCCGCGAGCAGGATGGCTCCGCCCATGGCCAGGACGGCCCACTTCATCTTCCTTCGGCGCTTCGGGGCCAGGTCCACGGCGCCCACCAGCGACAGCTCTCCGGATTCGTGGAGCTGACGCAGGGCGCTGGCTCGCCCCTGGACCAGCACGACATCGCCAGGTCGGAGGGAGACCGCGGCCATGTTCTCGCGGAGCGGCGTGCCGTGCCGGCGGAGCCCGATTCCGCTCACGGCGAACCGCGTGCGGAGGCGGAGCCCGCGAAGGGAGCGGCCGGAGCCCGGCGAGCGAGGCGGGACCAGGACTTCGGCGAGGCGAACGGGGTCGTCGTCCTCGTCCACCGGCTCGGAGCCCGGCTCGGGGAGGTGGGGGTCCGCCCCCTCGATCTCGACGCCGGCCTCGGCCTGGAGAGCCGCGATGTCCGGGATCTTGCCCTCGACGAGGAGGAGGTCACCGGCGTGGAGTGTGGTGTCGGCGCCGGGGGCGGCGACCATCGATCCGTCGGCGTGCTCCACCTGGATGATCGTGAGCCCCTGCTCGCGCCCGAATCGGCTCGCGGCGATGCTCTGGCCGTCGAGCGGTGAAGCCGGACGGATCCGGAGCGTGGTCAGGTAGTCGTGGAGCTCGTAGGTCTCGAGCAGGTCGCGCGAGGCCTCCCGCCGCGGCGTGAGCCACCGTCCGATCGTGAAGAGGTAGAGCATCCCGGCGGCCGCCACGATGAGGGCGGGTGGCGTGATATCGAAGATGCGGATGCGGACGAGCCCCAGCTCGAGCATCAGCCCCGCCACCAGCAGGTTCGTGGTGGTGCCGATGAGGGTGAGCGACCCGCCGAGCTGACTGGCGAAGGAGAGCGGGAGCAGGAGGCGGGAGGGCGCGACGCCCACCTGTCGACTGGCGCCGAGCAGCGCGGGGAGGAGAATGGCGACCGCGGCGGTGTTGTTGATGAACGCGCTGACGGGCACCACGGCGCCGACGACCAGGAGCAGCAGCCGCAGCTCGCTCCGGCCCGCGAGACGGACGGCCCGGCGCGCCACCACGTCCACGGCGCCGGTGTGCATGAGCCCGGTGGAAAGCACGAGCAGCAGCGCGACGGTGACTGTGGCCTCGTTTGCGAACCCGCTCACCCCTTCCGCGGGTGTCACCAGCCCGGTGATGATCAGGATCGTGGCGACGAGCAGCGCCACGACGTCGGGCCGGTAGCGATTCCACAGAAAGAGGGCGAACGCCACGGCGGTGACGCCGAGGGCGAGCCACGCCTCCGAGGTCATGCCGGTCAGGACCGCTCCGCCAGCGGCGGTACGACCACGACGGGGCAGGGCGCGCGGCGGAGGATGTCGCGCGTGGTGTCCCCGAGGATCATGCCCTGGATCGCCCCGCGAGCCTCCGTCCCGGCGACGATCAGGTCGGCGCCCAGCTCCGCCGCCGCCGCCGCCACCCGATCGGCGACATCTCCCTCCTCGATCCTGACCGCGAAGCTGCGACCCTCCAGCGCCTCACGGCCCCATTCCCGCGCCCGTTCGCTGGCCTCGTCGACGATGCGCGAGCGCACCTCCTCGGCGGGGATCCCGGCGGCCAGCGCGACCTCCGCCACCGTCCGCAGCTCCGCCGCGACGTAGACGATGGTCAGCTCGGCGTCCAGCCGCGAGGAGAGCCACGCCGCCGTACGCCCCGGCGCCTGCGACGCCTCGCCTACGCGAACCGCCAGCACGATCCTCGTGGGTCGCTCCATCATCACCTCTCTTCCGGGCCGCCGCCGACATCGCCGCGCGGCCGCCGCGGCCGCCATCGCCTGAGCGGCGGCGGTACGGCCGCCCAGTCCAGCATCTGCTCCGATGGCGCCGCCAGGGCCAGCGCCGTTCCCGAGAGCGCGGCCACCAGCACCAGCGAAACCACCCATCCTCCCGGCACGGACCCGATCCGCGCCTGCGCCACCAGGTCCGTGAGCCCGGCGCCCGGCCCCGCCAGCATGTCGAGCCGGAGCACCCAGGCCACGAGGGTCACCAGGAACAGATAGCCGTAGTTGCGGCGGATCCGGTAGCCGGCCGATCCGAGCAGCCCAAGGTGGGGGACGGTTCGGCCCAGGTCCCCGGCCACCGCGGCCAGCGCCTCCGCGGAACCCGACGGGTCCGCCGGGCCGTCACGCAGGACGGGCGCCACCAGGTGACGGTTCAGCGTGCGGAACCGGCGGCGCCAGAGGTCGAACGTCTGATAGCGGCGGCTCTCCATCAGGAGGAAGACCCCCTGGAACGACAGCGCCAGGAGGAGCACGAAATGAGGCGAGGCGGGCGTGCCGAAGGCGAACGTGATCATCCCGGCCGACGTCGCCGCGGCCCAGTTGGTGGTGGCGTCCATGCGCTGCCGCCAGACATCCATGTGCCCGACCACGGCGCGGTAGAAATGGACGAGCATCTGTTCGGGTGACGGCGCGGCCATGGATCGCTCCCGGCGAGTGGACGGGCAGAATAAGGCCCGGGGCTCCGCCCGCGCCACGGCCGCCGCCGCAATGGCGGCGGGATTCGACGGTGGTTATGGTACCTGTCCCCCTCGATACCCTGTTCGCCGTACGACTCCGGACCTCCCGATCCGACGACCATGCATCTCACCGAGCCCTTCCCTGACGCCGTTCTCGCTCCAATGCTCGACCTCCTCCGGGGACGCCGCGTGGTCGTGCTGTCGGGCGCGGGGTGCAGCACGGAGTCGGGGATCCCGGACTATCGCGGGGCCGACGGGACCGAGCGCAAGCGGGCGCCGATGCAGTACGGCGAGTTCGTCCGCAGCGCGGACGCGCGGGCCCGGTACTGGGCGCGCAGCGCGGTGGGGTGGCCGCGCTTCACCGACGCGCGGCCGAACGACGGCCACCGGGCGCTGGCCCGGCTCGAGGAGGCGGGCCTGGTGCGTGGGGTCATCACGCAGAACATCGACGGTCTGCACCACGCCGCGGGGAGCCGCCGCGTGGTGGAGTTGCACGGGTCGCTGGCGGCGGTCCGCTGCCTGACCTGCGGAGAGGCGGAGGAGCGCGGCGCCTTCCAGGAGCGGCTCCTCGCCCTCAACGACAGGTGGTCGGAGCGTCTCCGGCGCGAAGGCGGGAGCGGCGGGATCGAGAGCGCCCCGGATGGTGACGCGGAGCTCCCGGCGTGGGCGGTCGCCAGCTTCCGCGTCCCGGGCTGCGGCGGGTGCGGCAGCGTCATGAAGCCGGATGTCGTCTTCTTCGGCGAGAGCGTGCCGAAGGAGCGCGTGGACGCGGCCTGGCGGCTGTTCGAGGAGGCCGACGTGCTGCTGGTCGCCGGGTCGTCGCTCGCGGTGTACTCGGGGCGGCGCTTCACGGATCGGGCCCGTCGCGAAGGGGTGCCGATCGCCGTGATCAACAGCGGGCCCACGCGGGCGGACGAAGCGGCGGCGGTGAAGGTGGACGGACGGCTGGGGCGGGTACTGCCGGTGCTGGTGGACGCGCTCGTGGCGAGCGCGGCCGGTGGGTCGTCCGTCTAGCGGCACCGGAGAACGTGGTGCATTTCCGCGTCCGGGCGTGGTCCGGGATGTGCGCTCCGCGCCCTGTCATGAAGATCATGGCACGCGAGAAATCCGAGCAGAACCAGGCGGCCATCGACCCGTGGACCGTGGTCCATCTGGCCGCGGGCCTCGCGGCCGGTCTCATGAACGTGCCGCTGGCCGGCGCGATGGCGGCGTCCGTGGTCTACGAGGTCGCCGAACAGTTCTTCGAGCGGCAGCGCTGGGGGCAGGAGCTGTTCGCGACGAGCGGCCCCGAGAGCCCGCCCAATGCCGTCGTGGACACCGCGGTGTTCCTCGTGGGCCACGTCCTGGGCCGCCTGTGGAACGAGACGGGAGAGGCCGTGGCCCCGGGCTGAACGCCGTCGGCGGATCGAGGCCCTGTCACCTGGCTCCCGACGAGCGTTATGATGCCCCGATGACGCAGGACTCCCACCCGACGCCGCTACCCCCCCGGCCGTTCGCGCTGGAGCGCTTCTACGCGCGGTGGGAGTTCGATGTCGCGCACAATCTGAGCGCATCGGACGTGGAGCCTGTGGGGCTCGGCGAGCTGCTGGCGCTCGCCGACGCCGAGAGCGCCGCGCTGTGGGACGGGCTGCGCCTCGGCTACACCGAATCCGCCGGGCACCCGCTGCTCCGGTGGGAGATCGCGCGGCTCTACGAGCGTGCGGTTCCGGAGGACGTCCTGACGTTCGCGGGGGCGGAGGAGGGGATCCTGCTGACGGCGGCCGCGCTGGTCGGCGCGGGGGAGCACGTGGTGGTGGTGGCGCCGGTGTACCAGTCGCTCCACGACGTCGCGCGGGCGCGGGGCGCCGACGTCTCCCTGGTGTGGCTCGACCCGGACCGCGGCTGGGAGCTGGACGTGGACCGCGTGATCGCGGAGCTCCGGCCGTCCACGCGGCTGCTGGTGGTGAACTTCCCGAACAACCCGACCGGCGCGCTCCCGGAGGAGGCGGAATTCCGCCGCCTCCACTCCGCGTGCGCGGAGCGGGGGATCCGCGTCTTCTCCGACGAGGTCTACCGCGGGGTCGAGCTGGATCCGGGGCGGAAGCTGCCCGCCGCCGCCGACCTGGGAGATCGGGACATCAGCCTCGGCGTCATGTCGAAGGCGTACGCGCTGGCGGGGCTCCGGATCGGCTGGATCGTCTGCCGCGACCGGGACGTGCTCCGCCGCGTGGCCGCGCTCAAGGACTACACCACCATCTGCTCCAGCGCGCCCTCCGAGATCCTGTCCATCATGGCGCTCAGGGCGGGCCCGACGCTCCTCGAGCGGTCTCGTGAGATCATCCGGGAGAACCTGGCGCTGTGGGCGGACTTCGCCGACGCACACCCGGAGCGGATCCGGTGGACGCCGCCGCGAGGCGGGACGACGGTGTTCCCGGCGCTCGCCGGCCGGGACACGGACGCCTTCTGTGAGCGACTCGCGGCCGAGGACGGCGTCCTGCTCCTGCCCGGCTCCATGTTCGACCTGCCGGGGGAGCACTTCAGGGCCGGGCTGGGGCGGCGGGGGATCGGGACGGGGCTGAACCTCCTCAGCGAGCGGTTGCGCCGGGCCGGCCGCTGAGCGTCAGCCTGGCCCCAGCCCCAGCTCCACCTCGCCCCGCTCCAGCTCCAGGAGCCGCTTCTTCCGCCACAGGCCTCCGCCGTACCCGGTGAGCTTCCCGTCCGAGCCGATCACCCGGTGGCAGGGGATGATCACGGCGATCCGGTTGTCCCCGTTCGCCCGGGCCACCGCCCGCACCGCCTCCGGCCGTCCGATTCGCCGGGCCTGCTCGCCGTAGCTCCTGGTCTCGCCGTAGGGGATCGTCCGCAGCTCCGCCCACACGTCCTCCTGGAACGGGGTCCCCGCCGTAGCGAGGGGAACGGAGAAGGCGCTGAGCTCGCCGGCGAAGTAGCGCGCCATCTCGTCGGCGGTGCGGACGGTGATCTCCGTTTCGCCGGGGACCAGCACGGCGTTGAGCTGTCTCGCCACCCTTCGGAGCTGCGTCTCCAGCATGCGCCGCTCCGCGAACTCGAGGAGGACGAGGGCGTCGTCCGTGGCACCCGCGAGCATGGGCCCCAGCGGGCTCGGAATGCGCGTGAGACGGACCACGGTGGTGCCGCGCGCGCGGCCGGGGGACTCGCCGGCGAGGCGGCGGACGGCGTCATTGAATCCGCTGAGCGACTCGAAGCCGTTGCGATAGGCGGTCTGCACGATGTCATCTCCGATGGAAAGCTGTCCGAGGGCGCGGCCCAGGCGGCGCGCCCGCTGGTACGCGTGGAAGGTCATGCCGTGGTGGGCCTTGAACCACCGCCGGACGCGGGCGGGGTCCAGGCCGGTCTCGCGCAGGTCCGCGTCCCGCATGCGACGCGCGGGGTCGCGCTCGATCGTCTCCAGCACGCCGCGCAGCCATCCGGGCGCGTCGCCGCTGGCCTCCATGGGGCGGCAGCGCTTGCATGGGCGGTAGCCGGCGAAGAGCGCGTCGGCGGCCGTGCCGAAGAACTCGATGTTCCCCCGCAGCGGCTTCCGCGCGGGACAGGTGGTCCGACAGAAGATGCCCGTGGTGCGGACGGCGGTGAAGAAGACGCCGTCGTAGCCGGCGTCCCGCTCGGTGAAGGCCCGCCACATCTCGGGCTCGGGCGGGAGGTCGGGCGCGATGGCCGTGGCGCTTTCGTTCTGCATGGCTGCAAGATGGCGCGAGTGTGGGCGGCGCGTCCACCGAAAAGTCGACACCGAATTTTCCGGCGTCCGCTCACCGTCGCTAGCCGGTCGCCTCCGCCGCGGCCCGCCCTGCGATCCGCCCGGAAAAAAGACAACCGCCCAGGAACGTCCCCTCCAGCGACCGGTAGCCGTGCATCCCCCCGCCGCCGAATCCCGCGACCTCGCCCGCGGCGAAGAGCCCCGGGATTGGCCGGCCGTCGCCGCCCAGGACACGGCCGGAGAGATCCGTCTCCAGACCGCCCAGCGTCTTCCTGGTCAGGATGTTGAGCCGGACCGCGATGAGCGGACCGGCCTTCGGATCCAGAATGGCGTGCGGTGGAGCGACGCGGATCAGGCGGTCCCCGCGGTAGCGCCGGGCGGCGCGGATCAGCGCGACCTGGACGTCCTTGCCGAACGGGTTCTCCAGCTCCCGGTCGCGCGCGGTGATCTCGCCCTCAACCAGCGCCGCGTCGAGGAGGTCCGAGCCGGCGAGGGCGTTCATGCGGTGGACCAGGTCCGGGAGCCGCCGCTCGACGATGAAGTCCGCACCCTTCTCCTTGAACGCCTCCACCGGCGGGGGCGCGCCGGGCCGCAGTCGCCCGAGTACGCCGCGGATGCTGCGGCCGGTGAGATCCGGGTTCTGCTCGGAGCCCGAGAGAGCGAACTCCTTCTCGATGATCCGCTGGTTCAGGACGAACCAGGAGTAGTCGTGGCCCGTAGCCAGGATGCGCTCGAGCGTCGCCAGCGTGTCGAACCCCGGCAGGCAGGGCATGGGAAGCCGGCGCCCCCGGGCGTCGAGCCAGATCGAGGAAGGCCCCGGGAGGATCCGGATGCCGTGTCCCGTCCAGAGCGGCGCCCAGTTCTCGATCCCCTCCGTGTAGTGCCACATGCGGTCCCGGTTCACGACGCGCCCGCCCGCCGCCTCGGCGATCCCCAGCATCCGCCCGTCCACGTGGTCCGGCACGCCCACCAGCATGCGACCCGGCACCCGGCCCATCCGCTCCGGCCAGCTCCGCCGCACCAGCTCGAGGTTCCCACCGATCCCCCCCGACGAGACGATCACCGCCCCGGCGCTCAGCTCGAACGAGCCCGCCTCCGCGCGGGAGCTCGGACGGCCACGCTCGACCTCGCTCGGCTCCAGCACCTCTCCGCTCACCCCTTCCACGCTGCCCTCCCGGACCACCAGACCGCTCACGCGATGGCGGAAGCGAAGCTCTATCCGGCCGCGCCCTTCCGCCTCCCGCACCCGCCCGATGAACGGCTCCAGAAGGCCCGGGCCCGTCCCCCACACGATGTGGAACCGGGGAACCGAGTTGCCGTGGCCCGTCGCCAGGTGACCACCGCGCTCCGCCCACCCCACCACCGGGAAGAACCGGATGCCCTGCGCCCTCAGCCACGACCGCTTCTCCCCGGCCGCGAAGTCCACGTACGCCTCCGCCCACCGGCGCGGCCACGCGTCCTCCGGCCGATCGAACCCCGCCGTACCCACCCAGTCCCCCCACGCCAGCTCCCGCGAGTCCCGGATCCCCATCCGCCGCTGCTCCGGGGAGTCCACGAAGAACACGCCGCCGAACGACCAGAACGCCTGCCCGCCCAGCGACTGCTCCGGCTCCTGGTCCACCACGATCACGCGACGGCCCGCGTCCGCCAGCTCCGCCGCGGCCACCAGCCCTCCCAGACCCGCTCCCACCACGATCGCGTCCGCATCCATGCGCGCCTCCCTCGTTCCCCGGTCCGGAACCCAACGTACCGTGCCATCCGGTCGCGCGCTCCTGTGGAAAAGCGCGTGGAGAACGGCGCCCGTCCGGTGGAAACCAGGGGGTGCGGCTGTGGAGAAGGGCGGGAAATCTGTGAATTTCATCTGTTACAAACGGGGAAGTCACGCGGGTGCACGGGGTTGCGGATCCGACGCGATCCGGTCGTTCCCGATAGATCCGATCTGATGCTGTAAGTCGCTGCCGCAGTTGGGCTTGCAGCCTCGCTCGAATTCCTTGACCGGGCCTGGTGGCGGGTGTACCATTCATGCAGATGTCAGCGGCACTGCGACTCATGGGTCGCCGACGTCGCCTCCGAAAGGGACGCTTTTCGAGAGGCTGCTCGCCGGGAGTTCGGATCCGAGCGAGCCGACTGCGAGGTTACTGGCCG
>JAHWKI010000263.1 GCA_019347975.1 Gemmatimonadota bacterium
CAGGCCGCGGTCTCTAGCGGCCGTCAGGCCGCGGTCTCTAGCGGCCGTCAGGCCGCGGTCTCTAGCGGCCGCCAGGCCGCGGTCTCTAGCGGCCGAGGGCCGTGCTCTTCTCCACTTCGCCGGGGAGCTCTTCGAGGGGTACGGGGCCACCGGTGATGTAGCCCTGGATGAAGTCGCAGCCGGCTTCGCGCAGCCATTCGACCTGCTCCTCGCGCTCGACGCCCTTGGCCAGGACCTTGGCGCGGATGCCGTGGGCAATGGCGATGGTGCCCTCGACCACCCGGTCGTCGCCCGAGTCGGAGCCGAGGCTGCGGACCATGTCGGGCGCGAGCTTCAGGATGTCGATGGGGAGACGGCGGAGGTGGTTGAAGGAGGTGGAGCCGCTGCCGTAGTCGTCGAGGGCGATGGCGGCGCCGGTGTTCTTGAGCTCCCACATGAGGTCCGCGGCGGCGTCCACATCGCCGAAGACGGCGGCCTCCGGGAGCTCGAGGACGAGGGATCCCGGCTCGAGCCCGGCGCCCGTCAGCGTCTCGCGGATGTAGGCGGCGAGCCCCGGATCGCCGAGGGAGTGGGGGGACAGGTTGACGGCCACCCATCCGGTCCAGGCCCCGTCCATGAGGGTCTGCCGCTGGTGGATGGCGCGGGCGATGGCCCAGCGGTCCAGGGAGCGGATGAGCCCGGCCCGCTCGGCGAGCTGGATGAACTCGGACGCGGCGACCATGCCGCGGGTGAAGTGCCGCCAGCGCGAGAGGGCCTCGGCTCCGGCCATCTCCCCTGTCATCAGGTGGAAGACGGGCTGGTAGTGGAGGTGGAACTCGTGGTGCTCGAAGGCGCGCTTCATGTCCTGCTCGAGGCGCATCTGGTCGAGCATCACCTCCCTGAGCTCCGCGCGGTAGAACTGGATCCCCGACGCGTCCGACTTGGCGCGGTACATGGAGAGGTCCGCGGCCTTGAGCAGCTCCTCGAGCTCCTCGGCGTCCTCGGGGAACATGGCCACGCCGATGCTCGCGCCGACGGGGACCTCGTGCCCTTCCGCCACGGCGCTGGCGGGCATGCTCTCCAGGATGCGGTGGGCGACGCGGCCGGCGGCCTCCACGTCGCGGACCTCGGTGAGGATGACGGCGAACTCGTCCCCGCCGAGGCGGGCGAGGACGTCGGAATCGCGGAGGCTCCGCCGCAGCGCGTCGGCCACCTGCTTCAGGAGGGTGTCCCCGCTCTCGTGTCCGAGGGTGTCGTTGACCTGCTTGAAACGGTCCAGGTCGATGTACAGCACGGCCGCGGGCTCCCTGTGCCGGCGTGCGATCGACAGCGCCTGCGCGCCCTGCTCGAAGAAGAACCGGCGGTTCGCGAGGCCGGTGAGGGCGTCGTAATAGGCCAGGTGCTGGATCTCGGTCTCGAACGTCTTGCGAGGCGTGATGTCGCGGAGGGAGACGAGGATGCCGCCGACCGCGGGGCTCTCGGTCAGATTGGTGGCGCGGACCTCGAGGAAGGTCTCCCGTCCGTCCGGGTGCCAGGCGCGGAGCTCCAGAGACGCCGTGGCTCCGGGCTGCCGACGGACCTGCGAGAGCGCCTGCAGCGCCCGTCGCCGATCGTTCTGGCGCACCGTGTCCAGCAGCCCGCCGTTCTCGTGGAGGCGCTCCGGCTCCCCCCCGACGATCTTCGCGACGTTGGCGCTCATGAAGCGGACGTCGCCCGACGGGTCCAGGACGACATAGGCTTCCCCGCTCCGGTCCACGAGAGCGCGAAACAGCTCTCCGGTGGCGCGCTCCGCGCGGAGGCCGGTGCGCGCCCGCTCGGTGCCGCGCCGGAGGAGGAACCAGAGCGCAGCCAGGCCGCCGAGCCACAGGATGGCGGCAGCGATCGCCGCGGCCGGTGAGCCGGCCAGGGCGAGGGTGGGCACCAGGAAGAGAACGGTGCCGGCGAAGAGCGCGCCAAGAATGGCGTGGACGGCCGTGAAGCGGCGGTCCGGGTCAGGCCCGGTCATAAGGTGCGTAAATATGGTCGCCCCGATGCGCAGGGGGCAAGGAACCCGTGACCGGCGCCCCCGCGGCCGGGCGCGCGGGAGTCGCCGGAGCTACCGCACCGGGCGGCGGTTGTTGTCGCGGGTCGTCTCCAGGAGCGAGCCTGCGGGATCCAGCATGACCGCGTCGGGGCGCGTAGCGGAGCGGAGCGTGACGGTCTGCGCGCGGTCGCGGGAATCGAGGATGCGGCGGGCATCCCCCGCCTCGAGGACGACCGGCATCCACGCCTCCCCGCGCCGGACGACCTCGGCCGTGATCGTGTATCCGCCGGCGTCCTCGAGCACGTCCACGTCCCGCAGGACGTAATCGAGGGTGTCGGTGGTGCGGAGCCACTGATCGAAGAACCAGCCCAGGTCGCGGCCGCTGACATCCTCCATGGCGCGCCGGAAGTCGGCCTCGGTCACCTGGCTGAAGCGGTGGCGCTCGTAGTACGCCCTCAGCCCTTCGCGGAACACCTCCTCACCGAGCATGTCCCTCAGCATCCGCAGGATCAGGGAGCCCTTGGCGTAGGTCATGGTGCTGTACATCTGGTAGCTGGAGAACTCGGCGCCGGGCAGCGCGACCCGCTCCGACCGCCCCGCCGCATCGAGACGGGCGATGTACTCGCGGGGGCCGCCCCATACCTTCTCGAGGTCGGCGCCGCGCTCCTCTTCCAGCCAGCTCGTGAGGAACGAGGCCATCCCCTCGTCGAGCCAGCCCTGCTTCCACTCGTTGTTGGCCAGAACCCCGTGGGCGACCATGTGCATCGTCTCGTGGACGACCGCACCGCCGCTCGTCATGTAGAGCATGGGGAACTCCGTGGCGCCGCGCTCGACCCGGTCCGTGACCGTGATCTGGGGCCAGGGGTACTCGCCGAAGATCTCCTCGACCCACTCCAGCGCCACCTTCTGCCGCTCCATGATCCGGTCGGGATCCCACCCCTCGCTGGACGGCTCCCAGAGCAGGTGGATCAATGTGCCGTTCCAGGCATCGCCCCGGTAGCGGTAGGCGGGGGATGTGCTCCAGGCGAAGTTGTGGACGTCCTCCGCGTGCCAGCGGACCTTCTTCCGCCCGGCCGCCGGGTAGGGCTCCAGCAGATCCAGCCCGGGGGCGGCCGTGGCGCGATAGACATCCGCGCCGTAGGCGACGGGCGCCGACCCGGGAACCGCGGCGGCCGCCCATCCCGGATCCCCTTCCACCACCACGCCGGTGGCGCCGAGGACCTGGTCCCGCGGGAGCTCGAGCGTCACGTCATAGGTGCCGAACGTGCCGTTCAGCTCGCCTGGACGGATGTGCGAGCGGTACTCCCAGCCGTCGGCGCCGTACACGGCGATGCGCGGATACCAGTGGGCCCAGTCGTAGTGGCGGCCGCGGCGGCCCTGGCGACGGGGCTCGGTGGCGAGCCGTGCCGTCCAGTCGATGCGCGCCTCGACGCTCTCGCCCGTGGCCAGGGGGCGCGGCAGCTCGACATAGAAGACGGTGGAGTCGGGCGCGAACGGGTAGACGGGCTCGAGGCGGCGCCCGTCCACGAGGAACGCGGTGATCCGCTCGAACGCATGGTCTTCCGGGCCGAGGTCCTGGAACGTGCGGTTGTCGAAGCGCAGGTCGTAGCGGGCCCACGCGCTGTTCGGCCGGAAGGCGTTCAGGTACTGGTGGAAATAGAGCCGGTTCAGCGACTCGGGGGCCCGGTTCTCGTAGGACAGCCTGGCCCGCCCGGTGAGCACGCTGGTCGCGTCATCCTGGGTGGCCTCGATGACATAGCGGACGCCCTGCTGGAAAGGGTGGTAGGCGGGCTGCTGCCCGGAGACCCCGGCGGCCAGGGCCAGCGTGGCCAGGAGCGTCGTCGTCGCGGTTCGGATCACGTGCGTTCCTCCTCGGTTCCATCCATCACCCGGAACATCTCGTCGGTCCCCGGCGGCGGGGCGGTCATCAGGCTCACGGCCACCGTGGCGACGAGCCCCGCGACGAACGCGGGGATCAGCTCGTAGAGCGCGCCCTTGAGGGCCGGCGTGAAGTACCAGACCACCGTGGTGAGCGTTCCGGCGGCGAGCCCGGCGAAGATGCCCGCGCCGGTCGTGCGACGCCAGAACAGGGCCAGAATGGACGTGGGCCCGAGGGCGGCGCCGAGGCCGGCCCAGGCGAAGAGCACGAGCCAGAACACGAGCTCGTCGGCGGCCCAGCCGAGGACGAGGGCGGCGGCCACCAGCGCGGTGACGACGACGCGGCTCAGCACCACCAGGCGGCGCTGCGTGAGCGGGCGGCCCCGTCGGAGCACCTTCTCGTAGACGTCCCGCACGACGGTCGACGCGGCCACGAGCAGCTGCGAGTCGGCGGTGGACATGATGGCGGCGAAGATGGCGGCGACGATGATGCCGAACAGCACGTCCGGGAGGTGCTGCTGGGCGAGGACCGGGAAGAG
>JAHWKI010000264.1 GCA_019347975.1 Gemmatimonadota bacterium
AGGAGTTTACGGACGAGTTCAACCAGGCGTCGTATTCCTCGAAGATCTTCTTCGACTTGAGCGACCGGCCGCAGTACCTGGCGCAGGACTCGTTGCTGCGGATCGTCTACTCCACCGTGTCCACGCCATCGGCGGAACGGAACACCGTTCGTTACGTGGTGACGGATCCGGACAAGACGTCCACGGCGGATATCCCCGAAGCCCGGTTCTTCCTCAATGAGGAGATGGTGGACGGGGGCGCCGACCTGAGACGGGTGGTAGCGAACGTCGCGGATCTGGTGATCCAGGCCTATCCCGGCGCGAGCGACACGGTGGAGGTCTTCGCCTACGCGCCCGGCTACCCCGACGACCCGGCTCAGCTCCTGAGGTCCGGCAGGTTCCCGACCGTGGAGCAGGCGGTCGGTGGGCTGAACGCCAAGATCGACTCGGTCATGGCGCTGCGCGGTCAGCTCGCCGAGGCCCCGCTCTTCTACGGCTTCACAATGGAGGGCGCGTGGGACTTCGTGGACCTGGACATGTCCGACACCACGTACGTCACCGCCTCCGGGGACCGCGGCAAGATCGCGGTGGGCGAGGGGGCGGAGGCTCCCACCGGCCGCATCTTCATCTGGCATGGTGAGCAGGCGCCGTTCTTCTCCACGGAGTCGCAGTTCCTCGATCTCGTGAACAACGCCTCCGAGCGGGTCCTCGGTCTGGGACTCAATTACAACGGGTCCCTGGGCGTCGCACGGGGTCTCGAGGCCACCTATTTCTTCACGC
The DNA here is from genome assembly GCA_019347975.1 of Gemmatimonadota bacterium. Classification (GTDB taxonomy): domain Bacteria; phylum Gemmatimonadota; class Gemmatimonadetes; order Longimicrobiales; family RSA9; genus JAHWKI01. Next base: position 760 of record JAHWKI010000264.1, read on the forward strand.
CGGACCTGCGGTTGCAGGGGCTGTATGAGCAGCCGCTGCAGGGCGGCGCGGGGGCCGTGTTCCACCAGGACCACGATGAGGTGGCCGACGGTGGTCACCAGACGACCGACAACGCGGGTGCCGCGTTCACGGGGACGCCGAACCACTCGATCGAAGTGGTGAACACGTTCCACTTCAACCGGACCACGGAGCTGTACATCCGCGACAACATCGCGGGTCCGCTCAAAGCCGGTCCCCCGCTGGATACCGACAATGGCGGCTTCGGGCGTCCGTGTCCGAACGCGGTGGTACTGGATGCCGCCGACTGCGTGGTGGCCAAGCTGTACGGGATCACGGACGTGGGCGGCGTGCTGGTGATCAATGTCCGGACCCGCGACCTCACGCAAGCGCCGTGACGTGAAGCATCGGGAACCTGGAACGGGAGAGCGGAGCGCGGCGGAGGCCGGGCTCCGCTCTCCTCTTGGGGGGCCCGCCCTCCCTCCTCGAGGCCTGCTGACGGCGGCGGAGAGCTGGCCCGCCTGGTTGGTACACGGCCTGGCGGGGCTCCTCACGCTCCTGATGGGGCTGGTCGACTGGGTGACCGGGTCCGAGCTCTCGTTCTCGCTCTTCTACCTCGTGCCCGTCTCAGTGGCGGCGTGGCGGCTCGGCCGCCAGGCGGGTGTGGCGTGGGCGGCGATCGCGGCCGGGTTCTGGCTGGCGGCCGATCATTACGCCGGCGCCGTCTACTCGACCGCCGCCATTCAGTACTGGAACATGGCTGTCCGCTTCGGGTTCTTCGCCGTGATGGCTCTGGCGCTGGCCCAGATCCGTCAGATGTGGGAGACGGAGCGCACCCTGGCGGGGACGGACTACCTTACGGGGGTCCTGAACAGTCGGGCGTTCCACGAGCTCGTGGAGCTGGAGCGCAACCGTACCCTCCGCTACAACCGGCCGTTCACACTCGCGTATCTGGATGTGGACGGCTTCAAGGCGGTGAACGACACGCGCGGCCACAGTGAGGGCGATCAGCTCCTGCGCGTGATCGCCGATACGATGCGGGAGAACATGCGCAGCATGGACTCTGTCGCCCGGCTGGGCGGGGACGAGTTCGGCATTCTTCTGCCGGAGACCGGTCCGGGCGCCGCGGAGGTGGCGCTCAAGAAGATCCAGGACCGGCTCATGGAAGCGGTCGGTCCGGTGGGGCTGGCCCTCTCGTTCAGCATCGGTGCGGTGGTCTGCGTCGGGGCGCCGGAATCCGTGGACAAGTTGATCCAGCGCGCCGATGCGCTGATGTACACCGTCAAGCAGGGGGGACGGAACGGGTTGAGGAGCGCGGTGCTGGATGAGAATTTCGGGATCGAGGCGATCCTCCGCCGCAGTTGACGGCGACGGCTGAACCCGCGAGATGTGAACGGAGCCCCCGCACGGGGGCTCTGTCATTTGCGGGAGCGCGGATCCAGGGAGGAAGGCGGCTGATGCATTTCACGTTCAGGACGGCGGGCGAGTCGCACGGACGCGGGCTGGTGGCACTGGTCGAGGGAGTGCCCGCGGGGCTCCCTCTGTCGAGCACGGGCGACATCGACCCGGAGCTCCGGCGCCGGCAGGGCGGGTACGGGAGAGGCGGCCGGATGCAGATCGAACAGGACCGGGCGGAGCTCCTGAGTGGTGTGCGGCTGGGCGAGACCATCGGCGCACCCATCGCGATGCTGGTATGGAACCGGGACTGGGACAACTGGCGCATCGCGATGGCGACCGAGGCTCCTTCGGGCGACGTCGCCGAGGCCGACCTCCGGCGCGTTCATCTCCCGCGCCCCGGCCATGCGGATCTGGTGGGGGTCCTGAAGTACGGCCGCGAGGACGCCCGCGACGTGCTGGAGCGCGCCTCCGCGCGCGAGACCACCGCGCGCGTGGCCGCGGGGGGCGTCGCGAAACGGCTCCTGAAGGAGCTGGGGGTGACCCTGGGCAGTCACGTCGTGCGACTGGGCGAAGTGGTCGCGGCGACACCGGCGGCTTGGCCCGAGGACCTGAACGCGGCCGTGGACGGGTCCCCTCTCCGGACGCTGGATCCTGAGGCCGAGCGACGCATGATCGACGCGGTGGACGCGGCGCAGGAGGAGGGGAACACGCTCGGCGGGGTGTTCGAGGTCGTCGCGCAGGGGCTGCCGGCGGGGCTCGGGAGCTACGTCTCGTGGGACCGCAAGCTGGACGGTCGGTTGGCCGGTGCCCTCATGTCCATCCAGGCCATGAAAGGGGTCGAGATCGGCCTCGGCTTCGAGGCCGCGCGCCGACACGGCTCCGAAGTGCACGACGAGATCGAGTTCGATCCCGACTGGAGCATCCGCCGGACGGGTGGGTACAAGCGCCTGTCGAACAACGCCGGCGGTCTCGAGGGCGGGGTCACGACCGGCGCTCCGCTGGTCGTCCGAGTGGCGATGAAGCCGCTATCGACCCTGATGCGGCCGCTCCGCAGCGTGGACCTGCGGACGAAGGAGCGGGCGGACGCGATCCGCGAGCGGAGCGATGTCGCCGCGCTGGCGGCGGCCGGGGTGGTGGGTGAAGCCATGGTCGCCATGGTCCTGGCGGACGCCATGCTCGAGAAGTTCGGCGGCGACTCGCTGGCCGAGATGCGGCGGAACCTGGACGGGTATCTCGATGAGCTCGAGCGTCGTGGCCGCGAGCTGCGCGAGAAGGGCGACGCCGCGCCGTACGAATCCGGCGCCCAATGAGCCATGGCGGTGTCCCGGCCCCCCGGCGCATCGTGATGGTCGGGTTCATGGCGGCAGGGAAGAGCGTGGTGGGCCGCGAGCTGGCCCGTCGCCTGGGATGGCGGCTGGTGGACCTGGACGAGCGGATCGCGGAACGGGCAGGCCGCAGCGCCGGTCAGCTGATCCGCGAGGAGGGCGAGGCCGCGTTTCGCGCCCTCGAGCGAGAGGCCACGGCGGAGCTGGCCGGCGCGGAGCGCGTGGTGCTGGCGCCCGGCGGAGGCTGGGGGACCCGCCCCGAGCTCACACGGCTCCTCGGTGATGGAACCGTTCGCGTGTGGCTGAGGATCTCCGCGGCGGAAGCGGTCACCCGTGCGGAGGCGGAAAGGGTGGATCGGCCGCTGCTGGGTCCGCGAGCGGGTCGCCTGGAGCGGTCGGAGTCTCTGCTCCGGGAGCGCAGCCGGTTCTACCAGCTGGCCGAGCTCGTGGTCGAGGTGGAAGGCCGGACCCCGGCCGAGCTCGCGGACGAGATCGTACGACGGCTGGACCTGGATTCGGGAGGATGATGAGCGAGCGGAAGAGTCTGGTGATCGTCGAGTCGCCCGCGAAGGCGAGGACGATCGGGAAGTACCTCGGGTCCGGGTACGCGGTCAGGGCCTCGGTCGGTCACGTGCGGGACCTCCCCGACCGTGAGCTGGGCGTGGATATCGAGTCCGGGTTCGAGCCGCGATACGTCACGATTCGCGGCAAGGGCAAGATCCTCCGTGAGCTGGCCCGGGCGGCCAAAGACGCGGACCAGGTGGTGCTTGCGACGGACCCGGACCGCGAGGGCGAAGCGATCGCCTACCACGTGGCCGAGCAGCTCGGCTACGGCGCGGGCAAGGCCGACGACCGGTTCCGCCGCGTCCGCTTCCACGAGATCACCCGGGACGCGGTGCAGCGGGCGCTGGAGTCGCCCGAGCGGCTGGACATGCGGAAG
>JAHWKI010000265.1 GCA_019347975.1 Gemmatimonadota bacterium
CCAGCCCCTTGTCGATGATGTTGTTGTGGAGCTCCTCCTGCTCCTCGAACTTGAAGACCTTCGAGGCCTGCACCGACAACACATCCTTGATGTTGTGGAAGACCACGTGGTGGTATTCCACGTCGAAGGAGGAGCATACGAAGAGCTTCGCGCCGTATTCGCGGGCCAGCTCGAGCGCCACGCGCATGGCCTTGTACGAGTAGGCGGAGCCGTCGATGCACACCATGAAGCGCCCGTTCCGCAGCGGCTTCTCCTCGCGCGCGATCAGCACATCCTTGCGGATCCCCCGCACCGCCCGGGCGACCACGCCTCCCACCTGCGAGTAGGGCTGGCGTCCCAGCCCGTGCGCGCCGATCACGACCAGGTCATAATCCCGGCCGGAGGAGCCGGCCATCTTCTCGTCCTGCTCTTCCTCCTCCGCCACCAGCCGGCCGTTCGCGCCGATGGCGACGTCGCTCCGCACCTTCTCGCCCCCGTCGTACTTGTCGGCGATGTTCGGATCGAAGCCGATGAGGCTCGGGAGGCGACCCTCTCCACCGTTCGCCTCCTTCACGATCTCCTCGAAGTTGATCCCCTCCAGGAGCTGGCGACGGAGCGGCACGCCGGCGGCGCGGCAGCGCTCGTCCATCTGGTCGAGGAACGAGTCCGAGATCAGCTGGAGCCCCTTCTCGATCAGCTTGTCGTGGATCTTGCGCTGACGACGGATCTCGGCCGGCTCCTGGAACTGCGCCGGCAATCCGACCTCGAGCTGACGGAAGCGGACGTCGTGAAGCCGGGCGGCATAGACGTGCGTTCCGGTGACCCGACCTCCCGATGCGGAACACAGCTCGATGGCCCGCTCCACCGCGAGGTCGGATTCCCGCGAGTTGTCGACGGGAACGAGGATCTCGGAATAACTCGTGGGCATGACGCTCCTTGACTGTCGACCGGACGCAACCCGGGCGTCGGGATGGACGCGTGATTCCACGTGCCACCTCCGCCGCGGGCTCCGGACGGTCCTTCGAGCAGGTTCGTGCTGCTACAGTAAAGCGCGAAAACTCGCCCGGCGTCTCCCGGGCACGAGTCTATGCGTTCGAGTTGCCGATTTTATGGGGCCGCGGCACGGGCCGGGGCCGGTGATGTTTGCGCAAAAAAGCGCTGCTGTTTGCGGATTCTGAGCGGGGTAAAGTCTGCCCCGGTGGCGAGTATATCCGGGCCCGCAAGCGAAGTCAACTCGGAGCAGTTTCCCCACTTTGCATTCTCATCCAACCCTTGGTCCGGCGACTCCCGCGGGTGCGGCCCATCGGGCGTTTTGCCTGCCCCGGGGGCGAGCCGAACTTCGAAAACAGCGTGCCACGCAGGGCTCGAAACGTGGGAGGTTCAGAGGTCCCAGCCGGCGCGTGCGAGGAAGCCGAGATTGATCACGACCACCACGAGCGCCGTGAGGTAGAACGACGGGTCGATCTGGCCGTCCGAGCCGCGAAAGAAGGCTCCGCTGATAAGCGTCGGCAGGCGCAGGGCGTGAAGAGCCCAGATCGCGCGCGCGAACCACCGGTTCTTCCAGCGCAGGAGGGCGCCGAAGATGGCCAGAGCCACGAGGGCGCCGGCGACCAGCCAGATCCACGGTGGACCCAGCCCGCCGGTAGGGAGCAGCCCCTCCCGCATCATGCTGTAGGCCGCCGCCTCGTACAGGATCCCGACGTGCAGGTAGACCCAGGCGGCCTGACGGAACTTCGCATCCCGTTCGGTCACATCCCCTCCAGCCCCAGGTCCGTCCGGGCGGTGTCCATGATCTCCGGCGTGATCCGCTCGATCCCCCGCTCCCGGGCGTAATCCGTATAGATCCTCTTGACCATGCCCCGGACGAACGTGGGGACGTGGCTCAGCCGCTGAACGGCGTCGTCGCTCCACGTCACGGGTCCCTGGACCGCTGATGGGTTGGCGGGAGCGCTGTCGTCCAGGAACGCATCCGGGCGGCCTTCAGCGAGGGAGGAGCGGACCAGCTCGAGGGGCTGCTCGGGGACCTCGCGGCCCCCGACCTTGATGCCGAGGCTGCTGACCAGCTGCGTCTCCATCGGGTTGGCGAGCATGGCGATCTCGCGTCCACAGGTGGGGCAGCCGAAGACGGCGGCCAGGGTGCCATCACCGGGGAGCTGCCGCTCCGCGAACTCCATGGCCTGGTCACACGCAAGGCAGAGGAATTTCATAGTGGCTCGGTGTCGAGCGTGCTCGCGACGCGATCGGCCAGGGCGAGGAGCGCCGCCGCCGCGGGGCCGTTCGGGTCATCGAGCACTGGGGGACGGCCTGCGTCGGTCGCCGTGGCGAAGCCGGCGTGGAACGGGATCCGCGCCCATGCCTCCATTCCGGATTCCTGGACGAGGCGGTGATCGGCGGCGGCGGCGAAGAGCGCGTCGACGTGGCCGCAGGATGAGCAGGCGTGGCCGGCCATGTTGACGATGAGCCCTGCGCGGCGCACGCCGGCCTCCCGGACCAGGCGGGCCGAGCGCGCGACGGCGGCGCGGGCGGCTTCCGAAGGCGTGGTGACGAGGAGGACCCCCGCGGGCTCTGGGATGAGCTGGAGCGCGCGGCTCAGCTTGTCCGTGCCGGGCGGCAGGTCGATGAGCAGGATGTCCAGCGTTCCCCATGCCACATCCGAAAGGAATTCCCGCACCGCTCCGGCCTCCAGGGTGCTCTGCCATATGAACCCGGCCGCGGCGTCCGGCTCGCGCCAGCGCAACGGGGCATCCGCGGAGCCCAGCAGGAGGTCCATGCTCATTACGCGGGTGCCGGCCACGCCGGCCGCGGGGGCCACACCGACGCCGTCGCTGCGCAGCGGGCCACGCTCCGCACCGAGCATCCGGGCGAGGGAGGGACCGTTGACGTCCCCGTCCAGCCCGCCCACGGAAAAGGAGCGGGCCGCCAGGGCCGCGGCGAGGTTGGCGGTGACCGCGCTCTTTCCGACGCCACCCTTTCCGCTGCCCACGAGCCAGATGGATCGGACGGACGCGAGACGATCCTTCAGCCGCTCCTGCTGCGCCGCGACCTGCGCCGGCAGCTCCTGTCCGGTCTCCTCCACCTGGTTATAGGTCCGAAATCGTCTCATGCTCGGCTCACCCGACGACCACCTGGCCGCTGGCATCGATCACCGTGAGGGCGTCCACGGGACAGACCTCGCAGGAGCGGATCACGCGCTCCCGATCGATCTCGGACAGCGGCTCCCGGAAGGTGACCACCCCGTCGGCATCGAACTCCCAGAGGGCGGGGGCGGCCTCGATGCAGTCGCCGAACCCGACACAGAGCAGCCTGTCCAGCCGGACCAGGAGATCGCCTACCACTCGCTCCACGATGTTCGTCACGGCGGCGTTCCGTCATACTGGGGTCGCATCGTCGGCATTCGATCGGCTGAAGGAGGTTGATACGGTCCAATATCGGACCGGAGCCGCGGCGAGGCCAGCATGCGGCGGCTGCCGCCACGCCGACGGCTTCGCTTTCCAGGCGGCCGGCCGGAAATCCCGGGCAGCGGCTCAGCGGCGTTCAGGTGGGAATCCGCCCAGCAGCGGTACCGGGTCCTCGGCTCGCCCCCTGCGCAGGATCTCGAAGTGGAGGTGCGGCCCGGTCGCGCGGCCGCTCGAGCCGGATAGGGCGATGACCGCCCGGGTCGCGATCTCCTGGCCGCGCTCGACGCGGAGCTCCGATAGGTGGGCATAGAGGCTCCGGACGTCGTGCCCGTGATCGATGATGACGACCTGGCCATAGCCGGTCATGGTGCCCGCGAAGGTGATCGTGCCCGGTGCCATCGCCAGGACCGCGGTGCCGTGCGGGAGGGAGATGTCGACGCCGCGGTGGATCGTGAAGCCGAGGCCGTCGCGACGGAGGCCGAAGGGCGAAGTCACGGTGCCGGCCACCGGCCAGCGGGGCACGGAGCAGGCGGTAGCTACGATGAGAACCGCGAGAGCGAGGCAGCGTCGCATGATGCGTAAGGCGTCCACGCTCTCGAGGGGTGCAGGTGTTGCGCCGCGATCTACCCGAAATACGCCGGCAGGACCCGAAAGAGGACGATCAGCCCGATCACCAGGAACATCGCCAGAGCCAGCGGTGCCGCGAAAACCCACGTGAAGACCTTGCTGTCCATCTTCAGGTGCATGTAGAACATGACCACCAGGACGAACTTCCCCGTGGTCAGGGTCAGCAGGATCGGGACGATGGCCGGCCTCAGTGCCGGAATGTAGAAGACCGCGACTTCCAGAGCGGTCAGCACCGTGAGCACTCCCGCGATGACCACATAGGTCATCGGACCCGGGTGGTCGTGCTTCTCGTGTTCGCCCCGGTCGTGCCGGTCGTCCGGTTGCATTGCAGCGTCCGCCATGGGTTCTCGCTCCCGCCGAGCTCCTACTCCTGGAGCAGGTAGATGAGGGTGAAGATC
>JAHWKI010000266.1 GCA_019347975.1 Gemmatimonadota bacterium
TCTTCGACGCCTTCTCCTTCTCGTCCCCCTTGATCAGGTGGATCGGCTTCTTGCCCACCACGCCCAGCACATCGCCGTTCCTGGACAGCAATCGGATCCGCTGCCCCACCAGCACCTGCGGATCCCAGCCACCGATCCCCTCGAAATAAAGGAAGCCCTGCTCATCGATGTGCGTCAGCATCAGGCCGATCTCATCGATGTGCCCGGCCAGCATCACGCTTGGGCTCCCGCCCGCGTTGATCGTCGCCGACGAGTTGCCGGTCACGTCCACGGTCACGTCCGTCGCGAACGACTCGGCCTCCTCACGCCACACGCGCGCCACACGCGCCTCGAACCCGCTGGGGCCGGGCGTATCCAGCAGCCGCTTAAGGAATTCCAACGACGTAACGTCCACCCTCACCTCGCCTCGGCTGAGACAGAAAGCCGTGCAATGTAAGACGTTCGCGGCACGGACGCGACCCGCTCGTCGGCGCGTACTGACCCCTCCGCCACCGGGTCGAGCACCCTGGCGTGCAACCCTCCCCGACCGTCCGTCATCTGAGGGGGTGGGAACTCCATCGGACAGAGAGCCATCGTGAAGATCCGCCTCCATTCCACGGGCGCCGTCCCGGCCACCCTGCTGACCGCCTGCCTCATTGCCTGTGGGGGCGACGACCCCGCTTCCCGGCTCGTGGTCGAGCGCGACACCGTCGGGGACACGCTCGTCGTTCGAACGCTCGCGGGCAGCGTCTGGGAGGCGCCTCGCTCGCTCGAGCCGGAGATGCGGATCGGGGCCTTCGAGGGCGAGGACGAGTACATGCTGGGCGATGTGTCCGGCTTCGCCGTTGGACCCGACGGCTCGATCTACATTTACGATCGCCAGGTCCCGGCTCTCCGGAAGTACGCACCCGACGGGACCTACGTGGCCACGTTCGGCCGCGAGGGCGGCGGCCCCGGCGAGTACAAGCAGTCCGATGGCGGCCTCGCCGTCCTCCCCGACGGGCGCGTCCTGCTCCGCGATCCCGGCAACGCCCGGATCAACGTCTACTCGGCCAACGGCGAGATCCTCGATCACTGGGAGCTCCGGGGCGGCTACTTCACCTCCCGCCCCCTCTACGCCGACACGGCCGGTCGCGTGCTCACCCAGATCTGGGGCAGGAACGCCGCCGGGGAGCGCTACGGCGGGCTCCAGGCCTACGGGCCCGCCGGCGTGAAAGGCGATTCCCTGATGGCCCCGCAATGGGACTACGAGCCCCCGACGCTCAGCGGGTCCAGGGAAGGGATGAGCATGATGAACTCCGTTCCGTTCTCGCCGACAGGGCAGTGGACGTTCAGCCCCTACGGCTACTACGTGGGTGGGCTGTCCACCCGCTACGCCGTCGACGTGTTTCGCCCGGATGGCGGCGTCCTCCGGATCGAGCGGGTCGTCGACCCGGTCGCCGTGAACGCCGACGAGAAGGCGAATGCCGAGGAGAGAGCCACCCACAACTTCCGGCGCTCGTTCCCGGACTGGAAGTGGAACGGCCCGGGCATACCCGACCGTAAGCCGCCCTTCCGCTCGATCTACGCCGGGCGGGACGGCCGTATCTACGTGCAGCTCTCACAGCCCGGTGAGCGCATCCCCGCGGACGAGCTGGATGTCTCCCAGGACCCCAATGCGTCTCCGCCGAACCGCTGGCGAGAGCCCGTCCTCTTCGACGTCTTCGAGGCGGACGGCACGTACCTGGGCCAGATCCGCGCTCCCGAGCGGTTCCGCACCGGACCGCAGCCCGTGTTCGACGGAGACCGTGTCTGGGCGGTGGTGACGGATGAGCTGGACGTGGAGTACCTGACCAGGTTCAGGCTGACCGATCGAGCAGAGGCGGACGGCGGACGCGGCTGATCCCGAGCCACCCCCTGTCCGGAAGGTGGACGATCAAGACTCTTGCGCTTCGCCGGAGTCGACCCTACCGTGGTTGTCCGGCTCTCGCCTCGCGCGCACTTTGTATCATTCCCGCGCGCAGCTCTCCCCGACCGGGTTCCTGGCTCATCGCGCTGATTTCCGGGCGCCTGACACCTGCGGGGGGGTACACCAATGATTTCGACGTGGAAGAACAGGACCGCGCTTGCGGTCCTCGCGCTCGCGCTGTTCGGATTGGGCTGCGAGAGCGGAACCGAGCCGGGCGCTCGGGGAGAGCCGCTGGAGGTGCAGTCCTCCAGCAACCCCCTGCTGGGCGACGAGCTCGGCTCCGAGCTCTCCTTCGCCCACCGCACGGTCGCGAAGCTCAGTGACGAGGTGGTGCGGAAGACGATCGGTGCCGAAGGCGGCACGCTGAGCCTCGATGGACACTCTCTGACGGTGCCGCCGAACGCCGTCGACCGGCCCACCCTCTTCGTGATGGCCGTGCTCGCCGGAACCGAGATCCAGGTCGAGCTGATCGCCTACGACCCCGACCTCTATCTCGATGTGGGCGAGGGAGGGTTCAACATCCCTGTACAGCTCGCGCTGTCCTATGCGGGGATGGAGGATCCCGACCCCGACAAGCTCGTGATCGTCCATGTGACCTCGGACGGCGAGCGCATCGAGCTCGCGAGCACGGTGGACGAAGAAAATCAGGTGGTCCGCGCCGAGCTGGAGCACTTCTCCAGATACGCGCTCTGCACCAACTGATGCCGGAAGTGCCCTCTTCGGCCGCGTTGCTGGCGGCGTTGGAAGACGCGCGCGCCGCCGAGCGGGAGGGGGACCCCGCGCGGGCGCTGCGTCAATACGAGCATGCCCTCCAGCTCGCTTCTCGCGGAGGCGCGGACCCGGGCACGATCGCCGACATCCTGCGATGGATCGGAACAGTCCGCCGCACGCGCGAAGAGCTGGAGTTGGCGGCCGAAGGGTACCACGCGAGTCTCGCCGTGGCAGAAGCCACGGAGGATGACGCGCGGCGCGCCGCCGCGCTGAACTGTCTCGGAGTTCTCGATCAGTTCGCGGGGGCCCTCCCGTCGGCCGAGCAACACTACACCCGCGCGCGGATCCTCGCGGAGGCGGCCGGAGACGATCCTCTCGTGGCCATGCTGGACCAGAACCTGGCTACGCTGGCGAACATCCGCGGGGATGTTCAGAACGCACTCGAGAGCTACGGCAACGCCCTGCGTCGGCTGCTGCTCCTCGATCGGGCGGATGCGGCGGCGAGCGTGCTCAACAACATGGGAATGGCCCACATCGACCTTCAGCAGTGGCAGGAGGCGACGCGGTGCTTCGACAGTGCGTACGAGACAGCGGATCGGGTGCGCGATTCGGCGCTCCTGGCCGTGATCGATCTGAACCGGGCCGAACTGCACCTCCGGCAGGGGCAGCTGGTGGCGGCGCGGGAGGCGTGTGACCGCGGGTTCGAGACGTACGGCCGCATCGGTTCCGATGCGGGAAGGGGCGAGTCCCTGAAGCTGTACGGGTGCATCGCGCGGCAGGCGCACAAGCCGTACCTCGCGAATAGCCACTTCGATGCGGCGCTCGAGCTGGCCCGCCGGAGCGGCGACCCGCTCCTCGAGGCCGAGATCGAGACCGAGCGCGCGATCCTGTTTCTCGAGGAACAGGAGAACCAGGAGGCGCTACGGTCGCTGAATCGCGCCCACCGCCTGTTCGGCGAGCTCCAGGCCCGACGGGAGCTGTTCGACCTGGACCGCCGCCTCGATGCCCTGGAGCACACCTATCTGGAGGTCGTGCAGAGCTGGGGCGCCTCCATTGAAGCCAAGGACGAGTACACCGCGGGCCACTGCGAGCGCGTCGCGGACTACGCCTGCATGCTGGCCACGGCGCTGGGCTACGACGGTCGCGACCTGACCTGGTTCCGGATGGGCGGGTTCCTCCACGACGTCGGCAAGACGGCGGTGCCTGCGGAGGTCCTGAACAAGCCCGGCAAGCTCACGGACGACGAGTGGGGGCTGATGAAGAGCCACACGACCGTGGGCTACGAGATCGTGTCCGAGCTCAATTTCCCCTGGGACATCGCACCCCTCGTCCGGAGCCACCACGAGAGGTGGGACGGCCGCGGCTATCCGGACGGCCTCGCCGGGGAGGCGATCCCGATCACCGCGCGGATCCTGTGCGTCGCGGACGTCTACGACGCGCTCACCACCGCCCGCAGCTATCGGGGTGCGCTCTCCCACGAGGAGGCCATCGGCATCATGCAGCGCGACGCCGGGAGCGCCTTCGACCCCGAGCTGTTCGAGCTGTTCCACGGCCTGATCGAGGCGCGCCGCCGGGGATCTCCCGCGCCGCCGATCCACGGCGCGCGGCGGCCTCGCGCCGCCACCATCGCGGCAGCCTGACGAAGCTCCCGCGAAGCTCGAGGTGTACGGACCTCGAGCGCCGGGCCGGTCGGCAGCAGCGTGCCCTCCGTCTCTTCGAGCTCTTCGCGTCAGGTCCTTGGTTCGATT
>JAHWKI010000061.1:0-15004 GCA_019347975.1 Gemmatimonadota bacterium
GAATGGGGTTCAGGGGGTCGCCGGTTCGAATCCGGCCGTCCCGATTACGTGAAAGGCCCGAAGGTGGCGAAGACGCGAAGCAGGGTCGACCGGCGTGACGCCGGTCGGCCCCTTTTCGCGTGGTGATCCCACGTCTCGCGGGTGCAGGCCGGAAGGGGATAAGCCGGATGAGTATGTCGCGAAGGCCTGAGGTGGATGGGCTGGAGTCTCCGGAAAGGACGGGGGCGCCATTCGGTTCCCTCGTAGCACCCGTGCTGGACGCGCTTCGGGCGATCTCGCCATCGGGTGAGAGCGCTCTGGTGGTCCGTTTCGCCGAGCTGTTCCTGGGAGATGCGACGGCGGAATTCTTCATGGAGCGCACGCCCGAAGCCGTCGCGGCGCTGGTGCTTTCCGCGTTCCGTCATCTTCAGGGATCCTCGCCGGACCGCGTCGCCGTGACGGTGGTGACGCCCGAGCAGGAGCCGGAGCCGTGGAGCGCGGACGTCACGGTGATCCGGACGCACTTGGCGGAAGCGCCGTTCATCGTGGGCTCGATCCGCGAGTACCTGCACGTCCGGCAGCTGCCGGTCGAGCGGTTCCTCCATCCGGTACTGCAGGTGGTCCGCGGGCCTGATGGTACCGTCGAGTCCATCGGCCCGGCATCGGCGGGCGCGCCGCTCGAGTCGATCGTGCATGGCGAGGTCGCGGGCATCCAGGACCTGGCGGTGATCGAGGAAGTGCGTGCGGAGCTGTGCGCCAGCCTCGAGGACGTGGTCGTGGTGACGACGGATTTCGCGCCGATGATGGAGGCCTTGGACGCCGCGACCGCGTCGCTTGACGACGTCGCTCTCCAGCTTCCGGCCCGCGAGGCCGAAGTGCGGGAGGTCCAGAAGTTCCTGCGCTGGCTGCGCGACAACTTCGTGTTCCTCGGTTACTGCGAGACGGGCGTGGTCGGCCCGTCGGATGCGCAGGGCGCCCGGGCACGCGCTCACCTCGGCCTCGCCCGGCAGCCGGACTGGTCGGATCGCATTCGACGTGCGACGGAGTCCCAGCCCCCGCTGCCCGCAGCCGCCGAGGCGCCGACCGCTGGCGGGGATGCGCCCCGCTGGCCGCCGCGTCTTCTGGTCGTCACGCAGACGGACGCGGAGTCCACAGTGCACCGACGCGAGCGCATGCACGGCATCGCACTGCGCACGGTCGGAGCCGAGGATCGCATCCTGGGCGAGCGCCACTTCCTCGGCCTGTTCCGCGCGCGCGCCTACCAGGAGGAGGCGGAGAACATCCCGATCCTGCGCCACAAGCTGGAGCGCATACTGACGGGCGCGGGCTGGCGCGAGGAATCGCACAATTATCGCGAGGCGATCAAGATCTTCAACTCGATGCCGAAGGAGGAGCTGTTCCTCGCGACGGCGGTCGACATCGGGCGGGAGATCGAGACGATCCTCGCGCAGTACTACACGGACCAGGTGAAGGTCACGCTGCGGCCGGACCCGACCGGCCGCACGGTTTCGGCGATGGTGATCATGCCGCGCGATCGCTACTCGGGGCGCGCCCGGCGGGGCATTCAGAACGAGCTCATCCAGCAGTTCGACGCGACGCTCCTGAACACGAACCTGGTGATGGGTGGAGGCGAGCAGGCCAGGCTGCACTTCCAGCTGGCCGCCTCCCCCGAGCGGATCAGGTCCGTAGTCGCCGAACAGCTCGAGCCGCGCGTACGGACGCTGATCCAGACGTGGACGGACGCGCTCGAGATGCGTCTCGCGCGCAGCCGGTCGGCGGAGGATGCCCGCCGGCAGGCGCATCGCTGGGGGGCCGCGTTCAGCCCGGAGTACCAGGCCGCGACGGAGCCAGAGGATGCGGTGGCCGACCTGGAGGCGATCGAGTCGATGGAAGGCGCCGCGCGGACCGTCGATCTGCGCCTGAGCAACCCGGAGCCGACCGGCGGCGAGCGCGTCACCCTGCTTACCGTCTACATGCGCGGCACGCGGCTCGTGCTCTCGGACGTGATGCCCGGCCTGGAGAACGCCGGACTGCGCGTGCTGTCGATGAGTCCGTTCGAGGCGCGCGAGGAAGCGGGCACGACTTTCATCTACGTGTTCGCCGTGCAGGATGCGGCGCGTCAGCCGATCGACCTCGAAGCCCGCGGCCCGGCGCTTGCCGAGGCGCTGCTGGCGGTCGGTGCCGGCGAGACGACGAACGACTCTCTCAATGAGCTCGTGCTCCACGCCGACCTCGCGTGGCGCGAGGTGGACGTGCTGCGCCTGTATTGCGAGTACGCGTTCCAGCTCGGTCTCGCGCCCGCCCGCCTCGCGCTGACCGGTGCCCTGCGCGCGCACCCCGCCGCGGCCCGGCTGCTCGTCACGATGTTCACCCGGAAGTTCGATCCGGCCCTCTCGTCCGGCCGGGCCGAGCGGGAGGCCGCTCTCGATGCCCTGAGTAGAGAGTACACGGCGGCGCTCGAGAGCGTGACATCGCTCACCCAGGACCGTGCGCTGCGCAACCTGCTCGCGCTGCTGCGGGCGACGGTGCGCACCAACTATTTCCTGCACGGCGGCGCGCGCCCGACCAACCGCTCCGGCGGTGTGCCGTATATCTCCATCAAGATCCTGAACGAGCGGCTTCAGGCCATAGTACCGAGTCGTCTTCGTGCCGAGGTATGGGTGCAGTCCGCGCGGATGGCGGGTGTGCACCTGCGGGGCGGTCCGGTGTCCCGCGGTGGCCTCCGCCACAGCGACCGGCCGGATGACCTGCGGACGGAAGTGCTCGGTCTCGTGCGCACGCAGTCGGTGAAGAACTGCGTGATCGTGCCGGCCGGGTCGAAGGGTGGCTTCGTGATCCGCCGCCATTCGTCGGACCCGCAGCGCGCGGCCGCGGAGGTAGTCGCGCAGTATCGCACGCTGATCCGGGGCCTGCTCGACGTGACCGACAATCTGGGCGACGGGGGCGTCACCAGGCCGGAGCGTCTGATCGTCCTCGACGACGCGGACCCGTATCTCGTCGTCGCGGCCGACAAGGGCACGGCGCGATTCTCGGACATCGCCAACGAAGTCGCCGAGGAGTACGGCTTCTGGCTGGGCGACGCCTTCGCGTCGGGCGGCTCGAACGGCTACAACCACAAGGGTGTCGGCATCACCGCGCGCGGGGCCTGGGTGTGCGTGCGACGGCACTTCCGGGAGCTCGGCCTCGACATCCAGACCGAGCCCGTCACAGTCGCGGGCATCGGCGACATGAGTGGCGATGTCTTCGGCAACGGCATGTTGCTCTCGCCCGAGATCCGACTCGTCGCCGCCTTCGATCATCGGCACATCTTCGTGGATCCGACGCCCGACGCGGCAGCGACGTTCGCCGAACGACAGCGGCTGTTCGCGCTCGGCCCCTCGAGCTGGGCGGATTTCGATGCGAGCCTGCTCAGCGAAGGCGGGTTCGTCGTGCCGCGCGGCATCAAGGAGATCGAGCTGCCGACCGCGGCCGCCGCGGCGCTCGGCGTGGCGGACGATGCGCGACAAATGGATGGTGAGACGCTCGTGCGCACGATCCTTCGCGCGCCGGTCGACCTGCTGTGGAACGGCGGGGTCGGCACGTACGTGAAGGCGTCGGCGGAGCGGGACGCCGATGCCGGCGACAGCGCGAATGACGCGGTTCGAATCGACGCCACGGAGCTCCGCTGCCGCGTGCTGGGCGAGGGCGGCAACCTCGGCCTGACGCAGCGCGCACGCGTGCAGTTCGCGTTGAACGGTGGACGCTGCAACACCGACGCGATCGACAACTCGGGCGGCGTCGATATGTCGGATCGCGAGGTCAACCTCAAGATCCTGCTCAACGCGGCCGTTACGGGGGGGCGGCTCGACCCCGACAGCCGCAACGCGCTGCTGCACGAGCTGACGGACGACGTCACGGAGAAGGTGCTGAACGACAACCGCTCCCAGAGCCTGGCGATCTCGCTCGATGTGCACCGCGCCGGCGATGGCTTCGAGGATTATCACGGGTTCATGGTCGCCCTCGAGCGGAACGGCGTCATCCATCGCGCCACCGAGGCGCTGCCGTCGCTGGAGGAGCTCAGGGATCGAAGCGCGGACGGCCTGTCACTCACCCGCCCCGAGCTGGCCGTGCTGCTCGCGTACGCGAAACTCACGCTGAAGCCGGCACTCGTCGCCGCCGGGGTGGTCGAGGACCCGGCCCTGAACGGCTACCTCGTCGACTACTTCCCGGCCGGCGCCGTCGAGGCCGTCGGCCAGGCCGCGCTCGCGGGGCACCGGCTGCGCCCGGAGATCATAGCGACGCAACTGTCGAACGAGATGCTCGACCTCATGGGCTCCACGTTCGTGCACCGCGTGACGCGCGACTCGGGCCTGAGCGAAGCGGACGTCGCGCGCGCCTGGTTCATTGCGTCGCGCCTGTCGGGCGCGTCCGAGCTGCGTGCCCAGCTCTTCGCGATGGAGGACCGTCTGCCGAGCGAGGTCATCTACCGCTGGGTGCTCGGCCTCGGCCGCGTGCTCGAGCGCACCACGCGCTGGATCCTCGCGAACGTGAGCGCGACGACCCCGATCGACGACGTCATCGCGCAGTATCTCGCCGGATTGCACGAGTTGCGCGGCGACTTCCGCGCGATGATCACGGGCGCGGATCGCGAGCTGTTCGAAAGTCGGGTGGCAGAAGCCCGTGTACTGACCGAGCGCGAGGACATCGCTGCGTCGATCATCACGCTCCGCTTCTTCGACCAGCTCATGGAGATCCTGACCGTGGCGGCCGCCACCCGCCGATCCGCGGGCCGGGTCGGGCGCAGCTACTACCTGGCATCCGAGCTGCTCGGTGTGTCGCGGCTCCGCGAGGCCATCTTCGCCGCAGCGGGCGACAGCCGCTGGGAGCAGCGCGTCGCACAGGCCCTGGACGAGGACCTCGGCCGCGCCCATCGCGCGTTGACCACCGCCATCGTGACCGCCGGCGCCGACGACGAGCCGGTCGACGATCTGCTCGCACGCGTCGCGACGCGCCACGCACCGATGCTCGACGCCTTCCGTGCGCTGCTGGACGACGTCGCCTCCGATGACCGCCCGTCCCTTGCCGCGCTCACCATTGCCGTGCGCGAGCTGGAGGCAGTGTGGCCATCCTGAGAACTCGGGCGGCCTGCGCCGCGAAGCCGCTTTGACACACCCCGACAGGGCCCGGGAGCGGGTGACGCTGACCGGGCCTTGGTCGGTCAAGGGCCCAGCGGGTACATTGGCTTCTCTCACCCCCAGAACCCCGGAGACGCCATGACGCGCGCAGCTCCCACCCTCGTCGTCCTCGCCCTGGCCGCCTGCACGACCGAACCGGCGGACTCGAACAGCGCCGCCACGATCGCCGCCGTATTCGACGGATCCGCGGGCACCTGGGTCGACCTCACCCACGCGTTCTCGGAGGAGAGCGTCTACTGGCCCACGGATACGGTGGGCTTCGTCCACGACGAGCTGGCCTACGGACGCGCGGAGGGCGGCTGGTTCTACTCGTCCTACCGATACGGGGGCGCGGAGCACGGCGGCACGCACCTGGACGCCCCCATCCACTTCGCGGAAGGGCGGCAGGCGAGCGACGAGATCCCCCTGGGCAGCCTCATCGGCCCCGCCGTCGTGGTGGACGTCTCGGACCACGCCGACCCGGACTACCAGCTCTCGGTGGAGGACCTCACCGCCTGGGAGGCGGAGCATGGTCCCATACCCGCGGGTGCCATTCTCCTCCTGCGCACCGGCTGGGGCGAGCGCTACGGCGACCGCACCGCCTACCTGGGCACCGACCTCACGGGCCCCGAGGCCGTACCGGAGCTCCACTTTCCGGGCCTGGGCCCGCAGGCGGCGCAGTGGCTGGTGGGCGAGCGGGAGATCGCCGCCTTCGGCCTGGACACGCCCAGCGTGGACCACGGGCAGTCGGTGGACTTCCGGTCGCACGTGATCCTCTATTCGGAGAACATCCCGGGCTTCGAGAACGTGGCCAACTTGGGCGAGTTGCCGGCCACGGGGAGCTACGTGGTGGCGCTGCCCATGAAGATCGAGGGTGGGAGCGGAGGGCCACTGCGCATCGTCGCTTTCGTGCCTCGCCGGTGAGGACCAGGCCAGCCCCCGCAAGGAGGGCGCGGTACCGCTTGCGCCCGAGCGAGACCGATCTGCGCCCGGTCAGTGCGTCCGCCCACTCGCCGGTCTGCCACGGCGCCGTCATGAGCAGCCGCCCGCCGGGCTTCAGCGCCGCCGCCGCCCGCCGGATCACCGCCTCCTGCGCCGCAGGCTCCAGCAGGAACAGCAGCCCCCAGGCGACGACGCCGTCGAAGCTCCCGTGCTCCACCTCCACCGTCGCCGCATCCGCGCATTCGGCCGTGGCGCCCGGCACATACTCCCGGAATGCCTCGAGCAGGGCGCGGCGAGGCGTCCACGCCGTGGACGACGAGCCCGGCGTCCGCGAGCGCCCGTGCGATGGGTATTCCGTGGCCGCAGCCAAGGTCGAGCACGCGCCCACCGGTCGGGAGGTCGCGGGCCCACGCCAGGACAGTTGCCACGCCGATCGTGGTCCGGGCGGCGATGAAGGCGTCGGCGACGTCGTCGTACTCGGTCACGTCAGCTCCCAACACCCGGCGCCGTAATCAGCGACGAAGACCGCTCCTCCCTTGCGCACCCTCCCGGTCTGGACCTGCTCCTGCCGGGTGGCGATGTACCAGACGTTCCCCGCAGGGTCGCGCACACCCGCCTCACGGTCACCGTACGGCTTCACGTCCGGGCCGTAGAGCGACACACCCCCGGCCTCAGTCGCGCGCGTGTAAACCGCGTCGACGTCCTCGACGTACAGGTGCAGGCCGCACGGCATCGGCGACCACTCCGGCGCCGGCTCACCCATCTCCAGCATCGAGTCGCCGATGCGTACCACGGCGTGCATGATCCTGCCATCGGGGGCGGCGTAGCGGCCGATCTCCTCCGTTCCGAACGCGTCCCGCAGGAAATCGAGCAGGCGCGCCACGCCGTCGACGACCAGGTAAGGTGTGAGGGAGTGGAATCCTTCCGGGATGTGGGCTGGCATCGTTGGCTCCGGCGTTGAAGGTTCGCGAGGTTCCGAACCCATTCTAAGGGGCGGGGCACTGGCCGTCTTGTAGAAAGTTTACCTCAGGCTTCCAGCGGCACGTGGTTCATGTGCTCCGTGCGCCGTGCGAGATACGCCGAGGGGGTCAGCCCCGCGAACGCCCGGAAATCATGGATGAAGTGCGCCTGGTCGAAGTAGCCGCACGCCAGAGCCGTACGCGCCCAGTCGATCTCCGAACGGGCGTGAGCGATCCGCACGACCTCCTGGAACCGGCGGACCCGGCAGAACAGCTTCGGCGTGAGCCCCACCTCGGCCTTGAACAGCTCGATGAAGCGTCGGTGGCTCAGACCGGTGTCCCGGCTCACCTCCGCGACCGTGCGCGCGTGCGGGCCTTCGAACCAGCGCAAGGCGCCGGCGACGGCCCGGTGGCGTACCAGCGGACGGATCGCGCGTATCAAAAGCTCTCTCTCGAGGATCCTCAGGCGGAGCGCCGGCGTTCTCGCGGCCAGCAGCCGCTCGCGCAGATCCACTGCACCGGGACCCCACAGGTCCTCCAGGGGGACATGGAGATTGTGCAGCTCGCCGACGGGAGGCGCGAAGAACGGGAATGCGCCGCCGGGCCTGAAATGCACACCGATCACGGACATCTCCGCCGCCGTGCCGATCTCGAAGAACTCCGAATAAGCGCCGCAGACCACGGCGCCGCCGCCCCCACGGGTTCCCTCGCGCAGGTCGATCACCAGCTCGACCGTGCCGGTCGGCAGCAGGCGCTCCTTCGGGTGCGGCCGCGCGTAGCCGTCGTACAGCCAGAGCAGCGCCACGAAGTCGGACAGCGGGGACGATGGGACGAGGGTGCGATAGGCCATCGACCTACGGAGTTCGGGCCGCGTCGCTTCCCGTCGTCGGGTGGCTCAGCTTTCGAGCGCGCCGACGAACTCGTTCAGCGGGATCGCGGCGAGGGTCGTGATCTGCACGCTGCCGCGCGCGCCCAGCTCGATCGAAACGCGCGTGATCGTGGCGGTGTCCGGCGCGTCGACGACGTTCACGAAGTCGTAGGGCCCGAGCACCGCGTACTGCTCGCGCACCTTCACGCCGAGCTTCTCGATCTCCCGATTCACCTCCTGTACGCGGCCGGGGTTCTTGCGGAGCGTGGCCGCGCCATCGTCGGTGAGCTTGCTGAGCAGGATGTACGTGGGCATGGGTCGCCTCCTGAGAGAGGAAAGGGATATCACGATGCGGACGCGCAGGGCCGCTGACAAGGCCGCGACCCCGGCGCTCATCGGAGGTGCCGCTCGACGGCCTTGTTCCGACCGCCGTCGCTCCGATCTCGACCGGAAGCATCGCGCAGATGCTCCGCGCCTACGATCCGGCGCGCTACGAACTGCACCAGGGCGACTACCGCGAGGACGGCCGGGTCTACGACCACGTTCACTCCACCGGCATGATCTCCCATGTGGGTCCCCCCGGCCGCGACAGCGGGCTGGTGAGCTACGTTGATCGTACCCGCGTGTGGGGCTACCGTCCCGGCATTATGAGACCAGCTCGAACCATGTTCGGTCTGGCGGCCTGCCTCGCGGCGTGTGCGCCGCCCGTGAGCTCGACGCCGGACGCCGCCGCGCCGCCCGCCGCGCCTCCGACTCCCTCGGCAGTGGCGCCAGGCGACACGCTCTCCGGCAATCCCATCGTCCTCGACATGTTCACGGCCGACCCGGCGGCGCTCGTCCATGATGGGCGCCTCTACATCTTCACCGGCCGCGACGAGGCCTCGCCCGCGCAAGCGGATTTCGTCATGCGCGAGTGGCACGCCTTCTCGTCCGCCGCGCCGGATTCCGACCCGGCTGTCTGGGAGCACCACGGCGCGCTGCTGTCGCTCGACGACTTCGCTTGGGCGGACGCGAACGCCTGGGCTTCCGAGGTCGTGCGCGGTCCCGAGGGCCGGTTCTACTGGTTCGTTTCCACCCGCTGGGCGGACGCGCCCCGGGAGGGTGACCCGATGTCCATCGGCGTGGCGGTCGCCGACCACCCCTTGGGCCCGTACCGGGACGCGATCGGCGGTCCGCTGATCACGCAGCGGCTGGAGAACGCGTCGGACCACAACATCGACCCGACCGTGCTCGTCGCCGACGACGGGATCCACATGTACTGGGGCTCCTTCTGGTCGCCGCGCTACGTCCGCGTCGGCGATTCCATGATCGAGCTCGCGGGCGAGGTGCGCACGCCGGAGGGGTTGGAAGGCTTTTGGGAAGCGCCCTGGCTGTTCGGGCGCGACGGCGTCTACTACATGCTGTACGCCTCGAACCGCAACATCGACGACGACGGCTGCGTCACCTCCCGCTACTACGCCTGCATCCGCTACGCTACGGCCGAGCACCCCGCCGGGCCATGGCGGCACCGGGGCATCGTGCTCGGGCAGGTCAGCTCGACCACGAACCATCCCGCGGCCATCGAATTCCCCGCCGGCAGCGACCATTGGTGGATGGTCTACCACACGGCCGACCTCCCCGGCGGCGGCAACTTCCGGCGCTCGGTCGCCATCGATCCGCTGGTCTTCGAGGCCGACGGGAGCATGCGGAAGGTGACCCAGACGCGCCACGATCCGCCGGACCGGGTGCCGGTTCCGACCGACGATGCGTCCCTCTCGGCGACCGTGACGTGCTCGTACACGTCGCCGTGGGAGCGCTGCGAGGCGCTCAGCTCCGGCCCGGAGCCAGCCAGCTCCGATATGCCCGGTCCGAACCTCGGCACGCGCTGGGGCACGTGGCCCGAGACCGGCCCGCAGTGGATCGAGTACGCGTGGGATCACCCGGTTCGACTCCACTCGTCGGAGATCTACTGGTTCCAGGATACGCCCGACACCGAGGAGGGCGGCGTTAAGCGGCCGGCCTCCTGGTCGATCCATTACTGGAACGGCGAGGGCTGGGCTCCGGTGCCGGGTGCGGACCCCGCCTACGGCGTTGCGCTGGATCGCTACAATCGCACGGCGTTCGATCCTGTGACCACCTCCCGGATCCGCGCGCTCGTCCAGCCTCGCGCGGACGCCGAAGGGGTGGGCGCGCTGCGGTGGAAGGTCTTTTCACCGCACCCGTATAGCATCGAGGAGGTCGCCGTGACGACTGAGGTAGGAGCTCCGCCCACGCTCCCGCCCCTGGTGGCACTGCGCTACGCCGACGGTACCATTCTCGAGGCCCCGGTTTCCTGGCTCGCCTTCGATGTCTCGCTGCTCCGGCGGCCCGGGACGTTCACCGTTCCGGGCGTGGTGGCGAACAGCCCGATCGAGGCGCAGGCGATCGTGAACGTCCGGACGAGGCGGGATTGAACATCAGCCTTGACTTCGCGTTCTTTGCTTGACAAGGTCCGAGTCCCTTCCAGGAGCGGCCTCGCCGCTGAGAACCTATGTTCAGCGCGTGTCCAGCCAGAGCACCTCGACTCCGGCTCGTCCGCCGCAATGCATGGAGGTCCCCCGCGTGTCATCCGACAACAGCCGCTATCCCCTCGATCGGCGTGATTTCCTGAAGACCGCCGGCATCTTCGTCGCCGGCGCCGCCATCTATCCCTCCTTCGCCTGCGCGCCGGAGCGCTCGACCTTCGCGGCCGCGGGCGGCGCCCGGCCGGGCTGGACGGTCCAGCCCTTCCCCCTCAACCGGGTGAGCATCCTCGACGGCGTCTTCCAGCAGAAGCGCGACCGGATGCTCAACTACCTCCGGAACTACGGCAGCGACACGGACATGCTCGCAGGCCCGGACCGCATGCTGAGCATCTTCCGGGCGAACGCCGGGCTGGACACCAGGGGCGCCGAGCCGCCGGGAAGCTGGGAGGACGAGAACGGGTACCTGCGCGGCCACTACGCCGGCCACTACATGAGCGCCCTCGCCCAGGCCTACGCCGAGACCGGTGACCCGGTCTACAAGGAGAAGCTGGACTACATGGTGTCCGCGCTGGCCGAGTGCCAGGCGGCCCTGGCAGCGGCGGCGGCCGAGCCCACGCCCCGGGTGGCCGGGCGCCATGGCACGGCGCTGCGTCTCACCGGCTCGCCGATCGGGCACGTGGAGCACGTCCGGCTCCCTGACGGCACAGTGAACGACCTGCAGGATTTCACCGTCGCCACGTGGATGAATCTCCACGAGTACGACCCGGACAACCTGCCCGGCGCCAACCGCAACCAGATGCCGGCCAGCCTCAACAACCAGGCGGCGGTCTTCGATTTCGGCACGCCCAGCTCCGAGTACGCCGGAGCACCGCAGTCCCGGATGTATCTGGTGGTCCGCATCTCGGACGACCAACCCGTCCCTCGCTTCGCGATCACCACGGGCGGAGAGGACAATGAACAGCGCCTGGACGGGAGCGAGCCCATCCCGGTGGACGAGTGGACCCATCTGGCCGTGACCCGCTCCGGCAACACGGGCACGCTCTACATGAACGGGCAGGCGGTGGCCACCCACCGGAACATGACGCTGAGTCCGGCGGACGTCGGCGTGACGGACCACTGGCTCGGCCGGCACCAGTTCCCCCAGCGCAGCATCTCGTACCTGAACGCCGAGCTGGACGAGTTCCAGATCTATGGCCGCGCGCTGCGCGCCGACGAGGTCCGCTCGCTCCTGGATTCTGCAGGGGGCACGGCCGGCGGCGGCGATGTCGCCTGGTACCGCTTCGACGAGGTGAACGGCCCCACGGCAACCGACTCCTCCGGGAACGGCCGGGACGCCACGATCATCGCCCCCACGGATGGGGCACGGCACCCTGGGTTCCTGTCCGCCTATCCCGAGACCCAGTTCATCCGCCTCGAGGAGTTCTGCACGTACGGAAGCACCCAGGGGATCTGGGCGCCGTACTACACCCTGCACAAGATCGTGGCGGGGCTCATCGACTCCCATGTGGTCACGGACAACGAACAGGCCCTGGGCATCCTCACGGGTATCGGCGACTGGGTCTGGACCCGGCTCGAGCCCCTCGGGCAGGAGCAGCTCCGGCGCATGTGGGACATCTACATCGCCGGCGAGTACGGCGGCGTGAACGAGAGCCTGGCATACCTCCAAGCCCTCACGGGGAACGAGGACTATCTGGCCGCGGCCCGCAAGTTCGACAACGCCGCAGTCATGAATCCCATCGTCGCGGGAGAGGACATCCTGGACGGCCGCCACGCGAACCAGCACATCCCCCAGTTCACCGGCTACCTCCGTGTGTTCGAGGAGGGGCGGGACGCGCGGTACTACGACGCCGCGAAGAACTTCTGGGACATGGTGGTGCCGCACCGGATCTACAGCCACGGCGGCACGGGCGTGGGCGAGATGTTCGCCGCTCGCAACTACATCGCCGGCGGGCTCTTCGACGAGCGAAACCATGCCGAGACCTGCCCGGTCTACAACATGCTCAAGCTGAGCCGGAACCTGTTCTTCCACGATCCGCAGCCGAAGTACATGAACTACTACGAGCAGGCTCTGTTCAATCAGATCCTCGCCTCGCGGCGGGACCAGGACAGCACGGAGAGCCCCGAGGTCACGTACTTCGTCCCGGTGCGGCCCGGCCAGCGGCGGAGCTACGGCAACACGGGCACGTGCTGCGGCGGCACGGGCATGGAGAACCATACCAAGTACCAGGATTCGGTCTACTTCCGCTCCGTGGACGGGTCGGAGCTCTACGTGAACCTCTACATCCCCTCGGTCCTGGACTGGGAGGAGGAGGGCTTCACGATCCGGCAGGAGACCCGCTATCCCCTGGAGGGCTCCAGCACTCTCACCGTGGACGGGCGCGGCCCGCTGGACATCAAGCTCCGGGTGCCCGCCTGGGTGCGAAAGGGCTACACGGTCCGGGTGAACGGCCAGGTCCAGGACCTGGACGCCGTGCCGGGGGAGTACGTGACCCTGAGCCGGCGCTGGCGGCGGGGCGACACCATCGACATCGACATGCCCTTCAGCTTCCGGACGGAGCGGGCCATCGACGACCCGACGGTGCAGTCCATCTTCTACGGGCCCACGCTGCTGGTGGTGGAGAACCCGCCCGTGGGCGACGACCTCCAGGACGGCCTCATGGACTTCAGCTTCTACCGCCACCTGAAGCTGGACGGAGACCTGGCGCCGGCGATGACGCCGGCGGACGAACCCCTCGTCTACACGACCAACGGCCGCACACTGGCGCCCTTCTTCGTGGCGGACCCGGAGGACGTGGAGAATCCCGACGCTACGGAGGTGGCCGTCTCCCCCTTCGACCGGCGACGGAGAGGCCCCCGGACGCAGCCGTACCACATGTACTTCAGGCGGACCGAGCCCCAGGTGGTCTTCGGCTCCTCGGACGCGGGCGTGGCCAACCCCGCCCGGGAGGACGGCCTCAGCTTCCTCGACGCGGTATGGGACCAGGCGCCGTTCGCGAGCCACGCCGATTTCGTTGCGACCGTGGAGCGGACCGCCGACGAGTGGGCTACTGCGGGCCAACTGCCCGCCAGCTCACGGGACGCGGTGGTGGACGCCGCGCGGCGCGCCGAGGCGGACCTCCGGGTCTGACCCGCTCGCGCGGCGAACCCCGCGGGCGCGAGTCGATGAGGCCCCGCCCCGTTCTGGGGCGGGCCGGGGCGGCGGGGCCGATACGAACTGCACAATCGATGAAACCTGCCGACGTCGATTGATGGTTTTGTGTCGCCTCGCGGGACCTTTTCCTCCATCAACTGGCGCCCGCCAGCGCGGGTCGGAGACCGCCAGCACCTCCTCCGCCGTTTCTTCGACGGACGCCAGCCAGGTCCCAGCGAGCCGCTACACGCTCAAATGACCGGCACTCCCTTCTTCCTGAGCACGAAGAGTCCCTCCTGGAGGCTCGTGACGATGACCGAGCCGCTCTCGAAGAAGGGATACGTGCTCCACGCCCCGCTGAAGCCGGGACCGGTGTGATGGGGTGAGGTGTCGAACCAGCCGACCTCCCGCGGATTCTCGGGATCGCTGATGTCCAGGACGTGCAGCCCGTAGCGGTAGTTGGCCTGGTACGCGAGGTCGCCCTTGACGTACTGGTTGTGGGCGCTGGCCGGCATGGACCCCATGAACTCCGTCGCGAGCCGGGGATCCTCCAGGTCGCTCAGGTCCCACACCAGCGTCCGGGTGGTCTCGACGTTGCCCTGGATGACGTCGCTCTCGTCGTCCATGAAGAAGTACCGGTGGTCCTCCGTCACCCATCCCTGGTGCAGGTACGCGGGATTCGGGTGGGAGACCGTCGCCACCTCGACGGGGTCGGACCGGTCCGTGACGTCGGAGATGATGAAGTCATCGGCCGCCGACCGGAGGCAGATCTCCCGTCCACGGTAGCGGGCGTCGGGCCCCCGGTAGATGATGCACTGCACATCGTGGGTCGGCCCCGGATCCGCGCAGCCGGCGAACTTCGGCTTCGTGGGCTCCCGGATGTCGACCATGTGGAGCCCGGCGCAGCGCCGGTCGATGAGGTAGGCGAAGCCGGTCTCCTCGTTGATCGCGATGTTGTGGGAGCTGCCGATCACGTTCCTGCCCTCGCCCCGGTACAGGACGTCAGGCTCGAACAGGGCGGGCGGCTCGGAGACGTGGCGGAGACGCGTGAGATCGAAGACCTGCATGCCGTGCTCTCCCGCCCCGTCGGCGACGATGAACGCGTGGTCGCGGTACACCTTGATGTCACGCCAGAGCTGGGAGCGCGGCGTCTCGGGTGTCTTGGGCAGGTCGCCGACCAGCACGGGATTGGAGGGATCCGTGATGTCGACGAACGACGTCCCGTCGTTCCGGCCCACGAGCGCGTACTCCCGTCCCGTCTCCCGGTCGGTCCAGCCCCAGTTGTCGTTGGTGCGTACGCCGCGGGCGTGACCGGGGGCTCGGAGCATGGAGGTTGGGACGAAGGAAAGCAGGTCCACGCCATCGCAGTCGAAGGGCCCGATGCTCCCCTCCGTGCATTCCCGGGGCCGCCCGACCACGGCCGGGAGCGCGTCGGGGGGGCTTACCAGCATCCCCGCCTCCCGCCAGGCGCCCGCCGGGTCCCGCTCGTA
>JAHWKI010000061.1:15104-16800 GCA_019347975.1 Gemmatimonadota bacterium
CGGACGGGCTCGGCCCACACCCCGGTCGATGGGTCCCTCCGGAACAGGAAGGCGGCGCCGTGTCCATCCGCGGCCCCGGGAGCGCCGACCACGGCCACGTCGCCGTCCAGGGCCACACTGCGGCCGAAGCTCGCGTCGCGCTCGCTCCTCGCCGGGAGAGCGCCCACCTCCCGCCAGGTCCCGTTCTCGAGGCGGTACTCGAACACGCCGCCCGCTCCGGGGAGGACCTCAGGGGCGCCCGCGGTCTCGGCTGCCTGCCCGCCGCGACGGCCGGCGGCGTTCGGCTCGGCGGTCGGCGACCCGCCGCTCGCGCCCGGCGCACCCACGAGGGCGATACCGTCGCCGAGGGCTACGGCCGCCCCGAAGCGGTCTCCCGGCGCGCCCGTGCGGGGACTCAGCCGGCCGACCGGCGCCCAGGCTCCGTCGTCTCCCCGGTGGAAGACGTGCACCACCCCAGGGGGAGCGGGGCCCTCCTCCTCGCCGCCACGCAGGCGGCGGGCACGGTCGCCGGAGTCGGAGGGGCTTCCGGGCTCGCCCACCAGTAGCCAGTCGCCGGCGGCCGCCATGGCCAGCCCGAAATCGGTGCCGCAGTAGCCGTACTGGTTGCAGCCCGGGTCGAGGCCCTTCACCTCCGGCGCCGGCAGCGTACCCCGGGCCCGCCACTCGCCACCCTGCTTCGAGAACACGTGGATCCGCCCACCGCGCTGGGCGACGAAGAGGGTGCCGCCCGTGGCCGCGACCGCGGCGCCGAAGCCGTCCGCCCGCTCGGCGTCGGGCGCGGTGAGCCGACCGACCTCGCGCCAGCTCCCTCCGCTCTTCCGGTATACGTAGACCACTCCGGGGCGGAAGGTGTTGTTGGGCTCGGTGATGATCAGCTCGTTCGGGCCCACCACCACCGAATTCCCGAAGGAACCGGACTGGGCGGGGCACGGGACCGCTACGACCAGCAGCAGGGCCGGGCCGGAGAAAATGTTTCGGAGAGAACGCATGAGCACCCCCTGATGGAATTCGTGCCAGCAACGCGAGCGCCGGGGGCACTCGCATCATCGCCTCCGCCGCGCGTCCGGGAAGGACACCTCGGGGAGAGTTGCGATCCCCCGCTGCTGCTTCTGCCGCCTCACGATCTCCTTCACGTCCTCCCGCAGGGCCACCGCGTCGTAGACGATGCCGTCCTTGATGGTGTAGAGCACGCCCCCGACCCGCTCGGCCCTGCCGGTCTCGTCGTTCAGCCGAACGTGTCCCGTCCCGTACAGCACCTTCAGGTTCGCGATGGGGTTCTCGCCCACCAGCACCAGGTCCGCCTTCAGCCCCGGGCGGATCATCCCGAACTGAATCGGCTCACCCTTGGGCTCGAAGATCGCTTCGGCCCCGTGCAGCGTCGCCCCCCGGATCACCTCCAGGGGGTGGAACCCGGCCTCCTGGAGCAGCTCCATCTCTTCGATCGTGGAGAACCCCATGAGGTTGTAGATATAGCCGGCATCGGAGCTCACCGTCACGCGCCCGCCGGCGTCCTTGTAATCGTCCAGGAAGGCCATCCACACGCGGTAGAAGTTCTTCCACGCCACCTCGTCCCAGGTGCTCCAATCGTAGTAGTACGAGCCGTGGTTCTCCCGGCTTGGCTGGTAGAAGTCCCAGAGCGAGGGCAGCACGTACTCGTCCATCCAGTCGGCCCGCCGCGCCCGCATCACGTCCCGGC
>JAHWKI010000062.1:0-8690 GCA_019347975.1 Gemmatimonadota bacterium
GGATCGAGCCGAAGTAGTGGTCCTCCAGCTCCTGGCCCCGCGGCGGCTTCGCCCCGAACAGCGTCCGCCCCGTCGTCACCAGGTCCGGACGACGGTAGTAGAACTCACGATCCACCAGGAAGAACTCCTGCTCCGGACCCAGCGTCGCCATGACCCGCTCCGAACGGTCCCCGAACAGCTTCAGCGCACGCCGCGTCTGCTCGTCCAGCGCGTGCATCGACCGCAGCAGCGGGATCTTCGTGTCCAGCGCATCCCCCGTCCACGACGTGAACGCCGTCGGGATGCTCAGGTAGTTCCCCGCCGCCCCCTCCACGATGAACGCCGGCGACGTCGGGTCCCACGCCGTGTAGCCGCGCGCCTCGAACGTCGCCCGTAGACCTCCCGACGGGAACGACGACGCGTCCGGCTCACCCTGGATCAGCTCCTTCCCGCTGAACTCCGCCGTCGCGCCGCCCCCGACGTTCGGCGTGATGAAGCTGTCGTGCTTCTCCGCCGTCAGCCCCGTCAGCGGCTGGAACCAGTGCGTGTAATGCGTCGCCCCTCGCTCCGTCGCCCACTCCTTCATCGCCAGCGCCACCGCGTCCGCCATCCCCGGGTCCAGCGGCCGCCCGTTCTCCAGCGTCGCCAGCAGCCCCTGATACGCCTGCTTCGGCAGCCGCGCCTTCATCTCCGCAAGCCCGAACGTGCTCTCGCCGAAGATCGTCTCGATGTCCATCGGCTGATTGCGCCGAGGCGCGCCGTTCCTCCCTCCGCCATCGCTCGGGGACCAGCTCCTGGCCGCGGCCAGCACATCGGCTCGGGTCGTTCGCGTGCGCATCGTTGGGGGCTCCGCGTTGAAAGTCCTCGGGCGGTCCGGCGGCGTGTCGGATCGTCCGACCTCACGTCCGCCGGGCGCAACCCGCGCCCGCGGACTCGACAGTCTAGGCTCGTGCGGGCAGTCTGTCAACGCAACCGGTGACACATCGCGCGAATCGGCCTCATTGACTCGCCCGCGGACGCTGTTTCGTGCATTCTGTGCGCAAAAAAACTGACAGAGTGCACACACAGGGGCGGGACGGTCGACCTGCCGGACGACCGCCGCCGCGCCGCGCTCCCGATCAGCGCACGAAACGGTCCCAACCGCCGTACCGCTCCCGCTTCGGGCCGCGGGGGAGGGCCAGCGCGAAAACGGCGGCGCCGGCCACGGAGGCGGCGAGGGCCGTCGTCGTATCCGCGCCGAGGACCCAGGGCGCCAGGGCGACCACGCCGGCGAGCGGCAGGTTGCCGTAGCGGAGGATCCGGACCGGCTCGCCCATGGCGATGACGGAGAGAGTGACGATGAGGGAGCCGCCCAGCCGCTGCGCGTTGGCGGAAGCGCCGGTATCGCCGAGCACCGCGGGGGCGGCCATGAGCCAGATTCCGAGGGCGGTGGAGAGGGCGAGGGTCCAGGGGACGCTCATGCCCCACACGGAGGCCGCGAGGACCGTTCCGGGCTGGTCGGGCAGGGTGTGCAGGGGCGGCGTCCGCTCGTCGGGGCGGCTCCCCTCGGCCGGGCCTCCCTTCCAGAAGGCGTGCCAGAGGCCGGTGCCGCGCTCCTTCGACCGGCGGAGGTGCTGTCCCATGGCGATGACCTCGTCGACCTCCAGCGGGATCATGGGGAGCATGATGGCCGCGGCGAGGAGGCAGAACGTACACCAGTGGCCGACGATGAGGGGCTGTGAGATGACGAGCGCGATGTGGACGAGCCCGAGCGGGATGACCAGGATGCCGAAGAAGGTGACCATCCAGGGCATGGTGCGCCACCGGGTGGGGGCGCCCATCCAGCCCATGAGGAACTCGAAGGTATAGGCGAAGGTGCCCAGCGCGGCGTCGGAGACGGGCCACATGTGGGACATGTCCGAGTTCAGGACGAGCTCCGTGCCGCGGCCGAAGAAGGGATCCCGGGCGGCGTCGATGAACCCGAGCTGGAAGGCGGCGAGATAGCGGGATACGACGAAGCCGATGAAGCCCGCGGCGATCATGATCCAGCGTTGCGGCCAGCTGGAGGGATTGTAGCTCCACCCGGGGGGCGTGGCGGGTCCCATCTTCATGTACAGGATCATGTTGGGCATGCCGGGGATCAGCACGGCGAGGGCGATCACGAGCATCCCGACCATGGTGTCGTTCAGGTAGGCGGTCGCAGTGGGGGACCAGAGGATGACGGGTGCGAGGGTCAGCCAGATGCCGATGAAGCAGCAGATCCACAGGCTCACCGGCCGGTCGGGCTTGAGGGAGCGCCAGCCGAAGAACACGAGCAGGAGCCCACTGACGACGTCGCTCCACGTCATCAGCGCCGCGCGCAGCTCGGCGTGGAGCCCGGGTCCGAACCAGACGCCCCGGCCGCCGCTGGGCGTCAACCAGACGGACTCGTTGCCGTACCCGAACGTGAACGGCGCGAGAGCGGTCCAGACGCCGAGGAGGACGAGGGTCCAGTAGACCCACAGCGTCTGCCGGTGGTGCATCTCCAGCCGCTCCCGGCGGCCCGGCTCCTCGGCCCCGTGCCCGGCGTCCTCCCCGGCGTTCATCGCCATCGGCCGCGTCACCCCCCGCGATGCCATGTCGGTCACGTCACCTCCTCCTCCGGTGGAGAGGGAGCGGGCCGCAGGCATCGGGCCGGAGTCTGCCGCGGGTCACCTTGACCGCGCCTCGCGGGCGGCCCACCTTGCCGCGTTCCCCCGACCCCTGCCAGGACGAGCGACGACGCCATGCGACAGACCCGCACCGCCCCCACCTCCCTGACCTTCACCACCTCGCCGGCCCCGCACGCGCGGGGCCGCGCACTGGCCGGGTGGCTCGCCCTCGCGGCCGCCGCGGCCCTGCTGCCGATGGACGGCGCGGCGCAGGACCGGCCGCGGGGCGACGGCCCGGATCGCCCCGCAACGCCGACGGCGGACGGCCCGGTCATCCGGGTGCCGGCGGATACCATGGCGACGAAGGAGGGGTCGGTCAGCATCGGCGGCCAGCGAGTCCCCTACCGTGTGACCACCGGAACGCAGCCGGTCTGGGACGACGCCGGGCAGCCCATCGCCTCCGTCTTCTATGTGTACTACGAGCGGTCCGACGTGCGGGACCGGAGCCGGCGCCCGCTGGTGATCTCGTTCAACGGCGGGCCGGGCTCCGCGTCGGTGTGGATGCACGTGGGCTACACGAGCCCGAAGCTCCTGGCGATGGACCCGGAGGGGTTCCCGGTCCAGCCGTACGGGGTCCGTGACAACCCGCACTCGATCCTGGACGTCGCCGACATCGTCTACGTCGACCCGGTGAACACGGGGTTCTCGCGGATCCTGAACGACGCGGACCGGGAGCAGTTCTTCGGCGTGAACGAGGACGTCGAGTACCTCGCATCCTGGATCGACACCTTCGTGTCTCGACGGGGTCGCTGGACGTCACCCAAGTTCCTGATCGGGGAGAGCTACGGCACCACGCGCGTGAGCGGGCTCGCGGCGCGGCTGCAGGGCGCGCACTGGATGTTCCTGAACGGCGTCATCCTGGTCTCGCCGACGCAGATGGGGGTGGAGCGAGAGGGGCCGGTGGGCGACGCGCTGATGCTGCCGCACTATACCGCTACGGCGTGGTATCACGACGCGCTGACGCCGGAGCTCCAGACGCGGGACCTGGAGGAGCTGCTCGCCGAGGTCGAGGCGTTCACCCTGGACGAGTACCTCCCGGCCCTCTCGAGGGGCGGCGCGCTGAGCCCCGAGCGGAGGGCCGCCCTCGCCGCTCGCGTCGCCCGCTACGCCGGCCTCGACCCCGACTTCGTCGTCGACTACAACCTCGCCCCGCCCGTCACCGCCTTCCGCAAGGAGCTGCTCCGGGACCGCGGGCTCACCGTCGGCCGGCTGGACGCGCGCTACCGCGGCGTCGATCGAATGGACGCCGGCGAGTCCTACGACTTCGACCCCGCGCTCACCGCCTGGAACCACGCGTTCGCGCCCGCCATCAACCACTACCTGCGCGACGATCTGGGCTGGGAGACCGACCTCCAGTACTGGATCTTTGGCCCCGTCCACCCGTGGAACCGCTCCGGCGACCGCACCGGCGAGAACCTCCGCCAGGCCATGGCGCAGAACCCGTTCCTCCACATCATGGTCCAGTCCGGCTACTTCGATGGCGGCACGGATTACTTCGGCGCCAAGTACACCATGTGGAACATGGATCCCGCCGGCCGGCTCCAGGACCGGATGCGCTTCCACGGCTACCGCAGCGGTCACATGATGTACCTCCGCGACGAGGATCTCGGCCCGTCGAACCAGCACATCCGCGACTTCATCGCCTGGGCGACTGAGAACACGGGTCGGCCGGCGCGCTACTGACCCCCGATCGGCTCCACGCGCACGCCGCCGCCGACCGGGAGGTCCGGCGGGATCGCGATCGGCAGGCGTCCGGTGACCGGGATCTCCCCTGTCAGCGCCCGGGCCGCCGCCTCCTGCGCGACGTTCTCCTGCCCCCACGCGAGCACGTAGGTGCCGACGTCCGGGAACTCGCCGAGGACGTACGGGTTCCCGAACGAGACCACGACCGTCGGTCGGCGCGCGGCCAGGTCGCGCACGAGCCGCGTCACCGGCTCCGCGATCGCCACGTCGCCCTTCCAGGCCAGCACGCGGACGAAGGGGGCGAACACGACCACGTCCGCGCGCTCCGCGGCCTCGAGCAGCTCCTGCATCTCCTCCGGCCGGGCCGCGGCGTCGAGGAGCGCGCTCTCGGCGGCCGGGAAGCGCGCCTCGAGCGCTCTCCGGAACGCGCGTCCCGCGAGCGGGTCCGGGTCGTCCGCGTAGACGATCGTGAGGACGCGAAGGGAGTCGGCGGGTCGCATCGGGAGCAGCCGGTCGCGGTCGCGGGCGACCGTGATCGAGCGCTCGGCGGCGTCGCGGGCGACCGCCCGGTGTGACCGCGTGCCGACGACGCCCGGGACACGGTCGAGCTCGACGGTGCGGTCGCGGTGCAGCCCCGCGTCCGCCTTCGCGCGCAGGATCTTCCGGACGGACCGGTCGATGCGCGCCTCCGGGAGCTCGCCCCGCTCGACGGCGGAGACCACGGCATCGATGGCGGCGTCGATATCGACCGGCATGAGGAGGATGTCGGCGCCGGCCTCGAGTGCGCGGACGGCGGTGGCCGCCGGGCCGAATCCTTCCACGATGCCGCCCATGTCCAGCGCGTCCGTCGTGACCAGGCCCTCGAAGCCGAGCTCGTCGCGCAGCAGCGTGGTCAGGATCCGGGGGTGCAGCGTGGCGGGGACGGAGTCGCCGGTCAGCGCGGGGAAGGCGATGTGCGCGCTCATGACCGCGCCCACGCCCGCATCGATGGCGGCGCGGAACGGCACCAGCTCGATGCTGTCGGCGCGCGCCCGGTCGTGCCCGATCACCGGCAGCGCGATGTGCGAGTCGGTTCCCGTGTCGCCGTGGCCGGGGAAGTGCTTGGCGGTGGCGATCACCCCGTGCTCCTGCATCCCCCGGATGTGGGCGGCCGTCAGGCGCGCCACCGCCGCCGGGTCCTCGCCGTAGCTGCGGACGTTGATGATCGGATTGGCCGGGTTGTTGTTCACGTCGACCACCGGGCCGTAGACCATGTGGATGCCCACGGCCCGGGCCTCGAGCGCGGTGATCCGGCCCATCTCGTACGCGAGCCGCTCGTCACCCGCCGCGCCGAGCGCCATCACGGGCGGGAACTCCGTCCCGCCGCCGAGCTCGAGGCCGTACGGCATCACGGTGCCGGCGGTGAGGCGCTGGCCGGGGCCGTGCTCCATGTCGGCCGCGACCAGCAGCGGGACGGCCGCCATCGCCTGGATCGCGTTGAGCTTCGCGGCCATCTCGAGCGGTGGCCCGATCGAGATCACGACGCCGCCGATGCCGTCCTCCACGACCCACTTCCGGAGCCGGTCGTGGGACTCGCTGTCGAGCGGCAGGTAGTCCCCGCCGAGCCACGGCACGACGAGCTGGCCGACCTTCTCGCGCAGCGAGAGCGAGGCGAGCGTTCGCTCCACCCACTCTTCCGGACCCGGCGGCACGGAAGCCGCCGCGACGGCCGCGGCGGGGACCGCCAGGCGCTGGAGCGCGCTCTCGTTCCCGAGCCGGTCGACGGCCGAGACCGCGACCGCCTCGAGCGGGGTCTCTCCCGCGAGCCGCACGCTGGCGCGCGCACCCGGGACCACGTCGACGGTCCATCGACCGCTGCGGCGGGTCCGGACCACCCACCAGCGGGGCGGCTCGCGATCCCCTGCCCGCAGCCCCAGGATCGCCTCGTCGGCCCCGGCGCCCCGGACCAGCGTGGCGCGCGGCTGCGCCGGCGGGCCGTCGTCCAGCCAGGGCGCCGACGGGGCGAGCGCCGGCGTCCGGTACGCCACGGACGACAGCGCGTCGTTGAGGCCGTCCGGGCTCCGCATCAGCGCCCGTGCGCTGAAGTGCACGTGCCCGCTCGCCCCCGGGTGCCCGCGCGCCACCAGGACCTGGCGCACGATCTCATCGCCCGGCCATCCGTCCTCCGCCTGTGACGCGCGGACGCGGTTGGGGATCAGCCCCGGCCAGAGGTGCCGCTCGCGCGCGTTCTGCTCCGCCCACCAGCCCAGCAGGAGCGGGTAGGGCATGAGCGTGTCCGCGATCGGCCGGTAGAGCTGGGGCACGAAGTAGTCGAGCCACCCCTCGACCAGCCATTTCCGCGCGTCCGCGTAGATCTCCTCGTAGGCGTCGAAGCAGCAGATCCCGGGCGGATGACCGGGCCGCCAGATCCCGATCGGGCTGACGCCGACCCGGACCCACGGCTTCTCGGCCTTCACCTCGTGGTAGAGCCGCTCGACGAACCGGTCGACGTTGTCCCGGCGCCAGTCCCCGCGATCGAGCGTGCCGCCCTCCGCGCGATACCGGCCCCAGCTCGCGTCGTCCGGGAACGGGATCAGCTCGCCCGCCGCGTCACGCTCCCGGTAGGGGTAGAAGTAGTCGTCGATGTGCACGCCATCGACGTCGTAGCGGCGCACCACGTCCAGGATCACGCCGACCGAGTGCGCCAGCACCTCCGGCTCCCCCGGGTCCATCCACAGGTGCGCGCCGTACTCGACGACCAGCTCCGGCCGCCGCCGCGCCAGGTGCTCAGGAGAGATCGCCGAGGTCGCCGACGGGTGCCGCGCGCGGTAGGGGTTGAACCACGCGTGCAGCTCCAGCCCGCGCGCGTGCGCCGCGTCGATGGCGAAGCGGAGCGGGTCGTAGAACGGCTCGGGCGCCGCGCCCATGGTGCCGGTGAGGTATTCCGACCACGGCTCGTGCGATGACGCGTACAGCGCATCTCCGCCCGGGCGGACCTGGAGGATCACCGCGTTCAGCCGCAGGGCCGCCGCCCGGTCCAGGATCGCCAGGAGCTCGGCCCGCTGACTGTCCGGCGCTAGCCCCGGCCTCGATGGCCAGTCGATGTTCGCGACGCTGGCGACCCAGACGCCGCGGAACTCCCGCTCGAGCGCCGGCGCTCCGTAGGAGGGCGTGAGGTCGGCGGGGCGTCGCTCGGCCGTCGCACAGGCCGAAGCCACCAGCGCGGCCCCCGCGACCGCGATGAAGAAGGGGTCATGGGTGCGTATCGTCATGGGCTCGTGATCCAGGGCATGGAGGGAACGGGAACGGGCTGCTCGAAGGGACCGTCGCGGAGGTCGTCCCACAGCTGTCTGCTCGCGACCAGCCGCCCCGAGAAGACGGAGACGCCGTGGCCGCCCGCGAGGCGTGCGCGGTAGATCTGCCGGACGACATCACAGCCGGTGCAGAACGTGGAGCCGCTGTCGTCGACCCCCATCCCGATGTAGACGTGCCGCGCGGTCACGCGCGAGGCGTGCCGGTCGGCGAGGAAGCCGAAGTCCAGCCGATCGCCGTACACCGGCTTGATGCTCCAGTAGATCATGGGAACGATCGCGTCGATGATCCCGGCGTCGGTCCACGCCCACGAGTCCTGGAAGCGGGTTTCGTAGCCGAGCGTCACACCGGACCAGCCGACGTCGCTGTGGATCCCCCACACCGCCGCCGACAGTCGCGCACCCGGCCGCGCGGCGCGGACGGAATCCCGTACCTCGCGTACGGTCTCGCTCACGAGGCCGCGCCGGAACTCGTCGTACTCGAGGCCGGGCTCCGCCGCCCGCGCCGCCTCATAGGACGCGAGGCTCGTGGCGTCGTAGGAGAAGGCCGGCCCCGGATAGCGGATGTAATCCAGGTGCACGCCATCCACCTGGTAGCCGCGCAGGAGGTCCGCGGCGACGGCGGCGACCCGGGACCGCACCCCCGGCTCCCCCGGCGTGAGCCACGTGCAGTTCTCGGCCGTGGTCCCGCCCTCCTGGTCCACCATCGCCCAGGACGGGTGCTCGAGCAGGATGTGCCGCGGCGTGGTCTCCGGGATCGGCTCCGCGCCGCACCAGCCGATGAGCGCGTTGATCCAGGCGTGCAGCTCGAGGCCCTCCGCCCGCGCCACCGCGAGCGCAACGGCGAGAGGGTCCCATCCCGGGTCGCGCCCCAGCTCGAATGCGGGCGGCCGGTGCGCCCACGGCTCCAGCGCCGACTGGTAATAGGCGTCGCCGCGCCCGCGCACCTGGAAGTAGACGATGTTGAAGTTCGCCCCCGCCGCGTCTTCCAGCAGCGCCCGCAGCTCCGACTCCCCGGTCCAGTCCCACCGGCTGATCCAGAGCGCGCGCGCTTCCTCCGGCGGCGAGG
>JAHWKI010000062.1:8790-16740 GCA_019347975.1 Gemmatimonadota bacterium
TCTCGGGCCGGGCCGCCGCCGCCCGCTCCCCGGGCGTGGATCCCGGCACGGAGGCAGGGCTGAGGGGCGGCCCGGGTGCGGGCGCGGCACGGTCCACATGGTGGCTGATCCGGGTTGCGGGGAGCGGCGCGCGCCTCGGCGCGTCCGCAAGTATACGGCAGCCGATCCGCCGCGCCACAGTCCCGACGGTGCGAAGCCCTCACCCGATCCGCGCCACGCGGGTGCCGATCCGCGGTGAAAAAGCTTGACTCCGGCGCCCGCGGAGCGAATACTGCCGAGCCGTTACGCATTTCGTGAAGCCCACCCACGCGGACGCGGCGGTTTCCCCAGAAGGAATCGGGCACAACGTACTCTCCCGCGGCCGCGAGCGTCGGCGCATGCCGGCTCGCTGCCGTCCGGCCCAATTCACACCGTCCAGGAGCAAGCCGATGGACTCCCCACATCGCGCAAGACTGTATCTCGGCGCCCTCGCGGCGGCGACGGCGCTGGCGCTCGGCGCCGACACCGCGCTCGCACAGGGCACCGGCACCATCCGCGGCAGCATCGTCGAGTCGGTGACGGAGCGCCCGCTCTCCAGCGTCCAGGTATCGCTGGTCGGCACCGGGCGCGGCGCCCTGACGAACGCGGCCGGCAACTTCCTGCTCCTGAACGTCCCGACGGGGACGTACACGATCCGGGCGGAGCTGATCGGCCACGCTGCCGCCACGCAGGAGGTCACGGTCGCCGCGGACGGGGTCGCGCAGGTCGACCTGCGGCTCACGGTCTCGGCGATCGCGGTGGACCAGATCGTCGTGACCGGTACGGCGGGCGCCACCTCGAAGCGCACGCTCGGCAACTCGGTCACCACCGTGAACGCGGCGGAGATGGCCCAGCAGACGGCGATCACGTCGCTGACGGAGCTGCTGCAGTCGAAGACGCCCGGCGTCCAGATCCTGACCAACTCGGGGACGCTCGGCGCGGCCGCCGATATCCGGATCCGCGGCGCCTCCTCTCTGACGTCGACCAAGCCGGTCGTGTTCATCGACGGCGTCCGCTACAACATCAGCGGCCTCGGGTCGTTCACGCCCTCGGGCGCCGGCACGAGGTCCTACAGCGGCCAGACCACGTCGGCGTTCGACTTCCTGAACCCGAACGACATCGAGACCATCGAGGTGATCAAGGGTCCGGCCGCGGCCACGCTGTACGGCGCCGAGGCCGCCAACGGCGTGATCCAGATCATCACGAAGAAGGGCAAGCGGGGCGAGCAGTCCGTTCGCTGGGATGTGCGCGCGGAGTACGCCCAGAACGAGTGGGCGCTCGATATCCCGGACAACTACACCACATGCGACGCGGCCAGGATCGCGGAGATGGATGCGGGCGGGAACCCGGTCTGGCCGGGCTGTCAGGGCCTCGCTGCCGGCACCCTCCTCCGCGAGAACCCGCTCCGCGATGACCCCGCGGCGCTCCGGAACGGCGAAGTCGTGCGGACGTCCGTCTCCGCCCGCGGCGGCGGCGACCGCTACTCGTTCTACTTCGCGGCGGACATGAACGAGGAGAACGGCGTCTTCTACAACAACTACAGCGACCGCAACTCGGTCCGCGGCAATTTCTCGATCCACCCCAACGACTGGATGGACCTGACGGTCACGACCGCGTACGCGCAGGGCGACCTGCGCATGCCGGTCGGCGACGAGTCCGCGCAGGGCATGCTGCTCAGCGCGTTCCGCGGCCGCCCCGGGCGGATCACGGCGAACCCGCTCAACTCCGGCTGGGCGTTCACCCGGGCGGAGCAGGCGAACGAGTACAACAACACCACGCGCTCGGACCGCGTCACGCTCGGCGCCACGGCCAACCTGGCGCCCCTGAGCTGGTTCCGGAATCGCGTGACGTTCGGGATGGACTACACGGCCAGCCTGGCCCAGGTGCTCGCACCCCCGGGATCCGTTGACGCGGCGTTCGCGGGCATGCCGGGCGGCGTCGTCGCCCAGCGGGTCCCCCGCACCTACGTCTACAGCTTCGATTACGCCGGCAACGTCGACCGCTCGCTGACGGAGACGCTGACGTCCACGACCTCGTTCGGCGCACAGGCGGTCTCGAGCAGGTACGAGAGCCTGGCCGCCACCGGCACCGGGCTCGGCGCGCCCGACATCACGCTGATCAGCGCCGCGACCACGACGGTCGGCGGCAACAGCTTCAGCGAGAACAAGTCGCTCGGGTTCTTCCTCCAGGAGCAGCTCGGCTGGAACAACCGGCTGTTCGTCACCGGCGGGGTCCGCGCGGACGACAACTCCTCGTTCGGCGACAGCTTCGACTGGATC
Source organism: Gemmatimonadota bacterium (assembly GCA_019347975.1). Classification (GTDB taxonomy): domain Bacteria; phylum Gemmatimonadota; class Gemmatimonadetes; order Longimicrobiales; family RSA9; genus JAHWKI01. Next base: position 11,088 of record JAHWKI010000062.1, read on the forward strand.
TACTATCCCAAGGCGTCGGTCGCGTGGGTCGCCTCCGAGGAGCCCTTCCTCGCCGGCATCCTCGAGCACGCCCGGGTGGATCACCTGAAGCTGCGCACGGCCTGGGGTCAGGCCGGCCAGGCGCCGGCGCCCTTCTCCGCGACGCAGATCTACACCGTGGACCGCGTGGTCCGGCCCGATGGGACGGTCGCCTCGGCGCTCCGCCCCCGCAGCTTCGGCAATCCCGACCTGAAGGCGGAGCACGGCAGCGAGCTGGAGGTCGGCTTCGACGCCGGGCTGTTCCAGGAGCGGATCGGTGTCGAGTTCACGTACTACGACAAGCGCATGAGCGACGTCATCGTCGCGGTCGGCGCGCCGGGATCCAGCGGGTTCGGCGGCACCTTCTACGGCTCGACCGGCGCGGTGCTGCGCAATCTCGGCGAGACCCGCAACTCCGGCATGGAGCTGTTGCTCTCGGCGACGCCGCTCCAGCGGCGGAACCTGGTCTGGGATGCGCGCGTCTCGCTCGCCACCAACGACAACGAGCTCGTGGACTTCGGCGACGCCCGCACCCAGATGATCGTGGGCGGGCAGTCGTACGGCTCGCTCCAGCGGCACCGGGAGGGCTATCCGCTGGCCGGCTACTGGTGGACCGTGCCGGCGCGGGATGAGAACGGCAACGCGATCCCACTGACCGCCAGGAGCGTCCAGCTCGACACCCTCCAGTACATCGGCCCCTCGGCGCCGACACGGGAGGTCGGCGTCTCGAGCACCTTCACGCTCCTGCGGGACTGGCGCGTGTTCGTCCTCTTCGATTACAAGGGCGGCCACTACCTGTACAACTACAGGGAGTACAATCGCTGCGCGCTGAACCTGAACTGCGAGCGCGTGAACGATCCCTCGCTGGCGGACCATCCGGACCGCGCGATCTGGACCGCCACGAACGCGCAGGGCTACTGGGTACAGCCGGCCGATTTCGTCAAGCTGCGCGATCTCTCGCTCACGTACAGCCTGCCGAGCTCGGTCGCCCAGCTGTTCCGGGCCGGCGCCGGCAGCGTGACGCTCGCCGGCCACAATCTCGCGCTGTTCAGCGATTACGACGGCATCGACCCCGAAGTGAGCGGGTACGGCAACCGCCAGTTCGCCCGAGCCGATGTCTATCCGGTGCCGATGCTGCGCCGGGTCTCCCTGGCCATGAACTTCAGCTTCTGACGAGGACGAAACCCATGCGAACCACGAGATCGCACATCCGGAGCTGGTCGCACGCGGTGACGCTCGCCGTCGCCCTGGTGGCTTCGGCCTCCGTAGCCGGCTGCGGCGACTGGCTTTCCGTCACCAATCCGGGCGCCATCGAGAACCCGGCGCTCGAGAACACCGATTACCTGCAGCTCATGTACGACGGCGTCGTCGGCGATTTCCAGCCGGCGTTCGCGTGGACCGCGCTCTTCACCGGCGCGTTCACCGACGAGCTGCGCATGCACCACAGCTATTTCGAGAACCTCGAGATGGACCAGCGCAGGGTGACCGAGAACAACGGCACCTATCAGCTGGCCGTATTCAACGGTTTGCACCGCGCTCGGTTCATGGCCGACAGCGTCACCGGCCGGTTCAGGGTCCTCCTCGGCGACACCGCCGACCACGACCTGCGCCTCGCCAAATCGCTGGGCTTCGCCGGGTATTCCTGGACGCTGCTCGGCGAGAACATCTGCGAGACACGCATCAACGCCAGCGGCACGCCGCTGCAGCCGGCCGACCTGTTCGCCGGCGCGGTCTCCCGCTTCGACGCCGCGATCGCCGCCGCCACGGTCGCGCGCGCCAATGCCTCCAACATCGTCAGCACCGCGGTGCGGGAACGGGTGATCGCGGGCGCCGATTCCGTCATCAACCTGGCCCGGGTCGGCGCCGCCCGCGCGGCGCTCAATCGCGGCGACAACGCGGCGGCGATCGCGTACGCCCAGGCGGTCAGCCCCGCCTACGATCAGCCGGATGCGTTCCGCTTTGACGTCCACTACCGCCAGGGGGCGTCCTTCAGCGAGACGCGGCGCATGGGGAACCCATTCTGGGAGTTCATCAGCGCCGGCGGCGCATGGGTCTCCCTCTCCGGGACCGGGTTCGAGGAGCTGAACGACCCGCGTGTTCCCCACGGCTCCGAGCCCATCGGTACGGCCGACGGAACCCAGCGGTGGGTGCCCCGGTCGCCGCCGTCCTTCAGCACCTATGACGGCTCGGCCGAGGGCGCCCTCTTCCAGTCCACCTCGAGCATCCGCCTCGCGTCCGCCCTCGAGGCACGCTACATCGTCGCCGAGGCGGAGGGGAACACGGCGGCCAACGTCGGCTTCATCAACGCGCAGCGCGCGATCGGCGGTCAGATCGCCCTGGTCGCTCCGACCGACGCCGAATACGTGGACGCGCTGCGCGAGCAGCGGGCCCGCGAGTTCTTCATCGATGGACACCGGCTCGGCGATCTGCGGCGCTACGAGGCGCTGCAGGGCGCGGATCTGTGGCCCACCGGCGGCATGTACGGCGGGAGCACGACCTTCGGCGACCAGAAGTGCTGGCCGACACCCGTCAGCGAGCTCTTCTAGAGCGCGCCCTTCCAGGCGCGAAGAACGATGGCCCGGCGGCAGCTGCCGCCGGGCCATTCTCTTTACCGGCCGTCACCGCTCCCGCGCAGGCGCCTCAGAATACCCCGGCGACCCGCACCATGTAGTTGGACAGCGGCAGGTGATTGGTGATCTCAAAGTCGATCCGGTCACCCCGGCTGACCTGGATCGGCGCGGTCATATAGGACTCGCGCGAACCGATGACGTTCACCCGGAATCGCACCGCCTCATGCCTCGCGAGCAGCGCGCGCGGCAGCCGGAACGTCTCCGCCCGCGATGTCACCACCATACCGAGACGGTGCGGCGTCCCACCGATCAGCGCGTATACGTTCACGTCCGCCCAGTTGTGATTCTCGACCCTCACCATCGCCGTTTCCCCTCGGGGACCCGGCTCATCTCCCTCCGGCGTTCCGGCCGCACACCCGGCGGTCAGCACCGCCGCCACCGCCGCCGTCAAGATTGCGTGTCTCATATCGTTCCAGCACTCCTCTCGTTTCTCCGGTTCGTGGAGAATCAAAAAGGAGCGCCGTTCAACGGCGCTCCTTTCACTCTCCATCGAGGCTTTCTGCAAACGCCTTCGTGCCGTCTCGCAAAGCATATCCCGTGCCGACTCCGGGGGCAGAAACTCGCGCGGCGAGCCGGCAGGCCCGCCCCGGCAGGCCGTGGAACCGGCTTCGGGCGGGCGTGTGCGGTGTTGCACGCGTCGGGACCCCCTGCTACCTTCGTTGAGAATCGATCTCAATCTCAGGGCGACATGGCCACGATTTCCCGCATATCGAACCTTGCGATGGCGCCAGAGGCCGTCGAAGATCTCCGTCTGGCCGACATCCCGCTGGGGGAGGCCGTGGAGCTCGTGCGGTTCGACCTGCCGGACCACGAGCTCGAGCCTCTGCTGGAGCGAGGCGTTCTCCCGGGATGCCTGATGTGTCCGGTGCGGCGGTCGCCCTTCGGGGACCCCATCGTGGAGGTGGAGGGGACGCTGCTGGCGCTCCGCCGCGAGATGGCGGGGTGCCTGTGCGTACGGCGGCGGGGCCCTTCCGGGACCTGACGCGTCGTGGAGCGGGGCGGGACAGGCGTGGCAACGGCGGTGGGTGTCGGGTCGTGCCATGATGAAGGACTCTTCGTCCAGCAGGATGGCGCGACGCCTCTCGTCGCGCTGATCGGCCCGCCGAATTCCGGCAAGACCACCCTGTACAATCAGCTGACCGGGCTCCGCCAGAAGGTCGCCAACTATCCGGGCGTGACGGTGGAGAAGCACGTCGGCCGCGCGCAGGTCGGGGGCGGCGCGGTGGTGGACGTGGTGGACCTGCCGGGCGTGAACGGCTTCTCGGCCCGGACGCTGGACGAGAAGGTGACGCGGGACGTGCTGGAGGGGCGAGTCCAGGGGCTCCGGGCCCCGGACTCGGTGATCCTGGTGGTGGACTCGACGCGGCTGGAGTCGCAGCTCATGCTGGTGGAGCCGGTCCTGGAGCTGGAGATCCCGACGCTCCTGGTCCTGAACATGGCGGATGAGCTGGAGGAGCGGGGCGGTGGGGTGCGGGACGGGGCGCTGGCCGAGGAGCTGGGCGTGGAGGTGGTCCGGACGAACGCCCGGGCGGGGGAGGGGCTGGACCGTGTTCGGGGGTGGCTCGGCGCGGTGGCCTCGCGGGGAGCGGGCCCGCCGCGGGAGGCGGCGACGGTAAGCAACATCTCCCGGCGCGCGCCGCTGCCCACGCTGGACGCGTTCTCCCGACGCCGGGCGCGGGTCCGGGAAGTCATGGGCGTGGCGGAGTTCGTCCCGCCGGGGCCGTCGGGGTTCAGCCGGAAGCTGGACGGCCTCTTCCTTCACCGGTGGCTGGGCCCGGTCATCTTCGGCGCGGTGGTGGCGCTGGTGTTCCAGGCGATCTTCACCTGGGCCACGCCGTTCATGGACGGCGTGGAGTGGGCCATCGCGGGGTCCGGTGAATGGCTGGCGGCGGTGCTGCCGGACTCATGGCTGCGCTCGCTGCTCATCGACGGCGTGTGGGCCGGAGTCGGCTCCGTCGTGGTCTTCCTCCCCCAGATCCTGATCCTCTTCCTCTTCCTGGGGCTACTCGAGGATTCCGGCTACATGGCGCGGGCGGCCGTGATCGCGGACCGCCTCATGGTGGGCGTCGGGCTCCAGGGACGCGCGTTCCTCCCGCTCCTGTCGGGCTACGCGTGCGCCGTCCCGGCGATCCTCGCGGCCCGGACCGTGGAGGACGAGCGCGACCGGCTGGCGACGATCTTCGTCACGCCCTTCATGACGTGCTCCGCACGGCTCCCGGTCTACGCGCTGCTCATCGCGGCATTCATCCCCGAGCGCGCCCTGCTCGGACCGTTCCTCGGCACGCGCTCGGCCACCCTCCTGGGGCTGTACGCGCTGGGCGTACTGGCCGCGGTGGGGACGGCGTTCCTCCTCCGCCGCACGCTGCTGCGGGGGCGCTCCACCAGCTTCGTCATGGAGTTGCCGCCCTACCGGGTCCCGACGCTGAAGTCCGTCGGGATCCGGCTCTACGACCGCAGCAAGGTGTTCCTGCGGCGCGCGGGGACGATCATCTTCGCCGTCACCGTCGTGCTCTGGGTCCTCAGCCAGTTCCCGCGCACGCCCGAGGGCCCGCCGCCCATCGAGGCGAGCGTTCTCGGCCAGGCCGGGCACCTGATCGAGCCCGCCATCGAGCCGCTGGGATTCGACTGGCGGGTCGGCATCGGGCTGGTGTCATCGCTCGCCGCCCGCGAGGTGATCGTCGGCACCCTGGGCACCATCTACGGCGTCGAGAACGCCAGCGAGACGTCCCTGTCCCTCCAGGAGAACCTCCAGAGCCATCTCGACCCCGGCGCGGCTGTCGGGCTCCTCATCTTCTTCGCCTTCGCGCTCCAGTGCATGTCTACGGTCGCCGTCATGCGGAGGGAGACCGCCGGATGGAGGTGGCCGGCGCTACAGTTCGGCTACATGCTCGCGCTGGCGTATACCGGGGCCTGGCTGGCGAACGCGCTGCTCTGAGGAGGAGGCGCTCGCTTCGCTCGCAACAGGGGGGCTGCGCCCCCATCAGGGCGCTGCGCGCCATCAGGGG
>JAHWKI010000063.1:0-9751 GCA_019347975.1 Gemmatimonadota bacterium
AAGCTGTCGAAGCGGGACGAGATCGGGATGTCCGTCGAATTCACCCCATCGGAGTTTCGCCGCAACTACATCATCGGCACCGACGCGGGGGGCGAGCCGGAGTACGCCGCTGGCGTCGCACGCACGCTCGAGGCCGAGCTCGAATACGCGCGCAGGCTGCTACGAGGAAAGCGGGGCGGTCCGGAGCTGAGCCTGGAGGCCGCGCTGCTCGCGGAGCGCCGCACCTTCGCGGACATGCCGTGGCGGGACAGGAGCGAGCTGGGGGGGCGGATCGCGGCCGATCTGGAGCTGCTGCGTCGCTTGCAGATCGAGGCGGGCGCGGAATACAGCCGGGGCTTCCACGCCGGAGCACAGGAGCCGGTGAGCGGCCCGACCGGCGTGACGATGATGACGCTCGACCGGGACTTCCAGCAGCTGGAGCTGGAGGGCGAGCTGGGCTTCAAGCTCGCGAAGCGGCGCCGGCTGGTGCTCTCGTATGACTGGCGGACCCGGTCCTACCTGGCGACGCCGGAGGATGGCGTGTATGGCGGCCGTCGCGACCACCGCGACCGCTTCGGTGCCGAGCTGCGGCTGGGGGTGGGGCGCCTGGTCGAGCTGAGGCTCGGGGGCGCGCTCCAGGTACAGACGACGGTGCGTCCGGGACGCGGCGACACCGGTGACGAGGCGGACTATCGCCGTACCGTAGCCTTCGTTCAGGTGGATCTACCCCGATGAAACGAATCCTCTTCGCCGGCTACGCGCCGGTGCACTTCGTCTGCTTCCAGCCGATCTACCGGCGCCTTGCCGCCCGCGGGGACGTGCGTATCGAGCTCTCGGGAGGCAGGGAGCCCGATGGCGACGGCGTGGGGGAGCTCACCGCGCGTGAGCTGTACACCCCGTTCCCCGTGCACCCGGACGCGGTCATAGAGCTCGACGAGGTCTACCGCCGGTCGTACGACATGGTCTTTTCCGCGCACATCTCGGGGTTCTTTCCCGCGGAAGACCGCAAGCGCGTGCAGGTGTTCCACGGGCTGTCGTTCCGGAACATGGCCGTGCGCCGGGACGTGCTCATCTACGACAACCTGTTCGTCGCCGGCCCGTACATGCACCGCGCGTTCGTCGAGAGCAAGCTGTACCGGAAGGACGATCCACGGCTCGTGCCGACCGGGTTCGTGAAGGTGGACCGGCTGCGGGACGGGTCGCTCGACCGGGAGGAGATCCTGCGGCAGCTCGGGCTGTCCGGAGAGCGGCCGGTCCTCCTCTACGCACCCACGGGTCAGAAGGGTAACTCGGTGGAGACGACCGGGCCGGAGGTGATCCGCCGCCTGGCCGCGACCGGCCGTTACGACATCCTCCTGAAGCTCCACGACCATCCGCGGGACCGGCAGAGCCCGGGCGCCGCGGAGCTGATGCAGCTCGTGGATGCGCACACCATACACGTGACCGACTTCGACATCGTGCCGTACCTGTTCGTGGCGGACCTGCTGATCACGGACGCGTCGTCGGTCAGCAGCGAGTACTCGCTGATGGACCGGCCCATGGTCTTCCTGGACGTGCCGGAGCTGCTGAGCGCCGCCGCCAGCAGCAAGAAGGCGAACCTGGACCTGGAGACCTGGGGGCGGAACGGCGGCGTGATCGCGCGCTGGCCGGATGACGCGGTGGAGGCGGTCGCGTGGAGCCTCGCGCATCCGGACGAGGCGAGCGAGGTACGGCGGGCGATGGCGGCGGATCTCTTCTACAATCCGGGCCGCGCGACGGATGCCGCAGTGTCCTGGATCCTCGGCGAGCTCGGGCTGGCGCCCGCGGGCGAGCCCCGCCTCGCGGCGGCCGGGTGAGGAGCGCGAGCGTGCGCCCGCCCAGGCTCCTCCGCCAGCTCCGGGACCTCCGGCAGGTCCTCGACCTTTTGCGGCCGTACCTCCCGCTCCATCGGCGGACAATGGTGGTCGGGCTGATGCTCACGCTGCTTCTGCTGGCGCTGCGGCTGGCGCAGCCCTGGCCGCTCAAGTGGATCGTCGACGCGCTGACGGGGGCGGCCTCCGTCCCGGTAGGTATGGCCGGGGCGGGCGCGCTGTTCCTCCTGCTGGCCGTGGCCGCCGCCTCCGTGGAATACGCGCAGGTCATGACGCTGGTGGGCATGGGCAACCGGATCCTGTACGCCTTCCGGGCGGACCTCTTCTCGCACGTGCTGCGGCAGTCGCTCTCGTTCCACGAGCGGAGGGCCGAGGGCGAGCTCCTGACCCGCATCATCTACGATACGACGCGCCTGCGAAAGGGAGTGAACCACGTCCTCACCCGTCTGTTCCAGACCGTGCTCACGTTCGTGGCCATCCTGGTCGTGCTCTTCTGGGTCGATGCACCTCTGGCCGCGGTCCTCGCGGTCACGGGTACAGTCGCGCTCTGGGTGATGGCACAGGGGGGCCACGGCGTGCGCAAGGCGGCCCGGAAGAACCGCAAGCGGGAAGGGAAGCTGGCCGCGCTGGTAGCGGAAGAGCTGATCGCGATCCGCGAGATCCACACTTTCCGTTCGGGCCAGACGGCGGGCGGGCTGTTCGAGCGCCTGAACCGCAAGAGCCTCAAGCAGGAAAGCAAAGTGCGCCGGCTCGGCTCCGGGATGCTGCTGAGGGTCGAGCTCCTGATCAGTCTGGGCATCGGTCTGGTCCTGATCGTCGGCGCGCAGCGGGTGGCCGCGGGCGCCGTGACCGCGGGCGAGCTGGTGCTGTTCGTCTCCTACGCCACCGCTCTGCTGCCGCCATTCTTCCGGTTCGCGCGCCAGACCGTCCGCATGGGCACCACCATCGCGTCATCCGATCGGTTGCGGAACCTGATGGAGCGCCCGCCCAAGATCGCCGACGCACCGGACGCCGTCGTGGCGGACCGGCTGCACGGATCCCTCGTGCTGCGAGACGTGTCGGCGAAGAGCCCCAGGCGTCGGCGTGGCACCCGCAAGTGGGCGCTGCGAGACGTGAACCTGGAGGTAGGCGCCGGGGAGCGGCTCGCGGTGGTCGGCCCGAACGGCGCGGGCAAATCCTCGCTCCTGCGGCTGCTCCTCCGCCTGAGCGATCCCGACGAGGGCGCCATCCTCGTGGACGGCCGCGACCTGCGCGAGTACGCGGTCCCCTCGCTGCGGGACCAGATGAGCGTCGTGCTGCAGGGCACCGTCCTCTTCGGCCTCACCGTACGCGAGAACCTCGCCCTGGGCCGGCCGGACGCGAGCGAGGCGGACATCCTCGATGCGGCAGGCCGCGCACAGGCGCTCGAGCTGATCGGACACCTTCCGGAAGGGCTGGACACGGTCGTGAGGCGGCAGGGTCGGCTCTTCTCCGCCGGTGAGCGACAGCGTCTCGCGATCGCTCGCGCCCTCCTGCGGGACGGCTCGATCTGGCTCCTCGACGAGCCGACGACCGGGCTCGACGAGGACTCCGCGCAGACGATAGTCGAGACGCTGGACCAGGCGACGCGCGGGCGCACGACGTTCTGGGTCACCCACGACCCGCGGGTCGCGGGACGGCTGGAGAGGGTGGTTTACCTCGCGGACGGGCGCGTCCGCGACGTGATGCCGACCCGGGGACAGGCCGGAGCTGCCCTGCTCGGGGAGCTGAACATGAATCCAACGTCGGAGCCGGTTCCGGCGATACAGGGGGATACGGTATGAGAGCGATCATTCTGGCTGCGGGACTCGGGAGTCGCCTGGGCTCGAAGTCGAAGGGCCGTCCCAAGGCGCTCATCAAGGTGGGTGGCAAGACGCTGATCGAGCACCAGCTCGAGGCGCTGTCGAGCGAAGGGATCGGACCCGTGGTGGTGGTGGTCGGCCACGGCGCCGATCAGGTGCGCGAAACCCTCGGCGAAGCCGTCGAATACGTGGAGAACCCGCGGCCCGGGGAGACCAACAGTCTCTACTCCCTCTGGCTGGGCCGGGAGTGGCTCGAGGGAGACGTGCTCCTTCTGAACTCCGACCTCCTGTTCCACCCGCAGATCCTCAAGAAGCTGCTGGCGAGCGAGGGCAGCGCCCTGGCGTATGACTCGATGAGCGTCACCGGCGCCGAAGGCACGAAGGTCGGGCTGCAGCGAGGCCGGGTGACGGACCTGGGGAAGGACCTGCCGGAGACCGGTGCGCGCGGCGAGAACCTCGGTCTCATCAAGCTGGACCCGAACGGGGCCGCGGCGCTCCGGCGGAGGGCCGAGGCGATCATCGCGGCCGGCGACGAGAAGTCGTGGGTGACGGAGGCGGTCCGGAGCATCCTCTCCGAAGTCGAGGTCGAGGGCGTCAACGTGGCCGGCATCCCGTGGGTCGAGATCGATTTTCCATTCGACCTCGACCGCGCCCGGCGGGCGGTCTGGCCCGCGATCCAGAAGTCCCTCCACCCGCGCCAGCTGGCCTGGCGTCGCGCACGGGTCGCGGCCCTGGCCGTCGTTCCGCTCATGCTGAGCGCCGGGGCCTGGACGCTGTCGGAGCGGATGGGCCCGGCGAGCGTGGACTGGGAAACGCTGGCGCCGCAGAACGGGCTCGTGATCCGCGTGCAGAAACCCGAGGGCGGCTCGCGTCGGTGGTGGGTGCTCCGACCGGGCGAGATGCTGGAGGTCGAGGCGGACGGCGCCACGCCGACCCGTCTCGAGATCCGGCCCGTCCTGGGATCGAGCGAGGACACCGCCAGCTTCGTAATCGCGGGGATGCTGGACGGCGAGCCGTTCCGGTATGAGGCGAAGCGCTCGCAGCATGACCCGGACGTCCGGTTGCCGGCCGATCCCCGGCTCGACGGCATCCCTTCGCTGCTCGGAGAACGGGAGCGCGAGAACTACATGCTCCCCGAGGGGCGGCACCGTCTCCAGATCCAGTACCTGGTGGGGACGGCGACCGCCGTGCTCGTTCGTGTGCGGCAGCCGGAGTAGCGGCGCCCGCACGGCAAGATGTGATTCCGCACGCGCGGAAATCGTGCAGTACTGCGCATGGCCTCGCTCAGCGCAGGAGCGTGAAACCTTGATGAGGAGGAGATCATGACGGCGAAGAAGCTGTGGGCGCTCGCGAGCACGCTGGCGGTGCTGGTGGCCTGCGGGGATGACGCGACCGGCCCCGCGGTAACGCGGAACGATCCGGGGACCGGCACGCGCACGATGCTGGTGCGGGCCGACATCGAAGGACAGGACGTGTCCGGCGGGTTCGTCACGGAGTTCGAGGTCGTCCTGCGCGACGCGCAGGGCGCCGCGATTTCCGGTGCGACGGTCGTCGTGCGCAACCCGGTCCTCGGGAACGTAAACCTGCTGGAGCTGGATGCGGGCACGGGTGAGTACCTGGCCACCGTGAACAGCTTTGCGAGCGGCGACTACCGTCTCGATGTGACCCGCGGGTCGGACGAGGTCCGGGGAGTCGTAGTCGGCGGCATGTCGGCGCACGAAATCACCTCACCGACCGCGAACGCCACGGTGGCGGCCGACCAGTCGCTGACCGTGACCTGGACGCGCCCGTCGGAAGCGGCCGGCGCGGACATCGAGACGCGGGATTTCGAGGCGGAGGGCCTGCCGGACACGGGGTCGTATACAATCCCGGCGAACGGCAATCCTCCCAGCGCGGATCAGCGGGTCCGTGTGTGGCGCTTCAACAAGGTCGAGATCGCCGGCGGGCTCTTCGGATCGCAGCTCAAGCTGAGCGTGCGCAACACCGTGGAACCGGTGATCGTGCAGTAGGGCTTGGCACCGGCTCGCGCAGGAAGGGGGCGGAGCTGCTGCGGCGCGGCTCGGCCCCCTTCGTCTGCCTTGAGGAGGAGAGTCGGCGCTCCCCGGCGCTGGCTGGCGGTGGAGGGACGGTCCCAAAGCCGGTGGGAGAAAGTGTGCCAAGGGACTGTGTCAGAAACTCTCGCGTATCCCCCGACTGTGCCAACCCCTCAGGGCACAGTTCGGAGGCGCCCGCCGGTTTTCACAGTCCCTGCGGTCAACGGGCCGTGCCGGCGAACCCTTGAGCACGCGGCGCCGACGCCGAGAACAGCGCCCCCGTCGTCGCGGAAGAGTGAACAGAGGGTGGGCTCGCGGGCGAAGTCGTCGAGGAGGGCCTCGAACAGGGGGCCGAGGTGACGGCGCTCGAGGACGATGTAGACGGGCACCGCGGCATCTTCCTGGACCTGTCGAAGGATCGGGGCCCTGTCGGTGCCGGGGGTGAAAAGCGCGGAGAGGAGGGCGGCGCGCCCGGCGTACCCCGGGAGGGCGTCGTAGTACCCCCACGGGCTGAGGCGGAAGAAGCTCTGCCGCTCCCCCACCGCGCCGATCAGGGACGCGTCGACGGCGACGGGGCGCTCCAGGGCGACGGCTTCCCGAGGCGTCTGCCGGCGGAGGAACGCATAGGCGTCGGTGCCGCGGTTCGCCAGGGCGGTCCCTTCGTGCTGATAGAACGGCCGGACCCACCAGCGGGACCTGAGATACCCGACGGAGGCGGTCGCGGCCGAGACGACGGCGAGCCCGAGGCCGAGCGCGAGGATGGCCCGCCTGAGGCGCGGCCGGCGGAAGGCCGACGCCGCCGCGTCGGCCGCGACGATCCCGACCGGAAAGGCCGCCAACAGGAAGAACTTGTACTGGTTCGCTCCGGGGAGAACGAGAACGAGGCCGAGGAGCAGGGTGCCCGCAGCGACCCAGCGGAGCACGGCGGCCTCGGTCCCGGGGCGGGGCCGCACGGCGCCGTGGGCCAGGAACGGGAGGAGCAGGAGGAAGGCGCCGAGGAGCGTCGCAAGGTTGCCGAGCAGCAGGCGCGGCGGCCAGGCGAATCCCGCGCCGCCGCTGGCCGCTTCCTGGAAGCCGACCAGGATGGCGTACCAGTAGGGGGAGGTCAGGAGCAGCGCGACGAGCGAGGGCACGCCGGCGGCCAGCAGGCGGACCAGGCGGGCGCGGGCGGGGTCGTTCCGACGTGCGCCGGCGAGTGCGAAGGCGAGGGGCGCGACGACGAGCAGTGCGGGCGCCGTGGGCAGGTGGAAGGTGATGGCCGCGATGCCGAGGAAGGCCAGGAGGAGGCCCCGGGGGACGGCCGCGAGGGCCGGCGTGGCCACCATGAGCAGCCCGGCCGTCCAGACGGCCAGGGCGTACGAGAAGGCGTTGAAGTTCAGGAATTTGGCGAGGCCGTTGGCGGCGCGGGCGTCACCCAGCGGCATGGCGGAGCCGAGCCAGTGCGGCTGGGGATACCCGCCCGCCAGCCATTCGGCCAGGCGGCCCTCGAAGTCGGTGAGGACGAGGAGTGGCCCGAGGAGGTTGATGCAGAAAAGGGCGAACAGGGCGACGGCCCAGGGGCTGACGCCGCCGCCCACACGGCGGGCGAGCACGCCGAGGAGCAGGAACACGGCGAGGAGGCTCGCGGCGCGGAGCACGGTCGAAACGACCAGCGGCGAGATCCCGATCCCCGGCGCGGCGGCGGCGAGGAAGAGGTGGAACGCCCAGTAGGTGTCGATCGGACCCCCGTGGTATCCGGGGTTCGGCGGCGGCACGGCCCCGTTCAGAATGGCGTGGACGATGGAGAGGTGGTACAGCCCGTGGAAGGAGAGCTGGACGTCGGCGGCGGCGAGGGGGAGGGCCAGGGCGGCGAGGAGCGCGAGCCCCGCCCAGAAGCTGCGGTCGAGGGGCGTCGCGGCCGTGACCGATTCATCGGCGGCGTGGCGGCGCGGGAACCCGCCGCCCGCGCGGAGCGCCTCGAGGGCGAGACCGGCGCCGAGGGCGAAGAGGACCACCCGCGCGGTGGCCAGGGACGCGCCCGCGAGGGAGACTACCGGGAGCAGCGTCGCGGTGGCGATCGCCGGCGAGAGGACCAGGCCGAGGGCCAGAAGCGCCACGCCGGGGAGGCGCCCCGCCGCGAGGCGGAGGGCGAGGAAGTATCCGGGGGCGAAAAAGAACGTGAGCGCGGCGGCGAGGGGGCCGAGCCGGCCGGTCACAAGCGCGATGGCGACCAGGGCCACGTACGCGGCGGCGGCGATCCGATCTCCGGCCGCGCGGGCTCCTGCGGTCCCGGCCTGACCAGCAGCACGGCCGGCGATCATCGGGGGGCCCGGAGCAGGGCGAAGAGGCTGACCCCGATGGGCAGCCGGATGCGACCGACCAGGTGCCGCTCGGCAGCGAAGATGGCGCCGAGGACCGAGTTCGCGAGCCCCGGCGCGGCGCCGTCGAAGTCGCTGCGGTCCGTCGTCGTCCCGGCGATGCGCCGCCCCCAGCGCACCGCGGCAATGGACGGGAACAGCAAGGTGTTGAAGTAGCCGGTCTCGGGGCTTTCGAGCCCCGCGCGGCGGAACGTCTCCCGGAGCGTCCTCGCCGTGTAGCGCCGGACGTGGCCGCTGACGACGTCCTGTCCCCCCCACAGGCTCATGAGGGCGGGGACGGTGACCAGCAGCAGCCCCCCCGGGCGGAGGAGGCGGACGGCCTCCGCCACCGCGCGATCGTCCCGCTCCACGTGCTCGATGAGGTCGAGGGCGAGGACGACGTCCGCCACGCCGCTCCGGAGAGGCACGTCCTCGACGGCGCCGAACAGGAAGCTGGCGCCGTCGCGGGAGACGACGGAGGCCCGGAGCGCGCCGGAGGGATCCGCGTCCACGCCGACGACGCGCCCCCCCTGCCCCGCGAGCCCCCGGAGCCACGTGAGCCCGGCCGGGTGCCCCGAGCCGAGGCTGACGATCGTTCGCCCGGACCCCGCGGCGGCCGGGAGGCGGCGGCGAAGGAGCGAGGCGAGGACGGCGCGGCGAGCCGTGAACCACCAGTGCCAGCGCTCCAGGTCGGCATACCCGGCCGCGAACCGCTCCTGCACGGCGACCCCGCCTACCTGCCGGCCGAAAGGGCCACGCCCGCCGCGGGCGCGGCCGCCGCGTCGTCGAAGCCGATGCGGTCCCGGAGGATGTAGACGGGCCGGCGCCGCACCTCCTGGTAGATCCGGCCGAGATACTCGCTGATGATGCCGAGCATGAGGAGCTGGACGCCGCCGAGGAACAGGTCGCTGGCCATGGCGCTGGCCCAGCCGGGCGGTGTCGAGTTGCCGCCCAGCCTGGCCGCGACGGTCCAGACGGCGAGTCCGAGACCGAGCCCGGTCGCCATCAGGCCGAGCACGGACGCGATCCGCAGCGGGACGGTCGAGAACCCCAGGTAGCCCGAGAGGGCCAGCCGCCCCAGCTTGCGGAAGCTGTACTTCGGCGTGCCTCGCTCCCGCCCCGGTCGGTCGTGACCGACGCCGACGTGCCGGAACCCCACCCACGCGCGCAGCCCGCGCAGGAAGCGGTTCCGCTCGGGCATCTCCGCGATGGAGTCGACGACGCGGCGGTCGAGGAGGCAGAAATCCCCGGCGTCCAACGGGATGTCGATATCGGCGAGGAGGCGGAGCGTGCGGTAGAAGAGGCGGTAGGCCGCGCGCTTGAGCCATCCGCCCTCGCGCTTCTGCCGGACCGCGTAGACGATCTCGTATCCCTCGCGCCACCGCTCGAGAAAGGCCGGGATCAGCTCGGGCGGATCCTGCAGGTCGGCGTCCATCAGCACGACCGCGTCCCCGGCGGCGGCCTCGAGGCCGGCGGTGAGCGCGGCCTGGTGCCCGAAGTTGCGCGAGAGGGAGAGGATCTTGATGCGGGTTTCGCTGGCGCGCATGGAGGCCAGGAGCTCGGGCGTGCCATCGGTGCTCCCGTCATCCACGAACAGGATCTCCGCCCGGGCCGGCACGCTATCCAGGGTGGCGCCGAGTCGCTCCAGTAACGGACCCACGTTCTCCCGCTCGTCGTAGCACGGGATGACGATGGACACGAGCGGCGTCGCGTGGGAGCCAGTCATCGGCAGG
>JAHWKI010000063.1:9851-16723 GCA_019347975.1 Gemmatimonadota bacterium
CGTCCTCTACGACGAGGCCGCTCTCGCCGTACACCGCCGCGTGCTCGACGAGATCGTGGGCCGTGGATACTGAACGGCGGAGGGCATGCGGGTAACGCCTTGTCCTGAGACGACCCACCGGGAACGATGCTTGCTCCCTCGTGGGGTGCGAACTCCGCCCCCCAACCGCGAGGAGAGCCATGCGAGCACGAGACATCATGACCCGCGACCCCCAGGCGCTGATGGCGACCGACGACCTGCGAAGGGCAGCGGAGCTCATGCGGGAGCTGGACGTCGGCATCATCCCGGTCGTCGACGATCTTCGGAGCAAGCGGATCCAGGGCGTAATCACGGACCGGGACATCGCCGTGCGGCACGTGGCGGAAGGCCACGGTGACGGCTGCACGGTGGGCGATCACATGACGCGCTCGGCGACGAAGGTCGGCCCCGAGGACGAGGTCGACGAGGTGATGCAGCGAATGCGGCGCGACCAGATCCGGCGCATCGCGGTGGTGGAGGACGGTGATCGCCTGGTCGGCATCATCGCCCAGGCCGACCTGGCCGTGAAGGTCGGCAATGAGGAGGCGGCGGAAGTCGAGAAAACGGTGGAGAAGATCTCGGAGCCCGCGCGGCCCGAGAGGTAGACACAGACCCGGGCGAGCAGCCCGGGCAGGCAGATGGCGGTCCAGCGCCTCGCGATTTGCACGAACCGGGGCAAAATTCCGCACCCAGCCGTTCGGGGGAGACCCTCCCCAGAAGCGGCTAAGTAGGCTTTCGGTCGACGCTTAGCCCCCGGCGTGGCCCGGGGGTACGTCCGTTGCTCCTATCGGCGCGAGATGACCGAAAAGAAAGAGAAACTCTCGATGCCGAGATGAGAGCGCGTGCGGGGTTTACGCTGATCGAGCTGCTGCTGGTTACCCTGATCGTGGGGGTTCTGGCGGCGCTGGCGGCGCCTCGTCTCCAGCGGGTTCTGGTGCAGTCGCACCTGTCGGTTCTGAGGGTGGACCTTCGGAGTCTGGCGATCGCGGAGGAGCTGCACCGCACGGCGACCGGTACGTACGTGGCCCTGAGCTCTCTCCCCGGATTCGAGCCCAGCGGCGGTGTCGCGGTGAACTTCCGGTGGCTCAAGGCGGACGGCTATGCCGCGCGGGCCACGCACCCGGCCGCCCCGGGGTGGGAGTGCTGGTATATCGCCGGGGACGTGCCGGCAGGCCAGACGCGGCCGGTCAATGGAGAGGCCGGGCAGATACGGTGCATCAAGCCGTGACGGATCTATCCCCCTCTCAGCGCCTGGCGCGGGTCGGAGCGGCTCGCCCGCAGCGCGGGGATCCAGGATGCCACCCCCGTGACGGTGATCAGAAGGAGAGCGGCGGCGGAAAACGTCTTCAGGTCGTATAGCTCGACCCCCCAGACGAGGGACTGGAGGACCCGGACGCCCAGGAGGGATCCGACGAGTCCCACGGCGACGCCGAGGGAGACGAGCCCCAGGCCGCGCAGCAGCACGAGTCGCAGCAGGTCGACCCTCCGGGCGCCGAGCGCGATCCGGATTCCCAGCTCGTGGCGGCGCCGAGCGACCCAGTGCGCGACCACGGCATAGAGGCCGGTGAGGGCCAGGAGCAGTGCCGCCCCCGCGAAGAGGGCGAGAACGGCCATGAAGAACCTCGGCTCGCCGAGGGTGCCGGCAACCAGCCTCTCCATGGTCGTCACCCGCTGCAGCGGGAGATCCGGATCGGCCTCCTGCACCAGCGAGCGCACCTGGCCGACGACCGTCGCGTGTGCCGCCGCGCTGCGGACGACCAGAGTCACCGCGGGCGCGGGCTGCTGTGGGTAGGGCACGTAAAAGATCGGCGGCGGATCCGAGGTCAGCGAGTGGTGGTGGACGTTCTCGACCACCCCCACGATCTCACGCATCTGCGGCGGGCCGAACATGGAATGCCCCCTCCTGCCCACGGCGCTCATTCCGGGCAGGAAACGCTCGGCGAACGCTTCGTTCACGACCGCGACGGGGGGAGCATCGACGCGGTCCGTCGAGGCGAACACGCGCCCTTCCCGCAGGTCGATCTCGAGAGTCTCGAAGTACTCCGGGCCGACCCATGAGATCTGGACGGTCCCGGTCGTCGCGCCTTCCGGGGCGTCCTCCAGAACCATCGGTGTCGACATGGACCGACCGCTCACCGGCAGGTTCCGGGCGACGGAAGCGGATTCGACGCCCGGCAGCGCGCGTACCCGCTCCAGCAGCCCGTCGTAGAACCGCGCCCACTGCTCGCTCTGGGGGTACCTGTATGCGGGCAGGGACAGGTCCATGGCCGTGACCCGCTCGGTCCGGAACCCGGGGTCCACGCTCGTCATTGCCGTGAAGGTCCGGGTCAGCAGGCCGGCGCCGGTCAGCAGCACCAGGCTCGTCGCGACTTCGGCCACGATCAGCGCCCCCGCCAGCCGGTCCGTCGGCCGCCCCCCGCCGACGCCAGGGCCGCTGTCCTTCAGGGCGCGGGTGAGATCCACGCCGGTGCTTCGCAGGGCGGGGACGAGACCGGCCAGGATTCCGGCCAGCGCCGCGGCGCCCACAGCGAACGCGAGGACTCGGCCGTTGATCGCGAACGCTTCGATCCGCGGGATGACCTCCGGATACAGCGTCAGCATTCCGCCGGTCCCCCACGCGGCGATGAGGAGCCCGAGCAGGCCGCCGGCTCCCGCGAGGAGGAGGCTCTCCATCAGCAGCAGCTTCACCAGACGACCGCGGCCCGCTCCGAGCGCGGTGCGCAGCGCCAGCTCCCCACTACGTCCGCGCGCCCTGGCGAGGAGGAGGTTGGCCACGTTCGCACAGGCCATCAGGAGGACCAGGGCGACGGCGCCGAAGAGCACCCTCAGGGGCGTCTCGAGGTCTCCGACCATGAACTCCTTCAGCGGCTGAACGCGCGCGCCCCACTGCCCGGAATACTCGGCGATCCCGTGCGACACCGCCGTCAACGCCGCCTCGGCCCCAGCGGGCGAGCCGTTGACGAGCCGTCCGATGGCGAAGAGGATGTGCGCCCCGCGGATCTCCGCTGCATCACCCAGGGACGGAGCCAGTGGGATCCAGACCTCGCTCTCCTCCGGAAACGAAAACCCCCGCGGAGCGATGCCCACCACCCGGTACGCCGTGCCGTCGAGCACGACATCGCGCCCCACCGCCGCCGGATCCGCGCCGTACGCGGTCTGCCAGAGGCGGTGTCCGAGGATCGCGACGTGCGCCGCTCCGGGGCGGTCCTCCTCCGGGAGGAAGTCCCGGCCATGGCGGGGCGAAACGCCGAGAACGGACAGGAACTCGCCGGAAACGGCCGCGACCGGAACGTTGATGGCGCTCCCCATCCCGGTCAGCGCTTTCGAGCCCGCGCTCACGGCCGCGATGCCGGAAAACACCCGCCCCGCGCCGTGGCGCCAGTCGTCCAGGGTCGGCGGCGCTACACGCGTGTTCCCGCCCCCGACCCCTTTCGTTTCCCACAGGACGAACAGCTCGTCGGGGCGGTGGAACGGCAGCGGCCGAAGGAGCACGGTCTCGATGATGCCGAACATTGCCGTGGTCAGCCCGATCCCGAGACCGAGAACGATCACGGCGGGCGCGGCGAACCGCGGCCGTCGCCGGAGGCCCCGAGCGGCGATGCGCAGATCATGCAGCAGGTCGGTCATCTGTACTCCCGTGAGCGCGGTGGCCGGCGCTGTCGCCCGAAAGGAAGCGGCGTGCCCGCACGTGCGCTGCTCGCGCAAGCTCTTGTCCCGATCGACGTTGCAGCCGTTCGCGGCTGGGGGCGGGTGCTCCGGAGCCGTCCGGCCGCGGGAGGACCCGTCCCCGGATCGGACGCACAGGCGCCATCAGCGCGTTCGCCGCGGCCGGATGGATTCAGAGAGGCCAGGGGGAGGAGTGAAGTCTGGACGCGAGCGCGCGGAATGCCCGGGCCCGATGGCTCATGGCGTCCTTCACGGCCGGCGACACCTCCGCGAACCGGGCGCCGAGCGCCGGGACATGGAAGAGCGGGTCGTAGCCGAAGCCGCCTTCGCCGCGGGGCTCGGAGGCGATCCTCCCCTCGACCGACCCCAGGGCGGCGAGCGCGCGGCCGTCCGGCCATGCGACGGCGGCGCAGCAGACGTATCGCGCGCCGCGCCGCTCATCGGGGACCTCCCGAAGCCGGTCCAGGAGGGTGGCGTTGTTGGCGTCATCGAGCGGCTGTCCGGCGAGATCGTCGCGGCCGGAGAACCGCTTGGTGCGGACTCCCGGCGCCCCATCGAGGGCGTCGACGCGGAGACCCGAGTCGTCGGCCAGGACCGCCGAGCCGGTGAGGCGGGCGAAGTACACGGCCTTGGCGAGGGCGTTCTCCCGGAAGGTCTCGAAGACCTCGATCCCCTCCTCATCCGCGGCCGGCGGGATACCGCGGTCGGCCAGCGTCGCGATCGCCAGCCCGAGCGGGGCGACGATCCGGGCGACCTCGGCGGCCTTGTGGGCGCTGCGGGTGGCGAGGAGGAGAGGGGCGCTCACGGCCGGATCACGCCACCTGGTGGCCTTTGTAACAAGTCGAGAATCAAGGCCAGGCCCCCTCGTCCCAAGGCCAGGCCTCCTCGACTCCCCTCGCCTCGGCCTGGAGGCGGTGCAGCCGGCGGATCCCGTCGGTGGCGAGGTCGAGGAGCCGGTCGAGCTCGGCGCGGGAGAACGTGCCCTGCTCGCCGGTGCCCTGGACCTCGACGAGCCCGCCGCTCTCGAGCATGACGACGTTCATGTCGACGTCCGCGGCGACGTCCTCGACGTACTCGAGGTCGAGGCGCGGCTCGCCTCCGACGACGCCGACGCTGATGGCCGCGACGCTCTCGCGCATGGGTGAGGCGGAGAGCTTCCCCCGCTCGATGAGCCAGCCGCAGGCATCGGCCAGCGCGACGGCGCCGCCGGTGATGGCCGCGGTGCGAGTGCCGCCGTCGGCGACGATCACATCGCAGTCGACGACGATCTGGCGCTCGCCGAGGGCCTCGAGGTCCATGGCGGCGCGGAGGGAGCGGCCGATGAGGCGCTGGATCTCCTGCGTGCGCCCGCCGAGCTTCGAGCGCTCGCGGGCCGTCCTGGTCTGCGTCGCGCGGGGGAGCATGGCGTACTCGGCGGTGACCCAGCCGCGGCCGCTGCCCTTCCTCCACCCCGGGACGCCCTCGTCCACGGAGGCGGTGCAGAGCACCTCGGTGCGGCCGAAGCGGATGCGGCAGGAGCCCTCCGCGTAGGGGGCTACGCCGCGCTCGATGAGCACGGGGCGCAGGTCCTGGTCGGAGCGGTCGGAGCGTGGATCGGTCACGTGCCCTCGATGCGTCGGATGAGCCCGGTCGTCGAGCGTCCCTCCACGAAGGGCAGGATGATGACCTCTCCGCCCGCGCCGCGCACCTCACGCCCGCCGACGACGTCCCCGGCACGGTAGTCGCCGCCCTTCACGAGAACGTCCGGGAGCAGCGCCGCGATCAGCTCCCGCGGGGTGTCCTCGTCGAAGGAGGTCACGCCATCGACGCAGCCGAGACCCGCGAGAACGAACATGCGGTCTTCGAGGGTGACCACCGGCCGCGACTCCCCCTTGAGACGCCGCACGGACGCGTCCGAGTTCACGCCGACGACGAGGGCGTCGCCGAGGGCGCGGGCAGCGTGAAGATACTCGACGTGCCCGCGGTGGAGCAGGTCGAACACGCCGTTCGTGAAGACCAGCCGCCCCTCCCTGGGCCGCCCGAATCGGGCGATCAGACCCTGCCGACCGAGGACCTTCTTCTCGGGCGCGGTCGGGACCGGGGTCATGGCGGCGACGCTGCCGGGAAGGGGGCCTCCGCGCGGACGGCCGCGAGGACGGTGTCGGCGCCCCGACCCAGAAGATCGTCGGCCAGACGACGTCCGAGGGCGGCCGCGTCCGCCCCGGCTCCCCGCACCATGCCCCGCAGGATCCTCTCGCCATCGAGCGAGGCGACGAGGCCGTGGAGGGTGAGCGTCCCGTCGTCGGCCAGCTCGGCGAGCGCGCCGATCGGGACCTGGCAGCCGCCTTCCAGCTCGGCCAGGAAGGCGCGCTCGGCCGTGGTGGCCCGGCGGGTGGGCGCGTGCTCGACGACGCGGACGAGGTCGCGGGTGCCGGTGTCGTCCTCTCGCGTCGCGATCCCGAGAGCGCCCTGTCCGACGGCGGGGAGCCAGGCCGGTGGCTCGAGCCACTGCCCGATCCCGGCGGCCCGGCCGAGGCGGCGGATCCCCGCTGCGGCGAGAATGATGGCGTCGTAATCGCCGGCGGCCACGCGAGCGAGGCGCGTGTCGAGATTGCCCCGCAGGTCCTGGACGGAGAGGTCCGGCCGGCGGGCGAGGAGCTGCGCGCGGCGGCGGAGCGAGCTGGTGCCGACGGTAGCCCCTGCCGGCAGGTCGTCGAGCGAGGGGGGGACGTCCGGGCGGAAGACCACCACGTCCCTGGGGTCCTCCCTCCGGCTGACGGCGGCGACGGCGAGCCCGGGCTCCGTGCGGGTGGGGAGGTCCTTGAGGGAGTGGACGGCGAGATCCGCCTCGTCCTCGAGCAGCAGGCGGTCCACCTCGCGGGTGAAGAGCCCGCGGTCGCCGATCGCGGAAAGGGGTACGTCGGTCACCCGGTCGCCGGTCGTCTTCACGACCCGAAGCTCGACCGAGAGCCCCGGGTGCGCCTCGAGGAGATGATCGCGGACGTGGTTGGCCTGCCAGAGGGCCAGGCTGCTGCCGCGGGTGGCGATGGTCAGGACCATCGTGCCCTGGCGGTCTCCACGTCGGCGGCGCCGGGGTGGACGGGCAGCTTCTCGGGATCGGGGTGCTCCTCGCCGCGGCGGAAGATGATCTTGAGGAGCGGCGGCGCGATGAACGTGGTGAAGATCACCATGATGAGGATGGCGCTGAA
>JAHWKI010000267.1 GCA_019347975.1 Gemmatimonadota bacterium
GCCGTTGTGGGCGCTGCGAATTACGTGCGCCGACTCGAGACTCCGGGTCGACTCCGGAACGGTTCCACCGCCTCGACGACCTCAACGACGTGCGGGTCAGGGCCAACCAGGCGACCCTGACCCCGCTAGTTCTCCGCCGTCTCCGGCTGACGCAGGGCGCCTAGCCCCGGCCGCTGCCGGAGCCGCCGCTCCCCTGACTGCCGCTACGCCCGCCGCCGCCGGCACGGCCGCCGCCATGGCCGCTGCCGCCGCTCCGGCTGCTGCCGCTCGGGCCGCTTCCCCCGCGGCTCCGCGCCGGGCCGCCGCGCGCGGCCCCGCCCGGACGCGCACGACCAGTGCCGTGGGGGCCACCGCGGCCGCGGCCGCGGCCGCCGCCGGTCGGGGCGCCGGACTGAGCCCGGCGCTCCGCCTTCTCGGCGGAGCGGCGCCGGGCCTCGGCGCGCTCGGCGCGCATCTTGGCGAGCCGCTCCTCCAGCGGGACCTCGAGGGGCTCGGCGGTGGAGGAGGAGTAGTCGAAGTCGGCGAGCTTCCGCCGCTCGATGGTCGTTCCGACCTTCCGCTCGATGGCCTGGACCAGCGCGCGGTCCTCCGGAGTCACGAACGTGTAGGCGTCGCCGGTGAGCTCGGCGCGGCCGGTGCGGCCCACCCGGTGGATGTAATCCTCGGGCGAGGCCGGGACGTCGAAGTTGACGACGTGCTCGAGGGCCTCGACGTCGATGCCGCGGGCCAGGATGTCGGTCGCCACCAGCACCTGATAGCGGCCGGCCTTGAAGCCGGACAGCGCTTCCTCCCGCTGCTTCTGGCTCCGGTTGCCGTGGATCCGGGCGACGTTGACGCCGCTCCGCTCCAGCTTCTGTGCGACGCGGTTGGCCCGGTGCTTGGTCCGCGTGAACACGATGGCGTTCCCCACCTCGCCGCGCTTCAGCAGCTCGACCAGCAGCGGCACCTTGGCCGTCTGGGAGACGGGGTAGAACGCCTGGAGCACGCCCGCGGCCGGCGCCTGCTTCCGCTCCACCTCGATCCGTGCCGGGTTCTTCAGCATCTCGCCGGCGAGCTTGACGATGGCCGGAGGCATCGTCGCCGAGAAGAAGAAGGTCTGGCGGGCGCGGGTCGGCAGGTGGCGGATGATCTTCCGGATCTCGGGCAGGAAACCCATGTCCAGCATCCGGTCCGCCTCGTCCAGCACCAGCACCTCGACGGACTCCAGCCCGCCGTGGTCCCGTCCGAAGTGGTCCAGCAGGCGACCGGGCGTGGCCACGAGGATGTCCACCCCGCGCTTGAACGCGTTGACCTGCGGGCCCATGGCCACGCCGCCGTAGATGGCGGCCGTGGTGATCTTGGTGTGCTGCGCCAGCTCCCGCGTGTGCTCCTCCACCTGCGCCGCCAGCTCCCGTGTCGGGACCAGAACCAGCGCGCGCGTGGCTCCGCGCGGCATGTCGATGATGCGCTGGAGGATCGGCAGCATGAACGCCGCCGTCTTCCCGCTCCCGGTGGCCGCGCAGCCCAGCACGTCGTCCCCCGCCAGTCCGGCGGGGATCGCCGTCATCTGTACGGGCGTGGGCTTCGTGAAGCCCAGGTCCGTCACCGCCTTCAGCAGCCGGGGGTCCAGCGACATCCCGGCGAAATCGTCCTGCGTTTTCATTCGATACCTTCCGTGTGTACGCGCCCCGTCCACACGGAAGAAGCGCACAAAAGAAGAGCCCCGGCGTCGGCCGAGGCTCTCTCTCGATCGTACGAAAAACGTCGCCTGCGTGGCGACGCGAGGGATCAAGTTAACGGCGTTCAGGCCCGGGGGCAACGGGAGGAGTGGCGGATGTGCCGGGGTCGTCGCCCGGAAGGCCGTCGTGCTCCACCAGCTCGCGGAGGAGATGGTACGCGGTGGCGTGCGCCTCCTGGATCCGCGGGATGTGCTGTGACGGGGCGATGATCACGGTGTCGGCCAGCGCCTCCGCGGCGATCCGGCCCCCGTCGTAGCCCACGAACGCCATGGTTTGGATGCCGCGCCGCCCGGCTTCCTCGAGCGCCCGCACCACGTTCCGGGAGTCTCCGCTGGTGGAGAACGCCAGGGCGACATCTCCCTCGCGGCCGTACGCGATGATCTGCCGCGCGAATACGGCATCGGGACCGATGTCGTTGCCGATGGCCGAGAGGATGGCCGGATCCTCCGTGAGGTCCAGGGCGGGCCGCGGCTTCAATCCGTGCGGCCCGGCCCGGAAATCGGCGACGACGTCCGCGGCATCGGTCGCGGACCCGCCGTTTCCGAACGCCAGCACCCGTCCGCCCGCGTCGAGCGAGCGGCGGAGGGCGGCGCCGCCGGCGAGGAGCGCGCCCGCGCCGGTCTCCAGCATGCGACGACGGAGCTCCGCCACGTCTTCCGCCTTCATGACGACGGACCGCCGCACGTCCTCCAGCACGGCCTCGAGATCGTCCTCGGCCTCGCCCAGGAACGGATAGAGGAATCGCGAGTCGCCGGGATCGTGCACGGCCGCGGGGGTCCGCTCCTCCAGCAGCCCCCTGTGGTCGAAGAACACGTGCACCAGCTCCCAGAGCACATGATAGATGGTCTCCACGAGCTCCTGCCGGACGAAGGCGTCGTCGGAGGGCGGCGGGAACTGCCACTCCGCCCCCAGATCCGAGAACGCCACCGTCAGCGCGCCGCGGTGGCGGGCCAGGGAGACGGCGGCAGCGAGATCGGAGCGGTGGGTCCGAAGCGGGTCCTGGAGCGGAGCGGTCCGCTCTCCGAAGGCGATCAGGATGTCATGCGGCTCCACCAGCAGATCGACCTGGAGGGGGAGCGGGCCGCCATCGGGGGTGAGGCCGAGCGCCGGGAGCGCGCGCTTGCCGACGATGACGGGGTGGACGAACTCGACGGCGACGTGGCGGACGTCGGAGCGGTCCGCGGGCGAGACCCCGCAGGCGATCAGCCGGCCGCCCCTGGAGAAGCGCTCGGCCATACGGTGGCAGAGCCGGGCGAGGCGGGGCGCCTCCGCTGAGAAGAACCGCTCACCGGCCGCGGCGCGGCGGTGGATCGCGTCGGTGAGGAGGGTGCCGGGGGCGAGGGCGGTGGGCAGGAGCGCCTCAGCAGATCCGGGGGAGTGGATCGCCGACCAGCAGGTCCAGCACGCGCCGACCGCCGAACCCGCTCCGCACGAGCACCATTCCGTCCGGCTCCGCCGCCACCTCGCCGATCTCGGCCGCGTCATCGCAGCCGGGAACGGACCGGAGCGCGGCCAGCGCGGCGTCCGCCGCGTCCTCCGCCACGACGGCGACGAGCCGGCCCTCGTTCGCCACGTAGAGGGGGTCGATGCCGAGGATCTCGCAGGCGCCGGCCACCGCGGGCTGGACGGGGACGCTCTCCTCGCGCACGGTGATGGCCACGCCCGAGGCCGTGGCGAGCTCGTTCAGGACGGAAGCGACGCCGCCCCGGGTCGCGTCGCGCATGCACCGCAGCGATGCGCCGGCGGCCTCCAGCAGGGCGTCGGCGGCCGGCCAGAGGCAGCGGGTGTCGGAGCGGATGTCGGCATCCAGGTCGAACTCGCCCCGGGCGAGCATGATGGCCGTGCCGTGGTCGCCTACGCGGCCGGACACGAGCACGCGGTCGCCGGGTCGGAGGGAGCGCGGCGAGAGACGGGCCCGGGAGTCGACGCGGCCGAGCCCCGCGGTGCAGATGTACATGGAGTCCGCGTGGCCGCGCTCGACGACCTTCGTGTCCCCGGCCACGATCTCGACACCGGCCGCCGCGGCGGCGCGGGCGATGGCCTCGACCTCGGCCGCCAGCTCGTCGGCCGCGAGCCCTTCCTCGAGGATGAGCGAGACGGTGATCACCAGCGGCCTCGCGCCGGCGACGGCGAGGTCGTTGGCGGTGCCGTTGACGGCGAGCTCTCCGATGGAGCCGCCGGGGAACCGGATCGGCTTCACGACGAAGCTGTCGGTGGTCATGGCCAGCCCGAGCCCGCCGATCTCGACGCGGCCCGCGTCGTCCAGGAGGGACAGCGCCTCGGAGGCGAAGGCGGGGACGAAGAGCCCCTCCACCAGAGACCGCGTGGCCTTGCCGCCGGCGCCGTGGGCCATGGTGATGCGCTCGTCGCGGAAGCGCTGCGGCATGCGCCGGACGCGATCGATCTTCGCGAGGGCCTCGCGCTCGCGGACGTCGGCGTCCTGCTGGTGCACGCGTGTGCTCATACGACCGCCTTTTCGCGGCTGAAGCGTCCGAAGTTGTAGTACGCGGCGCACGCGCCCTCGCTGGAGACCATGCACGTGCCGATGGGCCGCTCGGGGGTGCACGCGGTCCCGAACACCTTGCACTCCCACGGCTTGATCACGCCCTTCAGCACCTCGCCGCACTGGCACG
>JAHWKI010000064.1 GCA_019347975.1 Gemmatimonadota bacterium
CGTAGGAGTAGCGCCCCATGTCCCCCGGGATGAAGACCGGCTGCCCGAGGTCGCGATACGCGTCGGGGAGCTCGGGATGCCGGGGTGGGAACGCCCGCGTCGCACCCTTCCGATGGACGCAGACCCGGCGCGGGCGCCCGTCCACCTCGTGGGTCTCCCATTTGGCGATGTTGTGGGCTACGTCGTAGACCAGGGTCAGGCCCAGCTCCTCCCAGGGACGGCCGAAGAGCTCGGTGAAGACCTCGCGAACGCGGTGGCTCATCATCTGGCGGTTGGCGAAGGCGTAGTTGGCAGCGGCGGACATGGCGCCCATGTACGATTTCGCTTCCGGGGAGTCGAGCGGGGCGCAGCAGAGCTGGCGGTCCGGGAGCTCGATGCCGTAGCGGTCGGCGGCGTCGAGCATGACGCGGATCCAGTCGTCGCAGACCTGGTAGCCGAGACCCCTCGAGCCGGAATGGATGAAGACGGTCACGGTGTCGAGCTCGAGACCGAGGCGGTCGGCGGCGTCGTCGTAGATCTCGTCGACACGGCCGATCTCGATGAAATGGTTGCCCGAGCCGACGGTGCCGAGCTGGTCCTGACCGCGCTGGACGGCCCGGTCGCTGACGTTCGAGGGATCCGCGCCCTCGATTCGGCCGCCCGCCTCCATCCTCAGCAGATCACCCGGGTCGCCGTAGCCCTCGTCCACCGCCCATCCGGCGCCGCGCTCCAGGACATCCCGGATCTGGAGGGGAGAGAGCCGGAATCGCTCGTAGCCGGCCCCGACGCCGGCCGGGATGCGGTCCTGGAGGCGGTCCATCAGGCGGCCGAGCCGCCCCCGGACTTCATCCGCGTTCAGGGTCGAGCGGAGCAGGCGGACGCCACAGTTGATGTCGTAGCCGACGCCGCCCGGGCTCACCACGCCTCCCTCTTCGGGGTCGAAGGCCGCCACGCCGCCGATGGCGAAGCCGTAGCCCCAGTGGATATCGGGCATGCCGATGGAGCGGCCGACGATCCCGGGCAGAGTGGCGACATTGGCGACCTGCTGGACGGCCTCGTCGCCGCGGATGTCGGCCATGAGCGTGTCGTCGGCGAAGATCAGGCCGTCCACGCGCATCTTCCCCTGGCGCGGGATCAGCCAGCGCGATTCATCGAGGCGATGCATCTCGAGGGTGCTCATGCGTGCTCCTCCTTCGATCCGGCGGCCCGCCGGTCCGCCCGGGCACCGCGCCGGAAGGGGATCCGGAAGGTGAATGTGGCCCCGGCGCCCGCCACGCTCTCGACGGTCAGGTCGCCGCCGATCTGGCGAGCGACGTGCCGGGCGATGGCCAGCCCGAGCCCGTGACCGCGCCCGTCCTCGGGGTGGACGCGGTGAAACTCGTCGAAGATGGTCTCCAGCTGGTCGGGCGGGATCCCCGGGCCCTCGTCGCGGACGACCACGGCCGCGTAGCCGTCCGGGGAGCCGTCGGGAAACCGCTCCAGTGACACGCGGACGGTGCCGCTCCCACCGTACTTGGCGGCGTTGGAGAGCAGGTTTCCGACCACCTGCTCGATGCGCACCGGGTCGGTCGCGACCATGACGGGAGCGGACGGGACGGTGATGTCGAGCGCCTGGCCGGCCGCCTGGAGGGCTCCCCGGTGGGCCTCGGCGATGCGCGCGACGAGCTCGTCCAGGGCGACCTCCCTTGGGGAGAACGGAAGCTCGCGGCGCTCGGCGCGCGAGAGGTCCAGGAGGTCGTCGATGATGGCGAGCGCGGAGCTGAGGGATCGCCGGATGGCCCCTACGATGTGGAGCTGCTCCGCCGGAAGCGCCCCCTTGAGCCCCATCTCCAGGATCTCGGCGTACCCGTCGGCGGCACCCAGAGGGTTCTTCACGTCGTGGGTGACGCCGCGGATGACGCGGTCCCGGGCGCGCGATGCCTCGCTCGTGGCCTCCAGCGCCAGCTCGGCTTCGTTTCGCTGGCGCTCCGCCTCCGCAGCGAGGGCGCGGAGCCGGCGGCCGAACCAGATCAGCACGCCGGTGGCGAGCAGCGCGATGGCGCCGAGCGAGAGGGTGAGGAGGAAGCCCTGGCGCTCCGCCCGGCGGATCCGGGCGCGCGTCCCCCGGGCGATCCTGCCCACCACCCGGTCCAGCTCGACCGCCGAGCCGATCGCCTCCTCGTAGAGCCGCTGATCATTGAGGATCGTCTCCGCGGAAAGCCCCTGCCCCTGTCCGGGCGCCAGCGGCTCCACCTGATCGTGCCAGCGCTCTATACGATGCCGGAGGGTGGCGGCCGCGGCGGCGGCCTCCGCCCCGAGCGCGAGGGTCAGCATGTCCAGCTCCTCGAGCGTCGCCTCCTGGTCCTCCAGCCGCGTGTAGTAGCGCGCGATGAACGTCGTGTCCCCGGTGAGGAGAAAGCCGCGCAGGGCGGACATCTGGCGCGCGAGCTCGAACTGGACCCGTGTCGTGGCATCCCGGGCCGGCTCGGCCACCTCCTCGATGCGCTCCCGCAGCTCGGCGGTGCGGCGAACGGTCAGCAGCGGGGCGAGCAGCAGCAGCACCAGCGCCACGCCGACGAAGGCGAGCGCGAAGGAGTCGGCACGCATCCGGCGGACCCGGGTCGAAGCCGACTCAGACATCGAAGATCACCCGGGCCTCCCATCCGCTCCCGCGGTGCCGCAGGTAGATGGCGTGGTAGGTCACGCCCTTGATCTCGCGGACGGCGTGGCCGCCCGCCCGGAGCTCGACCCGCGCGCGCAGCCGGCAGGGCGGCGAAAGGTCCAGCGTGGCGAACTCGGAGGCCTGGTAGTCCTGCCGCTCGACCTCGTGAAGGAAGAGCAGCTCCCTCAGCCAGTCCGCCAGAAGCCGCGCGGCGTCCGGAGCCGCGACCTCCACGGCCGCGTGGCCCCCTGCGGCTCCGGCGTGCGGCCGCGTTTCGGCCGCCGGATCGGCCGCCGGATTATCCTCCTCGCCACGGAGCAGCGCGAGCAGGGCGACGCCGGCGGAATGAAAGAGCGCCTCCTTCGACGGCGCCGCGATCTCGAAGCCGACATCGGCGGTGTGGTCGAGGAAGGTGACGCCGGAGGCGGGGCTCACAGGTGCTCCCGGATCGCCTCCTCCACGCGCGGCACCAGCTCGTCCCACTTCGCGGCGTGCGTCTTGGTCACGGTAACGAAGTCGTCGACCATGAAGAGGCTGCGAACGCCCTGGATTCCCATGAGCGCGCGCGCGACGGGGTCCTCACGCGCCTCGTCCACGTCGTAGTAGGACTTCGAGGTGCCGATCGGGGCGACCTGCTGGCTGACGACGAACTTTCCCGCGTTGGGATTGGGTGTCTGCTGGAACTGCACGGTGAGCCTGGGCATTAGAGCGGCTCCGGCTCGTCCCAGCTCTCGCTCCAGAAGCGCTCCTCCTCCTCCGCCGCCTCGTCCAGGTCGAGAGGCTCGTCCACGGCGATGCGGCCGTACTCCTCGATGGCGCGAATGGCCTCATCGCTGAGACCACCGCGCAGCCGGGACATGCGGCGCCGCACGAGCAGCCCCGCCCCCGCCACCAGCAGGGCACCCCCCGCGAAGAGCCACGTCAACATGGTGGCGGTGCCCCCGGCCTCAGGCCGCCGACGCATCCCCCCCGGCCTCGACCGCGTTCTTGCAGTCGATGCAGAGGCGCGCCCACGGCACGATATCGAGCCGTTCCAGGGAGATCTGCCGCCCGCAGTTCTCGCATTGCCCGAACCTGTCCGGTTCCTTGTAGAGCGTGCGGAGAGCCTCCTCGATCTCGATCAGCTGCCGGCCCTCCTGACTCGCCAGCAGGAAGTCCTTCTCCTGTTCGATGGTGTCCGTCCCCTCGTCGGCCAGGTGCTGCGGATACTTCGAAAGCTCGCCGTCCCCCTGCTCGAGCCGCTCGCGGAACCGATCATCGAACTCCGCCAGCGTCTCCAGGGTCGACGTCCGCTCCTCGAGGAGCCGCTCCCGTATCCGGTCCCGCTGCTTGTCGTTCATGGTTTCCTCACGTCGATGGATCACACCCCCTTATCGGGGCAACATGCATTCCTGCGCCGCGGCGCTCCGCGCCGCGGCTGTTCCCCTCACGGCGGCCGCGAGGTGTCGGGAGGCAGGGGCGTCCCCAGGGGCCTGCCCAGAGGCTGGGGACGCCGGATCACCGGGGTGGGGAGGGAGTCGACCGGCGGCCCCTCCGTCCTGGCCACGGGACGGCGCTCGGCGGCGGCGGAGTCGGAGAGGGTGAGCCGGCCGGGGCCCGGCATGGCGCGACGGAAGGGGTCCAGCCGCGCCAGGCTGTCCGGCGGGAGCGAGTCGAGACGGGCCAGGTCGTAATGGCTCGGGACCTCCGGGAGCAGGAAGGCCGGGATCGGCAGGCGGGCGCGCCGCGTGGCCTCATAGACGCCGTCGCCGTCCGGATCCCAGCTCTCCCGCTCGATGACGCCGTCCCGGTCGAGGTCGTAGAGGTGCTTCCGCACCTTTCCGCCGTAGTCCAGGGCGATGAACCGCCCGCCGGACTGCGTCTCCCAGATGGTGCTCAGCAGCTCCATGGCATCCTCGGGCTCGCCGCAGCGGGCGCGGCGGCTGCCACCGTACGTCAGCGGGCCGAGCTCCGGCGCGGCCACTGCGACGCCGCTCTCCATGGGGAACGACGGGGGCTGCGCGGGCATGTCGCGTCGGAGCAGCATCGTATCCATCTGGATCCCCAGGACGCCGGTCAGGCGGCGGCGCAGGTCGCCGCCCTCGAAGGAGTAGAAGATCCGCACCTCGGCCATGCTCCCGAGGGGGGGCGGCGGCGCGGCGACGAAATCGGGGATCGAATCGGCCACGGCCACGCAGTAGTACGCGGGGATCACGACCTCGAGCCAGACGGTGTCGTACGCCGGCAGCAGGACCGGCAGCCGCTGGGGCTCGATGACGTCGAGGCGGGGGTGGAGGGTGTACGTGACCAGGGGGGAGGACGGGTCGAGCCTCGGCGTGAGCTCTTCCCCGGGCACGTCGATGCGGTAGCGGACCGGCAGGCTGAGCTCCAGCCGCTCCGGGCGGACGGGCCGAAGGCCCGGATTGCGGACCGCCAGCACGAGGGGGACGCGCACGACGACATCGGCCTCCGTGCTGGTCGTGTCCGCCCACGACGCGGGGACCGTCACGGTGTCCTGGAAGTTGCCCTGGGCTCCGAGGGCGGTCAGCTCGAGCGGCGCGGCATCACCGCCCCACCGGATGAACGTCCCCGCCACGATGAGGACGGCCACGACGATGAGGGCGATCACCCACCGCCGGTCCAGCTCCGGCGAAATCCGCTGCAACAGGTGCCTGACGGCCATATCAGAGGTACTTCAGCCCGCTGCCGGTGATGAACAGGACGACCTCCTCGTCCGGACGGAGCAGCTCCCGCTCGAGGAGGCGCGGGACGGCGGCCGCGGTGGCGCCGCCCTCGGGTGCCGCGAACACGCCGGTGAGGCGTCCGATGGTGCGGACCGCCTCCCGCATCTCGTCGTCGCTCACGGCGATGGCGGCGCCGCCGGAAGCGCGGATCGCCTCGAGCACGAGGAAGTCACCGATGGCCGACGGGACGCGGAGCCCGGACGCGTAGGTCTTCGGGTCCTCCCACGGCTGCGCGGCCTCATCGCCGCGGTCCCACGCCCGCACGATGGGCGCACAGCCGGTGCCCTGGACCGAGATCATCCGGGGGCGCTCCCCACCGATCCAGCCGAGCTCTTCCATCTCCTCGAAGGCCTTCCACATCCCGACCAGCCCCGTGCCGCCGCCGGTGGGATAGATGATGACGTCGGGGACCCGGCCGAGCGCCTCCACCAGCTCATAGGCCATGGTCTTCTTCCCCTCCAGCCGGTACGGCTCCTTCAGGGTCGAGACATCGAACCAGCCGTGCGCCTCCACGCCCTTCGCGATCGACTTCGCCGCGTCCCCGATGTGCCCATCCACCAGCTCGACGTCGGCGCCCAGCGCCCGCATCTCCTCGAGGATGGGCCGCGGCGTGTCGCGCGGGACCGCCACGTGCGCGGCCAGGCCGGCGGCGGCGGCATAGGCCGCGGCGGCGGAGCCGGCGTTTCCCGCCGAAGGGAGGGCGACTGCGTCGAGCCCCAGCTCCCACGCGCGCGCCACCGCCATCGCCAGCCCGCGGGCCTTGAAGCTCCCCGTCGGGTTCTGTCCTTCATCCTTCAGCAGGAGCCGATCGAGCCCCAGGTCGCTCGCCAGCCGCTCCGACTCCATCAGCGGGGTCATCCCCTCACCCAGCGTCAGGCGGAACGCGGGATCCCGCACGGGGAGGACCTCGGCATACCGCCACATGGTCGGCGCACGGCCCGCCAGCGCGGCGGGGGTGAACCGGCCACGGAGGTGCGCCAGCTCGTAGCGCGCCAGGAGGGGCTTGGCGCAGCAGGGGGAGGTGCGCCAGGGCTGCTCGGCGTCGCCGTACGCGGCGCCGCACTGGCCGCACTCGAGGTGCGAAACGCCCGGGGGGGCGACGAGCGGGATGGTGGCCACGTGCATGTCCGTCAATGTAGCCACCGCCCGTGCTCCTGTCAGGGCGCTCAGAGGGCGTCGTTCATGCGCTTGCCGGGGCGCCCGTAGTGGTCGCCTCCGATCGGCCGGGCCTTGCGATACGCGCGGCGGAGCGCCTCCTCGTCCATATCGCGCAGCGCCCCGGCGGGGACGGCCAGGCGACGGGGCTGCGAGGAGCCGTCGACGCAGAAGAACTCGAGCGTCTCCTCGTCGCCGCCGACCTCCGGGTCGCTCTGCTGCGGCCCGGCCACGACGCGCGCCTCCCATTCCTTGCCGTCCTCGTGAATCCTGCGCCAGCGGTTCGTGTCGGCCATCTTCCCTTCGTCAGCCTTTCCAGCGATGAATGTTCGAACCGGGTGGCGAGGACGGGGGCAAGAAGCACGCCCGCCCCGGAGCAACCTTCCTCGTCGCTGCGGGCATCCCATGGGCGTAACCGGACCGCACCGGAGCGGAGCGCAGGCACAGCCACGCAATGACAGAAACCGAACTGGTTCGCCGGGCGTCGAACGGCGACGAAGCGGCGATGCACGCCCTCTACCGGCGGTACGCCCCGCGGGTGTACGCCGTGGTGCGGCGGCTCGCCGGCGACGACGCGATGGCGGACGACTGGGCGCAGGAGGCGTGGATCCGGGCCTTTCGCGCGCTGCCGCGGTTCCGCGGCGACTCCGCCTTCTCGACCTGGCTGCACCGGGTGGCGGTGAACAGCGCGCTCCAGGGGCGGCGGAAGAGCAATCGTCACGACACGCGGGAGACGGATCTCCCGAGCGTGCTGCCGGGCGGGACGTCGGATCCGACGATGCTCCGGATCTCGCTGGAGCGGGCGCTGGAGCGGCTGCCGGACGGGATGCGGAAGGTGCTGGTCCTGCACGACGTGGAGGGATTCACGCACGAGGAGATCGGCGAGATGCTGGGCGTGGCGGCCGGCACGTCGAAGAGCCAGCTGTTCAAGGCGCGGGCGAAGATGAGGGAGCTGCTTCGGCCACTGAAGGATCGAGAACGAGTGAGGGCATATGTCGCATCTGACGCTTGAGGCGCTCGCGCGCCTCCTGGACGAGGCACCGAGCGCGGAGGAAGAGGGGCACCTGGCCGGCTGTGAGGTCTGCCGGGACGAGCTCGCCGCGCTGCGGGGGCAGACGGACGCGCTGGCGTCGCTGCCCAAGATGGTTCCGGCACCGGAGGCGTGGGCGGAGCTGCGGGACCGGCTGGAGGACGAGCGGCTGATCGCGGGCGCCGCCCCCCGCCGCTTCTACGGACCGCTGCGGACGGCGGCGGCCATCGTCCTGTTCGCGGGTGGTGGGCTGCTGGGCTACGGCGTGCGCGGGAACGCCGAGGACGCGCCGTCGACGGAGGTGGTGGCGGACCGGGGCGTTCTGGCGGAGAACGGCGCCGGGACCGCGGTAGAGCCGGCGCCACGGGAGCAGCAGGGCGGGCTCCGGCGCGTGGAGGAGGCCCAGGAGGCGTTCCTCTCCGCGCTGGACCAGTACATGGCGGCCACGGGAACCTCGCCGTCCGACCCGGCGACGCGGCTGGCGACGCTCGACAACATCGTCCTGACCACGGCGGAAGCGTTGAACGAGGCCCCGGCGGACCCGGTGATCAACAGCTTCCATCTGACAGCGCTGGCGCAGCGCAACGCGATGCTGCGCCAGATCAGCACGTCCTCCGACCCGGTGTTCTAGGAGGCGGCGATGAAGGGCGGCAACGTGAAGCGGGGTGTAGTCGGCGCGACGCTGGCGGCCGCGGCCACGCTGGCCGGCGGGTCGGGCGCCCCGGCCGGCGGCCAGGACGGGGTGTGGGTCCCGTCGACCCAGCCGGCCTGGCTCGGCATCAGCTACGACGTCGAGTGGCTGGCCACGCAGGGGAGCTGTGAGTCCCGGGTCGTGATCGAGTCGGTGGTTCAGGGCGCGCCCGCGGACCGCGCTGGGCTCCGGCCGGGGGACGCGCTGGTGAGCGTCAATGGCTCCCCGCCGGGGAGGAGCCTGCAGCTGGCGAGCTCGCGCCTCGCGGTCGGGGATTCCGTGCGGCTCCGCGTGGTGCGGGACGGCCGGGTCCGGGAGCTCCTCGCCGTGGCGGGGCGCCGCCCCGACCGGCCACCGCACGCCCTGAGAGGCGGGAGGGGTGACGGACTCGTCTCCTCCGACGCCCCGGTGATCCGCGTGCGAGCGGACACGCTGGTGGCGCGGAACCTCGAGCTGACCGGGTTCCGCGGGAGCCGGGGCTACTGGATCGCGACCGATGACGGGCAGGCCCGGTACCGCCGGACCGATCGCTTCTCCGGCGACGCCATGGACCGCCAGGTGGTCGACCTGCTGCTCTGCGCCGCGCGCACGCAGTCCGCCGCTCCGCCGGCCCCCCGGGCCGTTCGCGTGGACGTGCGCGAGCTGCAGGCGCGAGCGGACAGCGTCCGCGAGCTGCTGGTACGCCGCAGCCAGGCGCGCCACCCGGAGGCACGATCGGCGGCGCCCGGTCGGGTGCGGGCGGGCGTGCGGTTCACGCCCCCCGACCCGGACCTCGCGCCTCACGCCCCCGGTGCACCGGACGCCCCTCGTGTGAGCGTCTATTCGTTCAGCGTGGCCGACCACGTTTCCGCCGCCGAGCGTGGCGTGGCCGGGGCCGAGGTGACCGTGCTGGAGCCGGAGCTGGCGGAGTATTTTCGCGGGGTCCGTGACGGGCTGCTGGTTCTGCGCGTGGCCCCCGGCACGCCGGCGGACCGGGCCGGGCTCCGGCCCGGCGACGTGATCACCGCCGGCGGTGGCCGGGCGCTCGACGCCGTTCACGACCTGCGGCTGCTGCTGACGATCCCGGACCCGACGCCGGTGGAGCTGCGGGTGGTGCGTCAGGGACGGACGCGCGTCGTCACCATCCGACGGGACTGAGCCGGTCCGCGGCGGCGATACCCGCCCGGACCGCGCCCTCGACCGTGGGGGCCACCAGGTAGTCCCCGGCCAGCGCGACCCTCTCCGGCAGCGCGCTCGAAGCCGCCCCGAACGCTGCGATCCGGCTCAGGTACCCCGGGTAGGGGACGAAGCCGCCCGCCGGAAACCGCACCAGCCGGGCCTCCGTCACCCGCTCCCGCACGCCCGGGAGCACTCGGTCCAGGTCCGGCAGCGCCCTGGCCAGGACGTCCCGGGGCTCCCCCGCCACCCACGACGGCGCCTCCGCCGGTGTCGGTATGAGCACCAGCGCGCCGCGACCCGGCCGCGTCACACCGGTCTCCTTCTCCGCCTGGACGCAGATCGTGGCGAGGCGGGTGTCCTTCAGCTCGGTCCGCGGGATCGAGAGGCCGAACCACCCCGTCCGCACGTCGGTGGTGGTGGCGAGGACCAGCGCGGCGGTGGGACGGGCCCGGACTCCCTCGAGCCACTCGAAGCCGGGGAGCAGCCGGGCAGCCTCGCCGGCCGGAACGGCGACCACCACGGCGTCGTGCCCGGCCGAGCCCCCCGCGGCCTCTACCGTGACTCCGGCCGGGCGGGCGTCCAGGCGCGCGATCGCATGGGCGGTGCGGAACGTCACGCCCCGCGTCCGGAGCCCGGCGGCCAGCCTCTCCGCCAGCGCCCGCGCCCCGCCCCACGCGCCGAGCACGTTCACGCGCATACCGGCCCGCGCGAGGGCGTGGAAGAACCCGGCGCTGGTCTCCTCCGGCGTCACGCCGTAGTACGCCGCGAGCAGGGGGTAGACCAGCAGCTCCACGAAATCGTCCCCCAGCTCCCGTCGCCCCCACTCGGCGATGGACTCCGCATCCAGCCCCGCCGCGGCCGCCCGGCCCGGGTCGTTCAGGTCGAGAGCCGCGGCGTTCCGCTCAAGGAACGGCACGTAGCGCAGCCCCATCCGCAGCTTCAGCGACGCAGGCAACGCCCCCGACGCGGCCATCCCCGTCACCGAGCCGTAACGCAGACGGTGCGCCCGGTCGCCTCGCCACAGCGCGTCCCGACCGGGGACGCGGACCAGCAAGGATGCGGCGTCCAGGTCCGCGGCCATCTCCAGCAGCCGGTCGTATCCGTCCGACAGCAGCTGGACCGCCACATCCGCCGCCGTATCCCCCACCTCCTCCGTCCGCAGCCGTCCGCCGGGGGCCGGCCCGGCCTCGTACACCGTCACCCGATGGCCGGCCGCCCGCAGCCGCCACGCCGCCGCTAGCCCTGCCGGCCCCGCCCCCACCACACCGACACCGCCGCCGAGATTCGCCATCCGGCGATCCTACACGCGAAGACGCCCGCGGACCACTTCGGTCCGCGGGCGCCTCCGTCGACTATAGCCGTACCGCCTCAGGCGGCGTTCGGCTTCCAGCGCCCGTACGGCAGCGTCGGTACCGGGCGCACCTTGCCTCCCCAGATGAACGCCGTGATCCGCGGCTTCACCGCCGCTTCCGGACGTCCCCGAATCACGATGCCCGCGGGCATCGTCCGCTCCGCCGAGCGATTCTCGCGCCTCTTCACGCTTCGCTCCTGGTCTACCTGTGCACTGCATCGGCGCCCACCCGGCGCCCGGTGGCTCCTGAGGCACGCGGTGTACCGGGACGGTCCTAAAATCTGAAGGTATTGGCGTGCAATGATTTAGGTGTCCTTCGCAACGTCATCTCCCCGCGGCGCTGTCCCTTCCGGAGGACGGCGTGGCGTGTCACTTCGATACGATTTGAGCCACTGACGGTACGTCGGGAGGCGGAGGCGTCGGAAGATGAGCGCGTCCACGGCATCCCTGAGGAGGATCTCGGTGAGCGGGTACTGGCCGTCAGCGGTGTCGTAGAGGCCGTCGACGGCCTGATCGGCGAGGGAGAGGAGCTCTTCGCGCGTGAGGGCGGACTTGTGGTCCTCGATGCGGTCCTCGACCCACTGGACGTACTCCTGGCGGGGTGAGATCTGCGCGTCCATTGGATCAGGCCCCGGAGCGGTCCTCGCGGAGACGGATCGCGAGCTCCGCGGGTGTGGCGTTCTCGTCGCGTGCGCGCTGGAGGAAGCGGAGCGCAGCGGCGGCGGTGCGTCGCTCGTCCACGTCGCCGAGGGCTGCGGCGATGATCTCGCGGGCTCCGCGCTCGCGGAGGACCTCGGCGTGCATCCCCTCCCTCTCCAACCAGGCGTGGAAGCGCTCGCGGGCGCGACGCATGCCTTTGCGGAGGTCGTCCATGCCGACGGGCTTGGTGAGGAGGGAGAAGATGGGCGGCTCGGGGATGACATCCGGGAGGTCGGAGGCGGCGAACCCGGTGAGGAGCAGCACGGGCGTGGGGGCGGCGGGGAACACCTCGGCGGCGGCCTCGAGTCCCGTCATGCCGGGCATCTTCATGTCGAAGATGCCGAGGTCGAAGGGGAGACAGCGCGCGAGGGCGGCGGCCTCGACGCCGGTGCGGGCGGTGGTGACCGTGTGGCCGAGCGCCTCCACCTGCGCGCGGAGCGCCATGCTGGCCAGCGGCTCGTCCTCGGCGATCAGGACGTACGCGGGGGTCTCGCTCACGGGCTGCGTTCCTGCGCCGCGTCGCTGACGACCACGGCATCGAACCCGGCCCGCTTCATGGCCCGCATCACCTCCGCCGCCTCGGCGGCCGAGGTGAACCGTCCCACCCGGATCCGGAGGAGCGCGTTCCGCGGCACGACCACGGCGCGGGCGTCGAAGCCGGCGTTCCGAAGGCGGGCGAGCAGGGCGTCGGCGCCCTCGCGGAACCGGAATGCGCCGCTCTGGACCGCGTAGTCGCCGGTCGGCGCGGCGGCGATCGGCTCGGCGGGCGCGCGCCGGGGTTCGGGCTGCTCCGGCCGCTGCTCCGCCGTCTCGCCGGGCGGAGTCCGGGCGCTGCTCGCGATGGCGCAGGCGGCGGCCTCCTCGATGCGGAGCATCGCGGCGAGGTCCGGGTGGGCCCCGGCGTCCGCGAGCCCCTCCCGGGCGGCGCGGCACGCGGCGACGGGGTGGCGGGCGGCGTTCTGGGCGCGCGCCAGCCAGAGCATGCCGAGCGTGCGCTGAGGGCGGCCGGGGTAGTCGGCGGCGAGGCGCTGGAGGTATCCGGCCGCTCGGGCGGCCTGGCCGCTCACGAGGAGGCTCTGTCCGAGGCGGAGAAGAGC
The DNA here is from genome assembly GCA_019347975.1 of Gemmatimonadota bacterium. Taxonomy (GTDB): domain Bacteria; phylum Gemmatimonadota; class Gemmatimonadetes; order Longimicrobiales; family RSA9; genus JAHWKI01. The sequence goes on from JAHWKI010000064.1 coordinate 12,525, forward strand.
CTCGGGCGCGTGCGGCGACGTGGGGTGTCCGATGATGACGCCCAGATAGTCCGTCTCGGCCGCGGCGGGATCGGTCTGGAGCCGCGCCCGCAGCATCATGGCGCGGACGCGGTCGGAGCCGGGGACATCGAACGCCTCGCGGGCGGACCACCACTGCTCGAGGGTGGAGCGGGCGACGTCGTACTGTCCGGCGGCGAGGAGGCTGTCGACCCGGTCGAGCCCGGGCGCCTGGGCGGCGGCGGGGCCGGGCAGGAGCGAGAGGAGCACGCCGAGCCAGAGGCAGCCGATCAGGGGCGGGCGGGTCACCGCGCTCACGCGGCCGCCTCCCGGCCGTACTGCAGCCGGAGCAGGAGCTCCTCCATGATCTGGAGGTCCGTGAGCGGCGCCGACTTCAGCAGCCGGTCGGCGCGGTGGAGGTCCTCGACGGCCCGCGCGATGGAGCCGGCCGTCCAGCGACGCGCCTGACCCTCGAGGCGACGCGCAAGCCAGCGCTGGTGCCTGGGGAGTGCGTTCTCGAGCGCGCTCCGTCCCCCTTCGACACAGATCCCGAGGCGCAGGAACTGATTACCGAGCCCGATGACCAGGCCCACCCCCGATTCGGCGCCATCCAGCAGGATCGGGAGCCCGGCGCGTGCGCGGTCGAAGCGCTGCTCGGCGACCAGGTCCATCCACTCCCACCGGTCCTGTCGAGGAATGGCACCGACCACCGCCCCCACGTCCTGGAGAGTGATGGCCGCCCGATCGCCGACGTAGTCCCGGAGCTTTTCCATTTCCATCACCAGGGTGGCAAGATCGGCGCCGATCGCGGTGGCGAGAGCCCGGGCCGCGTCGGGCTCGATGCGCACGTCGTGATCGCCGGCCCAGCCCATGAGCCACCCCGGCAGGTCGGCGTCGGAGAGCCGGCTGAACTCCGCGGAGGACGCGCCCTTCTTCAGCGTCTGCCAGATCTTGGCCTTGCTGCCGCTGATATCGGCCAGGAGGAGCAGGGCCAGCCCCGGCGGGGGTGCCTTGACGACGCTCTCCAGGATCGACCGGGAGGATGCGCTGACGGCGAGCGCCTGCGCATCCCGCACCACCACGACGCGCCACTCCGCCATCATCGGCGGCGTCTGGATCAGCGAGCCGAGGGTCTCCGGAGCCACCTCCGCGCCACGGACTTCGTCGTAGTTGAAGTCACGCGTCGCGGGATCCAGGTGGGCGGCGATGATCTTCCGGGCCGCCACGTCCTTGAGGTGCTCCTCTTCTCCGAAGAGAAAGAAAACGCCTCCCCGCGCCCCATCGCGGAGCTGTCGGGCGAGGCGCTCGTGGCTGGAAGCCGCCATTCAGGTCAATCGAGGGTGTGGCTGATCGTGGACGAGAGCCCGGTGGACACGGACCGGGACGCCCTGTACGCGGGCGGCCCGATCTCGAGGGGAGAATACGACGACGCGCGCCCCCGGTCCACCCTGCCGGTGGTCCAGTCCACCGGGCCCAGGTAGGCGGAGGCCGGCAGCGACGTCGCGCGCGACCCGATCTGGAGCTCGGCCGTGGCCCGGCTCCCGGGCCCGGCGTCCACCAGCCAGAGACCCAGCACGGCGGCCAGCGCCAGCGTCAGGAATCCGCCCGCCGCCACCGGGCTCGCGGCCATCAGCCGCGGCTCCGGCGCCGTCAGCAGGCGCAGGCGGAGGCGCGGTATGAAGTCCGCCGTCGGCTCCGGATCCATCTGTCTCGCCAGCATCCGGCCCTTCCGGAGCACCCGATCGTACCGGGCGCACGCCTCGCAGAGGTCCAGGTGCGCCCTGAAGACGGCTTCCTCCCTCGGCGGGAGGAGGCTGTCGTCGTAATCGGAATATCGGTCAATAAAGTCGGTACAATCCATGGTGCCCCGGCGGTTCGGTTACGCCAGACTCCATGTACTGATGGTCGGCCCGGAAGGTTCCTGCCGGACACCACGAGACCCGCACTCCCCTGCCAAGGAGAGTCACGGGCCCGTGATCGGGTCGGCGGGGAGCCGCCCGTTGTTGCCGTCACGCGCGGCGCCGCGCCTTGCGGCGCTGGCCCGCGCGTGAGAGGCCGCCGCTCTACTCGATGTGTGGCGCGATCAGCTCGGCGAAGGCGTTGCGCGCCCGGTTGAGGCGGCTCTTCACCGTCCCGAGGTTCACCCCGGTGATATCGGAGATCTCCTCGTAGGTCTTCCCTTCGAGCTCGCGGAGCACGAAGACCACCCGGTGGTGCTCGGGGAGCTGCGCGACGGCGACCTCCACCTTTTCCCGCAGGTCCCGCTTCCGATACAGGTCATCGGGACGATAGCGGTTGTCCTCCCACTCCAGCGGCCGGTGGTCCGCCTCCCAGTTCTTCTTGATGGTCTGGAAGAGCACCATCGGGTTGCGGGAGCGGTTGCGGAGCTCGTTCTTCGCCAGGTTCCCCGCGATCGTGTATGCCCAGGTCGAGAACTTCCGGTTCTGGTCGTAACGGTGCAGGTGACGGTACACCCGCACGAACGTCTCCTGGACCAGGTCCTCCGCGCGGTCACGGTCGCCGATCATCCGGTAGATGAAGTTCAGCAGCCGCGCGTGGTAGCGGTCCGCCAGCACGGTGAAGGCACGGGCCTCGCCGGCGAGGAACTCCGCCGCGAGCCGGGCATCCTCCAGCTCCGCCAGCTCCTGGCTGCGCGTCCTGACCGCAGGCTTCTGGATCTGTAGCGCTCGTGCCATAACCCCCCCTGGTCCGGCCCCGCCGGCCCGGCCCCGTCCAGCCGTTGGACGGACTCCGCCGATCGTTGGGCTCGTGCGCCTTGTAAGGCAGGGGGTATACCAGAACGCCAAAAACCCGGCAAAGCGTTGCGGGAAAAGGGATTGCGGCACTTGTCGGAGCATTCTGTCTCCCGGGAAGTGTCCTCCTGCGAGGACGAGTCGCGCGACAGAAAGGGGACACTCCGGAGGAACCGGGCGCTGTTCGCGGGAACTGTTGCGGAGCGGCCGCGTCGCCGCGGCGGCGTCAGCGGGCGAAGGTGGCGGCGTAGAGGAGGGCGCAGATCGACTTGCCATCGATGATGCGGCCGTCCTCGATGGCCCGGAGGGTCTCGGAGAGGGGCATGGTGATCACCTCCATGAACTCGTCGTCGTCCAGGCCGACGGTGCCGCGGGAGAGGCCGGTGGCGAGGAAGAGGTGGATCCGCTCGTCGGTGAAGCCGGGCGTCGTATAGATGGTGGTGAGGCGCTCGAGGTCGCGAGCGACGTAGCCGGTCTCCTCTTCGAGCTCGCGGCGGGCGACGTCCTTCCAGGGCTCGCCCTGGCGGTCCGGCCGGCCGGCGGGCACCTCGTAAATGTCGCCGCCGGCGGCGTAGCGGAACTGCCGGATGAGGACGACCGGGGGATCGGCGTCGGCGGTGTCGCCGAGGAGAGGAACGACGGCGGCGGCGCCGGAATGACGGATGAGCTCGAGCTGGCCGGTGGAGCCATCGGGGAAGCGAGCGGTGTCGATGGAGAGGTGTACGATGCGTCCGTCGTGAACGACGCGGCTGTCCAGCTGGAACGGCTTCTCGGCGCCGATCTCGCCGGCACGGGCGGCGTCGACGAGGGCGATCTCCCCGGGCTGGCTCAAGGGGTGGCCTCGTGGACCTCGACGTGGCCGAGGGCGAGGGCCTCGATGGGGGCGCGGACCTGGTCGGCGTCGCCCGCGACGACGATGGCGAGCCGGTCCGGACGGATGGCGTCGCGGGCGACCCGGCGGACGTCCTCCGCGGACACGGCGGCGATGCGGTCGCGGTAGGAGGCGAAGTAGTCGGCGGGAAGGTCGAAGACGACGAGCTCGCCGATGCGGGAGGCGAGCTGGCGCGTCGTCTGGAGCGTGAGGGGGAGCACGCCGCGGAGATAGTCGCGGGCGCTGTCGAGCTCGTCGGCGGTGGGGCCATCGGCACGGAGCGCTTCGATCTCGCGGAGCGCCTCCTGGATGGCGCGGGCGGTCACGTCGCTGGCGACGGCGACATCCACGGTGAAGGGGCCGGGCCGGCGGCGGAAGGCGAACGCGCTGCGGGCGCCGTAGGTGAACCCGTGCTTCTCGCGGAGGCTCATGTTGAGCCGGCTGGTGAATGCTCCGCCGAGGATGGTGTTCATGACGA
>JAHWKI010000268.1 GCA_019347975.1 Gemmatimonadota bacterium
CGGGACATGGAGATCACGCTGGAGAGCACGGCGCAGCCGCCCATCGCGCAGACCGACCTGCTGTCCTACCTCGCCTTCGGACGGGACGCCACGTCGCTCCTCTACAGAGAGGGCTCCGCGCTGTCCGGCCAGGGAGGCGAGGCGGGCGAGCTGGTGGGGAACGTGGCCGGGCTCGCGACGCAGCAGCTCGGCACCATCGCCCTCGACGCGGTCCTCGGCGATCTCGAGCGCGAGCTCATGGATGAGCTGGGGGTGGACGTCTTCCGCATCACCCCCGCCGACCTGCCCCCGGACATGTTCACCGGGCGCTATGTCGACCTGTTGCGCTCCACCGAGATCGAGGTGGGACGCTACGTGTCGTCCCGCCTCTTCGTGGCCGGCCAGATCAACACCGGCGCGTCCCGGCCGGGCGTGATCGTCGAGTACGTCGGCCCGTTCGGCGTACAGTGGCTGACCTCCTGGACCTCACGCTGGATGCCCACGGAGCCAACGCTGACCGACATCGAGGCGCGGCGCGCCGGGATCCTGGCCAGCTTCCTGCTGCGGGAGTGGCGCTTCTGAGCCGCTCCGGTCAGCCGCCCTGCCCGAGAACGGCCGCCAGCCTGGCGTCCAGCTCCCGCGCCCGCTCGATCAGGGCCGCGGCCTCCGGGTCGACCTCCAGCATCCGCTCCATCAGCTTCTCCTGGAACGCCTCGATTCCCGGCGCGATGTCCGGGCGCTGAATCGCCGCGAGCTGCGCGGCCTGCAGGCGCTGCTCGATCTCGCGGGCCTCGGCCGCGATCTCGTTCAGCGCCGCCTCATCCTGCGCCGCCTCCGCGGCCTTTCCGCGATCGATCAGCGTCTGGAGCCGCGCCATGCGCTCGGGCGTCGAAGGGTCCGCCTCCGTCATGGCGGCCCCGATCTTCGCGGTCAGCTCCGCCCGGGCCGCCTGGAGCTCGGGGTGCCGCAGCGCCTCCTGGTGGATGGGCTGGAGCCGCGCCTGTAGCTGCTGCAGCTCCACGAGCAGCTCCTGCGCCTCCGGCGGCACCTGAGCCGGGTCGAAGGCCCCGTTCTGCTGGCCGGCCAGCGCCGCGGCAGCCGCCACGAGAACGAGCGAAAGCAGTACGGCACGAATATGGTTCAACCCCACGAACATCTCCTGAAGAGGAAGCGTTTGCCACCGGTGCGTCCGGGCCGGCGCGCACCTTTCCCAACCCCCTACGGATCGTCCTGTTCCGATGCGCGGGCGATGGTCGCCGGGGGTGGCCTCCGCCTTGCGACGTTCGTCGTGCTCGAGCGTAATTCAATTCCCGTCGATACTCCGGCGGTTACCACCGTGGAGCGCTGACGATGGATCACCTCACCCGGGAGCAGGTCGCAACCCTCACCGCAGATCTCGACCGCGAGCTCCGGAAGCTGGAGCGGAGCATGCGGACGACGGAGGAGGCGCTGCGGCCGGTGAAGCTGGACCAGACGGCGGTCGGCCGGCTCTCCCGCATCGACTCCCTCCAGAACCAGGGGCTCACGCGCAACCTCCAGGAGCGCGAGCAGGCGAAGCTCGGCCAGATCGTGGCCGCAGTCCAGCGGGTCGAGGCCGGGACCTACGGGACCTGCGTCGAGTGCGGAGGAGCGATCCGCTTCGAGCGGCTCGAGGTCTTCCCCGAGACGCCCACCTGCGCCGCCTGCAGCCCCTGACCGAGCCGCACGAGAAGGCTCACGGCGGGCCGCCGGAGTAACCATCGCCGCCGGCCTCGCCGTCCACCCGCTCCCCCGGCTCCGACCGCGGGCGCTTTTCCGACCTGAGCACCCGCGCGAAGCACCACGCGGTGAGGCCCAGCACGAACGACCAGCTCAGGACCATGAATGTCAGCGCGAGCGGAGTCATGCCCGATCTCCTCCCTGCAGCTCCGGGACCTCGGGGAGGCCGGCCCGGTCATCGTACCCGTTTCGCCGCCACGCCCAGTGGATGAGGACGAGGAACACCATCGCCATGCCCAGGAGGGCCGCCCGGGCCGCCCAGATGTACGGCAGCGTCGCAGCCACCACCGGCCCCCCGCCCGCGGCGCGGGACAGCCCCAGGATCGGCAGCGCATCCGTCGCACCCCACCAGACCAGGATGATCAGGAGGTAGACGGGCGTCACGTAGGTGATCACGAACTTGAAGAACCGGGGGATCCTGATGTCGGCACCCTCGTGAATCGAGCGCCACGCGTTCGCCGGTCCGTAGATCCAGACGAAGGCGATCACCTCCAGCAGCGCGACGACGACGAGGCCGAACGTCCCCGCCCAGTAATCCCACTCGTCCAGGAAGCCGTGCTCCAGCCAGATGATGTGCAGGAGCCCCAGCACGAACGTGATTCCGCCCAGCCCCCACGCCGCCCACTCCCGCCGTACCCCGAACTCCTCCCTCAGGAAGGCCAGGATCGGCGTCAGCATGGCCACTGAGGACGTGATGCCGGCGAAGAACAGCAGCCCGAACCAGGCCGTGCCGAGCAGCTGCCCGCCCGCCATCTGCTGGAAGACCACCGACATCGTCGCGAAGCCGAGGTTGAACGAGCCGGACTGCGCGATGGCCACGGCGCCCGAAACACCGAAGAACGTGACCGCGGCGGGGATGGCGATCGTCCCGCCGAGCACGACCTCCGCCGTCTCGTTCGTCGCCGCGGTCGCCAGCCCGTTCAGCGCGATGTCGTCACGCCGGGACAGGTACGACGCGTACGCGGCCAGGCTGCCCATGCCCACGGAGAGCGTGAAGAAGATCTGACCCGCGGACGCCAGCCAGACGCTGGCGTCGGTCAGCCGGCTGAAATCGGGGCCGTAGATGAACTGCAGCCCCCGGATCGGCGTGTCACCGCCCGCGCTCGGCGGCTGCAGCAGGACGGCGATCGCGAGGAGGACGGCGAGGATGAACAGCGTCGGCATGGCGATCCTGGCCAGCCGCTCGATCCCGGCCGCCACCCCCTTCGAGACCACCCAGATGTTGACGACGAGTGTGACGGTGAAGAACAGGAACGGCGTCAGGACGCCGTGCACCCGCTCCTCGCCCACGCCCTGGAAGGAGCGGAGATAGCCCACCATGGCGTCCTGCGTCTCCCGCCCCCAGTAGTCGCCTGTGGCGGAGAAGAAGGCGTACGCGAGCGTCCAGCTCTCGATGTACGTGTAGTAGACCATCACGGCCATGGGGATCACCAGCCCCACGACCCCCAGGTACTTCGCCGCGGGATGCCGCCACACCGCCGCCAGAAGCCCCGGCAGGTGACCCTTCCGGTAGCGGCCGCCGTTGCGACCCAGCCCCCACTCGATCCACATGAGCGGGATGCCGAGGAGGAGGAGCGCGGCGAAATACGTGATCATGAACGACCCGCCGCCGTTGTTGGCGGCCTGGGTCGGGAAGCGCAGGAAGTTCCCCAGCCCCACGGCGTTCCCGGCCATGGCCAGGATCAGCCCGATCCGCGTCCCCCACGCCTCGCCCGCGCGCGTCCGGGCGTTCTCCGTCTCTCGGCGATCCGGGTCCGCGGAGCCGGGACGGGGGCTCACCCCCGTCCCGGCCTCATCAGCGCGCGGGCTCAAGCGGCCCGCCCTCCGCGCCCGTCTCCACCTGACGGAGTCGGCCGGTTGTCCACCAGCACCCAGATCACGGCGCCGAAGAGGAGGAGGGCCCCGAGGAGCGCGCCCAGGGCGAGAACGTCGAACCCCATCAGGAATTCGGACATGATGCGTATGCCTTTCCGTACTGGATCGAAATCGAGTGCGGGAATCCGGAATCCGGACGGCATGCCGGGGCACGCGCCGGTAACCGGTCCGCGGGATCGTCAGCTCAGACGACGACCCGGAAAGGCGGAGGGGTGGTGGTGTTGAAGGACGCGCGACCGGCGCGGCTCAGCGCCAGGGGAGCGGCGTAGCGACGGTGGGTCGTGGAGCGCGCTCTGAACGCGGCGGCGCGGGCGCGGAAGTCCCCCACGAGCTCGTTCGGGGCGGGGAGGAGCCCAGGACGCCGGTGGAGCGGGCGCGGAGCGGGGCCGGAGCCTTCCTGCCACGCCACCGACGGCGTGAGGCCTGCGGAGCGGAGGAACGCGGCGGACGTCGCCCCATCGAGGGAGGCGATCTCGTGCACACCGGCCGCGGGTGCGGCCGAATGGGCACTCCTGGTTCCCCCGATCCCGGCCAGAAACAGGGCCAGGAGGATGAGGGTGCGCCGCATGGTAGCTCCGAAGGTCGTTCCGAGCCGAGGTTCGTCGCGTGGTGCCGGGACGGCGGCTCACCATAAAGATACACCGGGCGCAAGCCCCTCGGTCCGGCCGCCGCTCAGCCGCGGAGCGCCTCCACGGGGTCGGCGC
>JAHWKI010000269.1 GCA_019347975.1 Gemmatimonadota bacterium
ATCTTCCACGACGGCCTGGTGTCGGTGGCCGCCGTGAAGCGGGCGCTGTCCCGCGCCGGGCTACCCGTGAACGGAGGAGTCGCATGAGCTGGGCGAAGGAGCTGGAGCTGGCCACCCGGATCGCCCGGGAGGCCGGACAGGTGACGCTCCGCTGGTTCCAGGCGGGACCCGCCGTCGAGACGAAGGCGGACGGATCGCCGGTGACGATCGCCGACCGGGAGGCCGAGCGCCTCCTCCGCGACCGCATCGCCGCCGCGTACCCGGACGATGGCATCCTGGGCGAGGAGTGGGGGGAGGAGACGGGCACGTCGGGGCGCCGCTGGATCCTCGACCCGATCGACGGGACGAAGTCCTTCATCCACGGCGTCCCGCTCTACGGCGTCATGGTGGCCCTCGAAGCCGACGGGGAAGCCGTCGTCGGAGCCCTCCACTTCCCTCCCCTCGGCGACACCGTCGCCGCCGCGAAGGGCGCCGGCTGCACCTGGAACGGCAAACTTGCCAGGGTATCGGACGTGAAGCGGCTGGAAAGCTCGCTGGTCCTGACCTCGGGAGACGCCCGGCTCCCACCCCCACTCCCCCACTCCCCCACGTCCCGCCTCGACATAACTGGCCTGGAGAAGCGCGTGAACGGACTTGCCCGGCTCGCCGGCAAGGCCGGAATCGTACGCACCTGGGGTGACTGCTACGGCTACGCGCTGGTCGCCACCGGCCGCGCCGAAGCCATGCTGGACCCGTCGCTCAGCGCCTGGGACGCCGCCGCCGTTCGCCCGATCATCGAGGAGGCGGGCGGCGTATTCACGGACTGGAGCGGGACGCCATCGCACCTGGGCGGCCACGCGGTCGCCACCAACCGCGCGCTGGCCGCGGAGGTCCGCGCGCTCCTGAGCTCCGACCCCGACACCCCGGACGCGCCATGACGCTGACGCCTCTGATCGCCCAGCACGCCCTCACGGGCGAGGTCCTGATGCTCGGCTACGCCACGTCCGAGAGCCTCGCCCGGACCCGCGAGACCGGTCTCCTCAGCTTCCACTCCCGGTCCCGGGACGCCCTGTGGACCAAGGGGGAGACCAGCGGAAACGTGCTCAGGGTGGTCTCCATCCACGGCGACTGTGACGACGACGCCCTCCTGGCCCGCGTCCTCCCGGCGGGCCCGACCTGCCACACCGGCGCCCGCAGCTGCTTCGGGGCTCCGCCCACGCTGGCCGCGCTCGCGGACACCATCGAGGACCGCGCGGCCGCGGCGGAGGCGGCGCACGGCTCGGCGTCGCCGGAGACCAGCTACACGGCGAGGCTGCTGGCCGATCGGAACCTGCGGCTGAAGAAGCTCGGGGAGGAGGCGGCGGAGCTGGCGGTGGCGTGCGCGGACGAGGACAGGCCGCGGGTGAAGGAGGAAGCGGCGGACGTCGTCTACCACGTCCTCGTGGCCGCCCGGGCGGCCGGCGTACCGCTGGCGGACGTGCTGGAGGCGCTGGAAGCCCGCGCCCGGTGAGCTAGTGCGGACCGGTCTCCGGTCCGCCCCGCCGGACGTTCCGCGTCAGGAGCCGGAAGATGCCGAGCAGAACGAGCGAGCCCACGACGGCGATGCCCACGGACTTCAGGTCGAAGCCCGTCACGGTGCCCCAGTCGAAGAGGGTGGTTCCGAGCAGGCCGCCGAGCAGCGCGCCGAGCACCCCGATGCCGATGGTGACGAGACAGCCGCCCGGGTCCTTCCCCGGGAAGATCAGCTTGGCCAGTCCGCCCGCCACCAGCCCCAGCAGGATCCACGAGAGGAGATTCATGCCCACAATCTTTCGACCGACATGAACCGCTGCAACCGTACGGGGGTAGCAGCGGCCCTCCCGGTCCCTCTACGTTGCCCGCATGCCGGCTACGGACATCGAACCGCTCCACGAAGAAGAAGCGCTCGGCAAGGCGTACGACGCGCGGCTCATGCGCCGCCTGCTGCGCTATCTCCGCCCCTACCGCTGGTGGGTGGCTCTCGGCGTTTTCGGGCTCCTGCTCATCGCGCTCCTCGAGCTGATCGGCCCTTACCTCACGAAGGTCGCCCTCGATCAGGCCATTCCGCAGGGCGACTACGGCCTGCTCGCCACCCTCGCGGCCGTGTTCTTCGGATCGCTCCTGCTCGCCTTCGCGCTCGAGTACGGCCAGCAGATCCTCACGACCTGGCTCGGGCAGAAGATCATGTTCGACCTGCGGCGCGAGATCTTCGCACACATCCAGAAGCAGGGGCTCGCGTTCTTCGACCGCAATCCCGTCGGTCGCCTGATGACCCGCGTCACCAACGACGTCGAGGTCCTCAATCAGCTCTTCAGCTCCGGCATCGTCACCGTCTTCGGCGACGTGTTCACCCTCGTGTTCATCGTCGGCGTCATGCTGTGGATGGACTGGCAGCTCGCCCTCGTGGCGTTCGCCGTCATGCCGTTCGTCATCCTGGTCGCGTTCCTCTTCCGCAAGAAGGTCCGAGACGCGTACCGCGACATCCGCGTCCTCCTCGCCCGGCTCAACTCCTTCCTCCAGGAGCGGATCACCGGCGTCTCCGTGGTGCAGCTCTTCGGTCGGGAGGAGGGCACGGTGGATCGGTTCGCCGTGATCAACGACGACCATCTCCGGGCGCACCTCCGCTCCATCCGCTACTACGCCCTCTTCTTCCCCGCCATCGAGCTGCTCACGACGCTCGCCCTGGCGCTCATCCTGGTCTACGGCGGCGGCCGCATGATCGAGGGGACGGTCTCCGTCGGCGTCGTCACCGCCTTCCTCATGTACGCCCGCCGCTTCTTCCGACCCATCGAGGACCTGTCGGAGAAGTACAACATGCTCCAGGGCGCCATGGCCTCCTCCGAGCGCATCTTCCGGCTCCTGGACACCACGCCGGTGATCGAGGACCGCACCGAGACCACCACCCTCCCCGAGCCCGGCCGCGGGGAGATCGAGTTCCGCGACGTCTGGTTCGCCTATCAGAAGACCGGTGACGGCGAGTGGGACTGGGTCCTCAAGGGCGTCTCCTTCCGCGCCCGCCCCGGCGAGCACCTGGCCGTGGTGGGACACACCGGCGCCGGCAAGACCACGCTGATCTCGCTCCTCATGCGCTTCTACGAGCCGCAGAAGGGCGAGATCCTGTTCGATGGCGTTCCCATCCAGAACGTCCCGCAGAAGGCGCTCCGGGAGCGGATCGGCCTCGTCCTCCAGGACGTTTACCTCTTCAGTCGGAGCGTCGAGCACAACATCCGCCTGGGCCGCGACGACATCGACGACGAGCGGGTCCTCCGCGCCGCCGCCCGCGTGGGCGCCGACCGCCACATCGCGCGCCTCCCGGCGGGCTACGAGGAGCCGCTCGGGGAGCGGGGCGCCAGCCTGTCCGTCGGTCAGCGCCAGCTCCTCTCCTTCGCCCGCGCCCTCGCCTTCGACCCCCTCGTCCTCGTCCTCGACGAGGCCACCAGCTCCGTGGACTCCGAGCTCGAGGCGCAGATCCAGGACGCGCTCGAGAAGCTCATGGAGGGGCGCACATCCCTCGTCATCGCCCACCGCCTCTCCACGATCCAGAACGCCGATCGCATCCTGGTCTTCCACCACGGCGAGCTGCGCGAGCACGGGACCCATGCGGAGCTGCTGGCGTACGGGGGGATTTATGCGCGGTTGCATGAGCTGCAGTTCGCGCCCGCCTGAACGGCGGGCGCAAGAGGGCCCGCCTGACGGCGGGCAAGAAGGCTGCGCAAGAAGGCTGCGCAAGAGCGCTTCGCAAAAGGCTCGGGCTGGGGCCCTCGCAAGGGGGGCTCGCTGCGCGAGCAATGGGGGCTCGCTTCGCTCGCAAGGCTGGTTAGTCGGCGAGCGTGCGGTCGCACCAGGCGATCAGGCGGAGGAGGTCGAGCTTCAGGTCCAGGAGCAGGCGCATTCCCTCGGCGAGCTCTTCGGGCGAGATCGCGCGCACCCGGGCGACGCCCCTGAGCTGCCGCTGACATTCGCCCCCGGACCGCAGAGCGTAATGGAAGAAGCGGCGCTTCTCGCGCGGGTTCGGGTCGTCCCACCCCTCGCCCACGTTCGCCAGCGCCGACGCCGCCGAGTCCTGCAGGTGATCGTTCAGCGCCACCTTCCGCTTCCGCAGGATCTTCGCTTCGATCCGGTCGCAGAACTCCACCAGGTCCAGCGCCAGGCGCACCACCCGCGGCTCCCGGTCCTCCCGCCCGTGATCGCTCATGCCCCCAAACAGCACCCCCCGCCCGCCACCGTCCATAGCTCAACACGCCACCTTGCGAGCGAAGCGAGCCCCC
>JAHWKI010000270.1 GCA_019347975.1 Gemmatimonadota bacterium
ACCCACGACCTGCTGATTACAAATCAGCTGCTCTGCCAACTGAGCTACGTCAGCGAAGTTTCCGGCGCGTCGGAGAGAGAATAGCGGAAAACCGGTCGCTCTGGCCAGCCTCCAGAACCGCGCGAGCGCGTCGAAGGGCGGTCGGCGAGGGCGGGCTCCGGTCGGCCCCCGTCTTGCTGCGCCTCCGGCCGCGTACGCTGGAGCGCTCACGCGCGGGACGTGGCGGTCTGCGCCGTGATCCGCGCCGAGATCTTCCTCAGCCCCGGAGGGCGACATGCGCTGGTTCATCCTTTCGCTCGCCGCTTCGCTCCTGGCCACGGCCCCATCCGCCGCACAGGAGGCGACGGACTCGGCGCGACACGCCGAGGTCCGCGCTGTCGTTCACGGCTTTCACGCCGCGCTGGCCGCGGGTGACTCGAGCGCGGCGCTCGAGCGGCTGCACCCCGCGGTCGTGGTATACGAGAGCGGGCATGCGGAGTCGCTGACGCAGTACCGGAGCGGGCACCTCCGGTCGGACATCGCGTTCGCGAGCGCGGTGCGCCGCGAAGTAACGGGCGAGTCCATCTCGCTATGGGGCGACACCGCCCTGTACACGAGCGAGGCGCACACCACCGGAGAGTGGCGAGGGCGCGCCATCGACGCGCAGGGTGCGGAGACGATGGTGGTCGTACGGACGCCCGAAGGGTGGCGGATCCGCCACATCCACTGGTCCTCCCGCTGACGAGCCGCGCGCCTCAGCGGCCGCCCGTCGCCGGCTCCGCCAGCTTCCAGCGGGGCCCCTGGGGCGTATCCTCCAGGACGATGCCGGCGGCGGCGATCTCGTCGCGGATGGCGTCGGCGCGTGCGAAGTCGCGGTCCTTGCGAGCCTGCTGCCTCGCGGCGATGCGCTCCTCGACCCAGGCGGCCAGCTCCTCGTCGGCGGCGGTGGAGGCGGAGGCGAGGGAGAGGACGCCGAGGACGTCGTCCATGGAGCCGAGGGCGAGGCGCAGGGCGTCGAGCTCGTCGAGGGCGACTTCTCCGGCGCGATCGAGGGCGGCGTTGGTCTCGCGCACGAAGGTGAAGAGGGCCGCGAGGGCGGCGGGGGTGTTCAGGTCGTCATCGAGGGCGGCCTCGAACGCGGCGAGGGCGCGGTCGGCGATCGGCCGGAGCACGGCGTCGGTCGCCGCGGCGGCGGTCGGCGCGTCCACGAGCCGGCGCTGGAAATCGGTGAGGCGGCGGACCGCGGCGCGGGCGTCATCCAGGGAGTCCCAGGAGAACGAGAGCTCCTTGCGATAGTGGGCGGAGATGAGCAGGTAGCGGACGACCGCGGGGGCGTATCCGCGGTCGAGCACGTCCCGAATGCCGACGAAGTTGCCGAGGGACTTGGACATCTTCTCGGTATCCATCATCAGGTGCCGGGCGTGCAGCCAGTAGCGCACGAACGGCTTCCCGGTGGCGCCCTCGGACTGGGCGATCTCGTCCTCGTGGTGCGGGAAGACGAGGTCCTCGCCGCCGGCATGGATGTCGAAGGTCTCGCCGAGACGGGACATGCTCATGGCGGAGCACTCCAGGTGCCAGCCGGGGCGGCCGGGCTTCGCCTCCCCGTCGACGACGGGGCCCTCCCACACCGCGCCCACCTCGCCATCCGCGGCCTTGGGCGCCTTCCACAGCGCGAAGTCCCGGGCGTCGCCCTTCTCGTAACGGTCATCGGCGACGCGCTCGCCCGTGCGGACCTCATCCAGGCGGATGCGGGAGAGCCGCCCATAGGCCTCGAAGGAGGAGATGTCGAAGAAGATGGAGCCGTCGTCGGTGAGGTAGGCGTGCCCCCGCTCGATGAGCTTCTCCACCAACCGGGCCATGTCCTCGATGGAGTCGGTGGCCCGGGGATACTCGTCGGCGGGGCGGACGCCGAGGGTCTCGAGCTCCTCCATGAACCCGCGGATGTGGGGCTCGGTGTAGTCCCGGAGGGAGGCGCCGGCGGCCGCGGCCTTCTCGATGATGCGGTCGTCGACGTCCGTGAGGTTCATGATGAACCGGACGTCCAGCCCCTTCCACTCGAGCCAGCGGTGCAGGACGTCGTTGAAGAGGAACGTCCGGTAGTTTCCGATGTGCGGGAGCTGGTAGACCGTGGGTCCGCAGGCGTAGAAGCCGACCCGCCCCGCCTCCAGCGGCTCGAACGCGCGGAGGGAGCGGGTCATCGTGTCGTAGAAGCGGAGCGCCACGGCCTACTCCCCCGCCACCCCGGCCGCCGCGGCCGGTCCGGTCTCGCCGCCGAGCTCCACCGGGATGGCGGGATTCTCGCCCGCCCCCCAGTAGAGGGTACGGTGCGGGAACGGGATCTCGATCCCCTCGGCGTCGAAGCGATTCTTGATGCGGCGGCGGTACTGACGGGCGACCTCCCACTGCTTGAGGGGGAGGGTCTTGAACATGATCCGGATGGTCACTGCGGAGTCATCGAAGCGCTCCACCCCGGGAACGACCGGCTCCTCGACGATGAGCGGCTCCCATTCCGGGTCGGCGTACATCTTCATGGCCTCGTCCTTCATCACGTCCATTACCCGGTCGACGTCCTCCTTGTAGGCGACGCCGATCTCCAGCACCGCCCGCGACCAGCTCTTGGTCAGGTTGCTCAGCGTATCGACGGTCCCGTTGGGGATGATGTGGACGATCCCGTTGATGTCCCGCAGCACGATCGTCCGGAGCGTGATCTTCTCCACCATCCCGGCGGTCTCCTTGACCCGTACGACGTCGCCCACTGCGAACTGTCCCTCGACGAGCATGAAGGCGCCGGAGATCAGGTCCTTCACGAGGGACTGTGCGCCGAAGGAAACGGCGAGGCCCAGGACTCCGACACCGGCGAGAAGAGGGCCGATGGGCATGAACGTGCCCAGGATCATGAGGAAGGCCAGGACGACGATGGTGATCATCCCGACGTTGTTGAGGAGGCTGGCGACGGTATGCGCGCGCTGCTCCCGCAGCCGCTTCCGGCTCAGATCGGGCTCATCGACCTCCCTCTGGAGCCGCCCCGTGAACACCTTCAGGATCCGATAGGTGGCGAAAGCGAGCAGGATGATCAGGATGATCCTGATGCCGTCGGCGAAGAGGGCGGGCCAGTTGATCGCATCGACGAAGCGGAACTCCCGGACCGCGTCGACCTGGGCGCGAAGGGAGTCGCCGGCCTCGCGGAGTCCCTGAGCAATGCCTTCAGCGGCGGTCTGATCCTGCTGTGAAAGAACGGGCATCACTCCAGGATGCGGATCTGTGTGAGTCGCCAGCCCGCGGGCTCGTGCACGAGCGCGAGGAAGACGGTGGTCCTCTCGGAAACGGACGCCCCGCCCGGCCGCAGGACCCAGGCCAGCTCACCGAAGGCGCGGTCCTCCACGCCCTTGACCGCGGAGGTCATCTTAGACTCGACGGAAACGGTGACGCGGTCCTCGAAGACGCGGCGCAGCGCGGCGGCCAGCTTCCGGCCGGAAAGCGACCCCATGAAGGAGCCGGCGATCTCGACATCGATGCCGGAGGTGGAGGTCAGGTCGGCGATCGCCGCCGCGTCACCGCTGGCCCACAGCGCGGCGAGGTTGTCGAGGACGTCCCCGAGGGGGCGATGGTCCTGCGCGGTGACGGGGGCCGCGACGAGGAGGACGGCGGCGACGGCCAGGAGGGAAGCCCGTCTCATGCGGACGCCTCCGATGCGGTGGTGACCTCTTCCAGCAGGGCGGCGAACGCGGCGGCCGGATCGGACGCGGCGTGGACCGGGCGGCCGATGACCAGGTAGTCGGCGCCCGCGCGAACGGCTTCCGCGGGAGTGGCCGTACGGACCTGGTCCCCCGCGACCTCGCCGCTCGGCCTGATGCCGGGGGTGACCAGAATGAAGTCCGCGCCGTGGCGCCGCTTCAGCGTCTCGACCTCGAGCGCGGAGGAGACGACGCCGTCGAGACCGGCCTGGACGGCGAGCCCCGCGAGGCGGGCGACCTCATCGCGGAGCGACCGGAGCTCCTTGTCCCAGACCTGCTCCACGTCCGCGGCGGTGAAGGACGTGAGGAGCGTGACGCCGACCAGGGCCGGCCCGTCGCTGCCCACGGCGTCACGGGCCGCACGCATCATGGCTTCGCCGCCGGATGCGTGGAGCGTGAGCATGTCGACGCCGAGCTCGGCCGCGGCCTCGACGGCGCGGGCGACCGTGTGGGGGATGTCGTGGTACTTCAGGTCCAGGAAGACGCGCTTGCCCCGGTCCTTCAGGTCCTGGATGAGGGGCGGACCGGCGCGCGTGAACAGCTGGGCGCC
>JAHWKI010000065.1 GCA_019347975.1 Gemmatimonadota bacterium
GCCTGCGACAGGTCCAGCCGCCCGTCGACCACGCGCACCACGGGCGCCGGGTAGTCCATGACCGACTCGTGGCCGTAGCTGATGGCGATGAAGTTGTGGGCCAGCCCCAGCGTGTGGCCGATCTCGTGGGCGGAGTGCTGGCGACGTCGCATGATCACGAACTCCTCGCCCGTCACGCCCGGCGGGGTCCCCGCGTACCAGTCCCCATCCACGCCCGCGAGCCCGGCGTAGGTGTTGTAGTTGGCGAGCGACCGGTAGGAGTCCATGCGGACCGCCGCCTTGATGATCTCCCCGGTCCGGGGGTCCCGGAACGAGGGCCCGATGGACGACCCCGCCTCGGTGCGGTGGACCCACTGGATCACGTTGTAGCGCGCGTCCATGGGATCCATGTCCGGCGGCATGTCCTCGATCCGGAACGCGTCGATGAAGCCGGCCGCCTCGAACACTTCGTTCCACCAGGCGCCGCCTTCCCTGAACGCCGAGCGGTAGGGCTCCGGGATGGCCGGGTCCAGGTAGTAGATGATCGGCTCCACCGGCTCGCTCATGGCCGCGTCCGGATCCTTCTTGATGAGCCGGTGCCGGCTGGCGAGGCGGGTGACGTAGTCGTCGTCGAACGGCTTGCCGAAGTCGTAGAAGTACACGCCGGACGCGCCGACCCGCGGGTCGAACGGCCGCGGCTCGTAGCCGGGGCCCGGCAGCTTCACGAGCGAGTGGTGCTGTCGCACCGTGACCGACCGCGCCTCGGGCGTGTGGCGACGGACCTCGCCGCCGCCGCGCTCGCCCGCGAACGTCAGCATCGCCTCGATCTCGGTGTTCTCAGGGAACGACCGGGTGCGCTCGAGGTGGAGCGCGCTGCGGTCCCGGTCCACACGCAGGCTCCCCTGGCCCATCCGCTGGAGCATCCCCGCCAGGTCGATCGCGTCCCGCAGGAAGAACGACGTGGCGTCCACCAGCACCCGGCCCTCCTCCTCGGCCACCGCGTCGAACCCGCCGACCACCGACGTGGGGAAGCTCTCCTCGACGGACCGCTGGAGCGCCGGCGTGGCCGCGGTCGCCGCCCGGAAGGTGGGGTTCTCCAGCTCCAGGAGGACCTTCGGCCCCACGCGACGGAATCGGGCGATGTGCTCCTCCATGATCTCGCCGCGGTCGAGCCCCAGGTCGTTCGAGCCGAATCCGGTGGCGAGGGACGTGAGGTAGAGGAACTCCTCGTCGAGCCGCGGGACCTCCAGGAGCAGCCGCCCCCTGGCGGCGTCCCAGTAGAGCGGGAAGTAGCCCGGCATCGCCTCGAATCCCGTCGTGTAGCGGGCGATGGAGGGCAGCGCGCCATCGCTGCCGGAGGGCGCCCCGGCCCGCGCCGGCGGCGGGCTCGCCGTGGCGCAGCCGGAGGCGAGGACAAGAAGGAGAACGGGCGCGAGCGCCGCCGCAGGTCGGCGGGCGGGGAATCCTGTCATGCGTACCTCCGTGGGGGGCGATTCGAAGGGCTACGATGCGGCGGCGGCGGATCGTAGGCAACCGGAGGGCACGAGGCGACCTCGTGCCCCTCAAGGATCGCCCGCGCCGTGCCGATCCTTCCCCGCGACGCCCACTCCCCCCTTGCCGGCCCCCGGGGCACGGCCGAGACTCATGTCCATGAACGCCGCCCTCCGCCGCCGGACGCTGCCGGCCCTCGTCACCGTCGTCGCGCTGGCGCTCCTGGGCTGGGCGCTGTGGACCGCGTGGGACGTGCGCCGCGCCATGCCGGAGGCCCGGACGCAGGCGCTGGCCGTGCACCAGCTGGTCGGCGAGGTGGAGCGGCTGGACGAGGCGCTGACCGCGGCCGTCCGGCTGGCCGCCGTGACGGGCGAGGCCCGCTGGGCGGCGCGCTACGGCGAGCTGGAGCGGGAGATCACCGGGGTCATCGACTCGCTGACGGCGGTGGCGGCTCCGATCCGGGCCCAGCGCCCCGCGGAGCCCCCGCAGCCGGGCGCCGGCCCGGGGACGCTGCCGGCCCTCGAGGCGGAGGCGCTGTCGCTGGTGGAAGCCGGCGACCGGGCCGCCGCCGTCGCGCTGCTGGAGAGCGAGCGCTACGCGGCCGCGAAGGCGGCGTTCGACGTGCGGAAGGCGCGGCTGCTGTCCGACGCCCGTGCGGTCGTGGCCGAAGCGGATCTGCGGACGGACGAGCGCATGGCCTGGCTGGTGGCGGCGGCGGCGGCGAGCATGGTGCTGCTCCTGGTCGCCTGGGGGTGGATCGTCGGCGCGCGCGGTCAGCGGGAGCAGCTCCGGCTGGAGAGCGCGCTGCGCCGGTCCGAGGAGCGGCTGCGGGCGGTCATGGACGTGGCGCCCGTCGCCATCATCCGGGTGGACCGCGCGTACTGCGTCCAGTTCTGGAACCCGGCCGCGGAGCGGATCTTCGGGTGGACCGCGGAGGAGGTCCTCGGCCGACCCTACCCGCTGGGCGACCCGGGCGACCGCGACGAGGCGAAGGACCTGTTCGACCGCGGGTTCGGCGGACACACCCACGAGGGCGTGGAAATCCGCCGGCTCCGGAAGGACGGTTCCCACGTCGACCTTCGGATGTGGAACGCGATCGTCCGGGATGAGTCCGGCGAGGCGGTCGCGCTCGTCGGCGTGCTGGCGGACGTGACGGAGCAGCGCGCGCTCGAGCAGCGGCTCCTCCAGTCGCAGAAGCTGGAGGCGGTCGGCCAGCTCGCGGGCGGGATCGCGCACGACTTCAACAACGTCCTCACGGCGGTGCGCGGCCACGCGGAGCTGCTCCTCGAGGGCACCCCCGCCGGGGCCGCGGGGAGGCAGGACCTGGAAGAGATCCGCCGGAACGCGGACCGGGCGACGCGGCTCACGCGGCAGCTCCTGGCCTTCAGCCGCCAGCAGGTGCTCCAGCCGCGGGTGGTGGACCTCGGCGCCGTCGTGGACGGGATGGAGTCCATGCTGCGTCGCCTCATCGGCGAGCACATCCGCCTGGAGCTGTCGGTCGAGGAGGGGCTCGGCCGCGTCGAGGCGGACCCCACGCAGATCGAGCAGGTGGTGCTCAACCTGGCCGTGAACGGCCGGGACGCCATGCCCGAGGGCGGGCGGCTCCTGCTGCGGCTCGAGAACACGGAGCTGACGGACGAGGACGCGCGGTCCTTCCCCTACGAGGTGCTTTCGGGCCGCTACGTCCGCCTCATGGTGGCCGACACCGGCCACGGCATGGACGAGGAGACCCGCGGCCGCGTCTTCGAGCCGTTCTTCACCACCAAGGGGCTGAGCCACGGCACGGGGCTCGGGCTCGCCACCGTCTTCGGCATCGTCAAGCAGAGTGGCGGCTACATCTGGGTGCACTCCGAGCCCGGCCGGGGCAGTGACTTCGAGGTGCTCCTCCCCCGCGTCGAAAAGGCCATGCCCCTGGCCGCGCCGCCCCGGCATGCCGGCCAGGCCGGGATGGGCGGCTCCGAGACCGTGCTCCTGGTGGAGGACGACGAGGCCGTGCGCGGACTCGCCCACCGCGTGCTCGAGCGCAGCGGCTACCACGTGCTCGAGGCCGCCCACCCCACCGAGGCCCTCCGGACCGTCCTCCCCGCCCACGAGGGGCCGATCCACCTGCTGGTCACCGACATCGTGATGCCCGACATGGACGGCCACCGGCTCGCCGAGCACGTGGCCGCCCTCTACCCGGACATCCGCACCATCTTCATGAGCGGCTACACCGAGGACGAGGTCGTCCGCCGCGGCATCGTCAACGGAGCCAGCCTGTTCCTCCAGAAGCCCTTCGGCCCGCACGATCTCACGCGGAGCGTGCGCGAGATGCTGGATCGGGACGTGGTGGAGCACGGGAGTGCCCCGTAGGCGGGTGGAACGGGAAATTTCGCGTTCTTCGCGTTACCGTTACCCTAATACGTCGTGCTGAACTCGATGTACTGGTTGTCCGCGATCCGCACGCTCCGGTCGTGACCGACGTCGCCGTCCAGCCGGACGATCAGCCTCACCAGCGCCGTGTCCGCCGACGGATTCACCACCCGGGCCAGGAGCCGGTTCTCCGGCTGCACATCGAGGCGCGTGGTGAAGGGCAGGTCCCCGGGCTCGAGCATGACGGTGTCGGCGAGCAGGAGGAACGAGACGAAGCTCCCCTCACTCGGGTCAAACGCGATTTCGAAGTCCTTGGAAAGAACCACCAGCAGCGGCGCCGGCGCCTCGCCTTCGACCTCGACCACGGCTTCGGTCGGGATCTCGGGATCGCTCCCGAAGATGAAGTCGCAGCCGGCGAGGAGCAGAGGCGCTCCCAGAGCTACGGTTAGAAACGGCCCCCGTCGCCGGGTCGCGTTTTCGCGCATGAGTGGATCTCCTTCCGCGCCGCACCGCCCGCGGCGCATGGCTCCGTTCCTCCTCGGCTGGGTGGCCGCGTGCCAGCCGGCCACACCCGCCGGCGACCCCGGCGATCCGCTGCCCGGTCTCACGACCGTGGAGGCCGAACGGTTCGTGGAGGGCCGCGCCCTGTTCGACCGCGTCTTCAGCGCCGCGGAGGGGCTCGGGCCCCTGTTCAATGAGAACCAGTGTAGCGCGTGTCACACGGATCCGGCCAGCGGCGGAACGGGCGAGCAGCTCGTCATCAAGGCGACCCGTTTCGAGCCGCCGCTCACCTGTCACCTCCTGGCGGAGGAGGGCGGCGAGAACCTGCGCCGCCGCGTCACCCCCGCCCTGGCCTCCCACGGGTTCACCGCCGAGCCCGTCCCGGCCGGCGCGACCGAACGGGCGCGCTTCACGACGCCCTTCCTCTTCGGGGCGGGGCTGGTGGAGGCGATCCCCGACGCCGCGATCCTGCGCAATGCGGACCCGGACGACGCCGATGCGGACGGGATCTCCGGGCGCCCCGGCCGGACCGTCGACGGCCGCCTCGGCCGCTTCAGCCGCAAGGCCGAGGTGGCGACGCTCCTGGACTTCACGGACAGCGCGCTGCGGTTCGAGATGGGACTCAGCACCGCCCTCACGCCGGTGGAGCCCGTCCCGCCGCACCTGGCCGACCTCCCGGACATCGATCCGGCCCCCGAGCCGGAGGTGGGCCGCGAGGAGATGGACTTGATCACCGACTTCGTCCGCTTCCTCGCCCCGCTCCGCCCGCGCAGCCCCGAGGATCCGGCCGCCCGCGCGACGGTCCGGCGCGGAGAGGGGCTCTTCCACCAGGTCGGCTGCGACCGCTGCCATACGCCGTCCTTCCGCACGGGGCGGAGCGACGTGGAGGCGCTGGACCGGAAGCGGATCGAGGTCTACTCCGACCTCCTCCTGCACGACATGGGCGAGGGGCTGGCGAGCGTCTGCGGCCTCGCCGCCACCCCGACCGAGCTCCGGACCCAGCCGCTCGCCGGGCTCGGGCACCGCCGGATCTTCCTCCACGACGGCCGCGCGCTGAACCCCCGGGACGCGATCCTCGCCCACGACGGGGAGGCCCGGGGCGTACGGGACGCGTTCGCGGCGCTCCCGCGGACCACGCAGGAGGACCTCCTGCGCTTCCTCGACACCCTCTAGAACCCGGGCGCGCTCAGACGGCGACCTCGGCTTTCGCCGGTTCTTTCGCCGGCTCCGGCGCCGTCTCCCAGACGTACTCGCGGCCCATGACCCAGCGCTCGAACCAGTCCAGCTCCACGTTGGCCTTGTACAGACGGTGCCGCAGCTCGCGCCAGCCGTGGGGCTCGCGGGGCGCCACGTACAGGTGCGTCGGCACGCCGTTCGCCCGCAGCGCCCTGAACATCTCCACCGACTGCGGCATGGGGACCCGCACGTCCTCCTGGCCGACCAGGAAGATCGTGGGCGTGGTCACCTTCCAGACGTCCTTGAGCGGGGAGTGCTCCCAGTACATTTCGATGGGGGCGTTCTCCTGCCAGGGCGTGCCGCCGAACCACGGGGTCCGATAGAAGCGCACATCGCTCTGTCCGTACATCGAGACCCAATTCGCGGCGCCCGCCCCCGAGGAGGCCGCCTTGAAGCGGTCCGTGTAGGTGATGATCTTGTTGGTCATGTGACCGCCGCCGGACCATCCCATCTTGGCCATACGCTCGCCGTCGACCAGGCCGCGGGCGATCAGGTGATCCACCCCGGTCATCACGTCCTTGTGGGCCTGGTTGAAGTAGCCGGGTACCATGTCCCGCAGGAAGGCATCGCCGTAGCCGGTGCTGCCGCGGTAGTTCGGCTGGAACACGAAGTAGCCGAGGTCCGCCAGCTTCTGGACGTAGTCGCTCGAGCCGGGGAAGCTGAATTTGTCCGATGCGGCCGGGCCCCCGTGCGTCTGCACGACGAGCGGATAGCGGCGCCCGGCCACGTAGTCGAGCGGGTACCACAGCAGCCCCTCCACCTGGACCCCGTCCTCGCCGGGCCACGTGACCGCCTCCACCCGCGGCAGACGGAAGCGGCGCTGCAGGTCGTCGTGGACGTGGGTGACCTGCCGCATCCCGCGGCCGTCCGCGGCGATGGTCCAGACCTCCCCCGGGTTCGTCGGAGTGTCCAGCGTGAACGCGATGCGGCCCTGGCGCGGCTCGTACATCCAGGACCCCACCACGTGGTCGCCCTCGGTCAGCCGACGGACGCGCCGGTCGCTCACCCTGACGCGGAAGAGATCCTGCCGCACCCCCGTATTGGCGCGGAACAGGATCTCCCGGCCATCCCGCGACCACTCGGCGCCGTTCACCTCGTGGGGGAGGTCCGGCAGGAGCACGCGTGCGCTGCCGCCGGCGGCCGGGGCCAGGAAGATCTTGTCGTTGTAGTAGGACTCGAACTCCTCGTTGGAGTCGGCGAGGAAGAGGACCTGGCGGTTGTCGGGTGAGAGCCGCGGGCTCGACTCGCGAACGTCGTTCTGCGTGACCCGCCGGAGCTCGGCGCCAGGCTGCGCGGCCATGACGTGGACCTCGCGCTGCCGCAGGTCGTTGAGGATCGGGGTGGGCCCCCGCACCAGCGCCACCATTGAGCCGTCGGGGGAAAGGCTGTAGTCCGCCACCGAGTATTCGCCCCCGGTCAGCCGCTCCGCCGCGCCGCTGGTCGCGTCCGCGCGCCACAGGTGGCGGTGCCGCCAGTCCTCGTCGTAGGCGAACACGTCGTCCTTCGCCTCCTCACGCTTCTTCTGCTCTGCCGTCTTCGGCTCCTGCGCGGTGAAATAGATCCAGCGGCCGTCCGGCGACCAGCTGATGGAGCCTACGGAAGCGTCGTGCTCGGTCAGGCGTCGCGCCTCGCCGCCGCGCGTGTCGAGCAGGTAGATCTGACTCTCCTCGTCGTCGTCACGCTCGGCGACGAACGCGATCCACCGGCCGTCCGGCGACCACCGCGGCGAGCTCTCGCCGTCCCCGCGCGTGAGCTGCACGGGATCCGAGCCGTCGGCGTTGATCCGCCAGATGTGGCCGCGGGTCCGGTTGTCCTCCCAGTCGGCGTCGGAGCGGACGAACAGGACCTGCCGCCCGTCCGGGGAGAGCTGGGGGTCGCCCAGGTCGGGCACCTCGATGAGGTCCACGATGGTCATGGTGCGCTGCGCCACCGCCGGCTGAGCGGCCGCCAGGAGGACCACGCCGAGCAGCAGGCTCAGGCGGGCGCGAGAGAGATTCGGTCGGATCATGGGTGGTTCCTGCTTCGGGTTCGTGTTTCCGCGGCCTCAGGGCCGCCGTTCGTGCCAGTCGATGGCCCGGTCGTCGGAGCGCAGCGCGTCCTCGTCGACCCAGTAGTAGGGCCCGAAGGGCCTCCGCTCCGGCCACACCTCGTCGAGCGTGTCCGCCTCGTAGAGCACGCCGCCCTTCATGACGTGCCGGATCTGCATCGTGGCGCGGATGTCGTCCAGCGGGTTGGCCTCCAGCACCAGGAGGTCGGCCAGCTTGCCGGGCTCCAGCGTTCCCAGGTCCGCGTGCGCGCCCAGCATGCGGGCCCCCTCCAGCGTGGCCAGGCGCAGGGCGCCGAGGTTGCCCAGCCCTTCCGCCGCCATCCACACCTCCCAATGCGCCGCCGTACCGTGATGCTCGCCGTGCGAGCCGATGGCGCCGTGGCCACCCTCGGCCATGATATCCGCGAGCCCCTCGGCCAGGATGGGATAGCTGTAGTCCGTCTCCGGCCGGAGCGTGCGCCGCCTCAGGTGGCCGGCGAGCATCCGCCAGGGCATCCAGCGCCGCTGTTTCGGCTCCCGCCACACATCCGTCTCGCCGAAGAAGTAGTCGATGTTCCACGGCCCGGGCCCCGCGACCACGAACGTCGGGGAATAGTAGGCGCCCGCCCGCCCGAAGAAGGTGGCCACGTCGCCATGGATCGGAAGGTAGCTCAGCGGGTGCTCCCAGCCGGTCTGCCCGTCCATGATCATGCCGAGGTTGTAGAAGAGGTCGCCCCCCTCGGCGGTCACCATCAGGCCTTTCTGCCGCGCCACGTCGCTGACCCACTGCCGCTGCTCCCGACGCGGCTGCTGGTACTGCTTCAGCGACACCGCGCCCCAGGACTGGAGCCGCTCGATCGACTGCTCCGTCACCTCGTAGCTCGACAGGTCGTTCTGCCGGCTCCCCTCCCCGCGGTAGAGCGGGTCGCCCGTGCTGTACGTCCGCGGGCCGATCATCTCCCCCGCCTCGATCAGCTCCGCCGTCGGGAAGATGTTCTGGGACCACATGGAGTTGTCCAGGCCCGTCGTGACGCCGTACGCCAGGTAGATCGCCAGCTCGTAGTCGCGTCTCGGCCGGTAGCCGCGGTGCTCCCGGTAGTGGTGCGAGTGCATGTCGATCAGCCCGGGCATGATCGTGGTGCCCGTCGCGTCGATCACGCGGTCCACGCCTGCCGTGTCGCACTCGCCCACGCACCGGATCCGGGCGCCGTCCACCACCACCGTGCCGCTCTCGATGACCTCCCGCCCCTCCTGGAGCGAGATGATCCTCGCGCCCGTGAGCGCCACGCTGCCACGCGGCACGCGGCGTGGCACCACCAGCCGGATCTCCGCGGTGTCCGTGGTCTCCGCGTCCACGTCGTAGGAGAAGTAGCGGGCGGCGCTGCCGAACTCGAGCGTACGCGGGTCCCGCCAGCGGGGGAACAGCCCGCCCGCACGGCTCACCTGCGTCACCGGCAGCCTGCCCCGCCGCTTCTCCAGCGCCACGGGCTCGCCGGCCGTACCGGCCATCGGGAGCGTTGTGACGTAGATGTTGTCCCCCTCCTGGAATGCCACGCGGCGGCCGTCGGGCGATGGCACGATTTCGTCGGCGTCGGGGAACGTCATGTGGACGCGCCGGTCGGTGCCATCGGGGCGCACCGACACCAGAGCCCTGCGCGCGTCCCTGCCCTCGCCCTCCCGGGCCGGGAAGAAGATTCGACCCTCCGGCCCCCACGACGGCGCCATGATCGGGCCCCGGGCGACCATCCCCGTCCCGACCCGTTCCACCAGCGTGGCGTCGCCGCCCCCGGCGGGGATCCGCACGACGTCCCACCAGGGGTTGTGCGTGAACGTCCGCCCCCGCGCCGTGGCGCCGCTCCCGCGCGCCACCACCAGCTCGCGGCCGTCCTGGCTCCACATGGGGTGCACGTACTCGCCCGCGGTGCGCGTGAGCCGCTCCGGCCGCCCCCCTCCCGCCCGCACCCTCCACACGTGGCCGCCCAGCGTGTCGTCCCACGTCGTGAACGCCAGCCAGCGGCCGTCCGGCGACCACGCGGGCGCGTACTCGAACGGCTCGAAGCTCTCCGGCGTCACCCGGCGCGGCGTGCCGCCGGAGCGGGGCACCGTCCACACCCGCCCGACGCCCTGGAACGCCAGCGTACGGCCGTCCGGGGAGGCGGTGGGCCAGCGCAGGAACGTGGAGGTGAACGGCCCATCGTCGATCCGGAACGGCTGGTAGGCCATCTCCGAGATCGTCCGCCGCACCGGCGCCTCGAACGGGATCGTCGTGACCTCCCCCGACGTCACGTCGACTCGCCGGATCTTCCCGCCCTGGGAGATGACTATGCTCCGGCCATCCCGCGACCAGCCGTAGCCCGGGAGGATCCCGAGGCTCTTCGAGCCGCTCTCGATGGCGACCGAGATCGGGTCCATCAGCACCCGCTCCGCGCCGCTCTCCAGGTCCCGGAGCCACAGCGCCGTACGGGGGCCGAACTCGTGGCCCCGGAACGAGATGGTCCCGTCCGGGATCTGACGACCGAACGCCAGCCACCGGCCGTCCGGCGAGACTTCTGGGGCGAACGCGCCGCCCGAGCTCAGCCGACCCGCCGCGGCGCCACGCGCGGCTCCCGCCGTGACCTCCAGCGTCTCGCCCGTCCGCAGATCCAGGCGACGGATCTGGACGTCACCCGCCAGCGCGTCGCTCCCCTCGTCCATGTGGAAGTAGACGAAGCGCCCGTCCGGCGACACAGATGGCCAGCGCGCGCCGCGCTCCTCCAGCAGCTCGACGCCCTCACCGCCGTCCCGGTGGTACATCCACAGGCCGCTGGCGCCGCTGGGAGCCGTCCCAACGTAGTCACGTCGCACCACGATGTACTCGCCGTCCGGCGTCCACGCGGGCATCGATGCACGGTAGCTGTCGCTGTCGAACACCGCCCGCGGGTTCGACCCGTCCGCGTCCATCAGCCACAGGTTGTTCTGACCCGCCCGATCCGAGATGAACGCGATGCTGCGGCCGTCCGGGGACCAGGCGGGGTGGTAGTTCACCGCCACGCCGCTGCCCTGGGTCATCGACTCGGCCGGCCCGCCACGCGCGGGGACCCGGTACACGTGGCCGAGCAGGTCGAACAGGACCCACGCGCCGTCCGGCGAGAGGTCCACCGACAGCCACGTCCCCTCGTCCGTGGTGAAGGCGATCTCCCGGGTCGCACCCCGGGCACGGGTGACGTCCCACGAGGTCGACGGCGAATCGGCCGGCTGCACCTCGAGGGTGTCGGTGGGAACCTGGGCCGCCGCGGGCCGCGGAGCGACCAGGAGCAGGGGCGCCAACAGCCAGGCGGCCGTGGCGGTACGAAATCGGGTCCTCGGAGTCACATCGATGCGGGGTTCGTCGGGAGAGGACGATCGGAGCTCCCGTGGGAGCCCCGAACGCGGAGGGCGCGGCGTCCTGCCGCGCCCTCCCGTTGGTTTCTACTGTACCTTCCTCCGGGTCAGGAGATGTTCGGGTCGCTGATGTTCGGGTTGCCCTGGTACTCCTCGATGGGCAGCGGGAAGCAGGTGGCGTCCCCGTACAGCCCCCACTCCGTCGTCGGATGCTCACCCGACGGGAACTCGTGGTCCGGGTCGCTGATGCCCTGCCGGTCCCAGCGACGCAGGTCCCCCAGACGGAACCCGCCGAGGAACAGGTCGCGCGCCCGCTGCTCGCGCAGCTGGCTCAGCGCCGCCTCACCCGTTCCGAGGAAGATCCCCTGGTTCCCCACGGCCCGGCGCTCGTTGATGAAGTCCAGGAGCCCCGCCGTCACACCGGACTCCTGACCCACGGCCTCCCAGTAGTGGTGCATCGCCTCGAGCTTGGACGCCATCTTGATGTCCGTCCCGCGCTCGTACAGCGGCGGCTCCTCTCCGTCGGCCTGCGTCTCGCCCGTGTAGCCGCTGTACGCCAGCGACTGGAACGGTGTGTAGAGGATCGACAGCTGGTTGTGACCGCGCCGGCCTTCCACGAAATGCTGGATCCGAGGATCCGTCTGCTGCGACTCCGGCACGTCCGCCCCGTACGTCCCGTTCAGGAACCGCGGGTGCACGCCCAGGGAGTGGTTCGCGCCCGTGATCCGTGAGAACATCGTGTTGTCCGCCCGGGTATCCTCCGCGTACTCCACCCACCAGACGAAGCCATCGTCCACCTGCGGGGCGTACGTCTGCACCTGCGCCCAGTTCCCCAGGTTCAGGTGAGCCCGCGAGAGCCCCACCAGCGCCAGGTTCTCCATGTCGGAGCTGCCCGCGGCCCTGGCGATGTCCAGCGCCTCCTCGAACCGGTCCACCGCGAACGCGTACAGGTCCAGCGGCTGGTGGATCTCGGAGCCCATGTTGATCGTGGCCTCGCACATCGCGTCACCCAGCAGGATGTACGAGTACCCGGCGTAATTCAGCGCCTTGGCGAGGCGCTCGTCCGAGCTCGGCTCATCCAGCATGGTCCGCAGCCGGCCGGCCACGCTGTCCGCCATGGCCCGCGCCGAGCTGAGGGAGGAGAACATGAAGTCCGGGTCGCCCTCGTCGTAGCGCGTGATCCGCTGGTTCAGGCGCGCGGTGGCCTCCCAGTTGATCCCCGTGACCTGCTCGTCGGTGAACATGCTCCCCCGCCAGATGAACGGGTCGGCGTAGGCGTCCTGGAACTCGCCCACGACGCTGTTCATGAGGATCGGGATCAGCTTCCGCTGGTCGAGGCTCTCCTCCGGGATCCGCGCCGGGTTCGTCACCTCCAGGAGCTTGTCGACCGCGTCGCACGCGCCGAGGAGTCCCACCGACGCGAGCACCGCGAACATCCGCAGTCGCCCGGTCCTGGGTCGAAGATTGGTCATGGCCCTTTTGGTTCCCTTGTTATTGGTCATGGCGCCCTCCTCAGAACGTGACGCGGACGCTGGCCATCAGCCGCCGCGTCATCGGGGTGGACGCGTAATCGAGCGCCGTGAACTCGGACCTGCTGTAGAAGGTCACCTCGGGATCCGCCGAGGCGTCCTCGTACTTGGTCCACATCCACAGGTTCCGCCCGGACAGCGTGAACGCCGCGTTGTTGACGCGCATCAGCTGCGACCAGCTCTGCGGCAGCGAGATCGTCGCGGCCAGCTCGCGCAGCTTGATGAAGTCCGCCGGGTGGATGTGCTTCCTGGTCTGGCGGCTCAGCCACACCTTCCGTTCCACCGGGTCCTGGTCCGGGTTGTTGATCTCCCAGGTGTTCCGGTCGATCCGGTTGCGGATCGAGCACATGGCACACCACTGGTAGTTGCCGCCCTTGTAGTCCAGCTGCGCGAACAGCTGGACCAGGTCGAACAACATCACCGAGTTCGAGAAGCCGATCTCCCGCGTGGGGAGCTGCGGCCCGATGAACTCGAAGTCGTTCGACAGCACGTTCACCTCCCCGGTCAGCGGGTCCGTCGTGACGTTGCCGTCCGCGTCGTAGAGGATCGGGTTGCCCTGCGCGTCCCGCTCCACGTCCACCGCCCAGAACCCGCCCAGCGGGTAGCCCTCGCGGTGCTTCTGCACCGTCGCGAACGCGCCGAAGGACAGCTCTTCGATGGCGTCCGTGCCGAAGTCGACGAGTTCGTTCTTGTTCGTCGCCAGCGACACCGTGGCGTCCCACCGCACCGCGGAGGTCGCCACCGGCGACGCGGTGAGCAGGAGCTCGAGGCCGCGGTTCGAGATCTCGCCGATGTTCACCAGGTGCGAGCCGCTGAATCCGGTCGACGGCGGGTCGGGCACCGAGACCAGCGCGTCGACGGTCTTCTTCGTGTAGAACGTGAAGTCCGCGCCGACCCGGCCGTCGAGGAAGCTGGCCTCGAAGCCCGCCTCGAACTCCGACCCCGTCTCCGCCTTGAGGTTCGGGTTCCCGAAGTCATCGAAGGTGATCACGTTGACCACATCGCCATCGACGGTGGTGACGTCCGGCTCGAAGTTGCGGTCCGCCGAGAAGGGCGGAGGCGTGTTGCCCGCCTGCCCGAACGCGGCGCGGAGCTTGAGTGCGTCGATCATCGGAACGTTGAAGAAGGGCTCGTCGGAAATGACGTACGAGGCCATGGCCTTCGGGTAGACCACCAGGTCGAAGTCCTGGCCGAACGCCGAGTTGTCGTCGATCCGGACCGCGCCGGTGAGGAACAGCCGGTCACGCCAGCCGACCTGCTCCTGGAGGTAGAAGCCGACCGAGCTGAACTCCGAGAAGCTCTGGTCCGCCCGCGTCACTGCGGCCGCGCCGACCAGCGCCAGGTTGTCCGCGACCAGCCCCTCCCCGACCACCTCGTGCGACTCGAAATGCCGCCTGGTGAACTGCATGCCGGCGGAGAAGTCCGACGCGATGTCCGGCGTGAAGTCGGTGCTGACGGTCCCGTTGTAGTCGACCGTCCACCGGTGCTCCACCGGCAGGAACCGGGAAATCGTCCCGGTCGCCGAGATGGCGCCCCAGGGCGCGCGGCCGGTGGTGTCCTGCCGCTCGAAGACCTGATTGATCCGGTCGGTCCGGTCCAGCCCGAGCGTCAGCCGGTTGGAGAACCAGTCGGTCGGCGAGTACGCCGTCGTCAGCCCGAGGATGGTCCGCTCGGTCCACGTCTGGTTGTCGTACTGGTTCGAGATCTCCGGCGTGAACCCCAGCCAGCCGATCCCCCAGGTGCCCTGGTTCCCCGGCCGCCCTCTGAAGCCGGTCCGGAGGATGCCGTTGGACGCGTTGTTCGCCAGCGGCATCTGGATGTGGGTCTGGGCGTAGCTGCTGGTGAGCGTGAAGCTCAGGTCCTCTGTGGGGGTGAAGCCCACGTTGGCCCGCGCCGACGTGCGGTCGGCGAAGTTGTTGAAGAAGACACCCTCCTCGTCCCTCTTCTCGCCGGAAAGGAAGAAGTTGAAGCCGTCGCCGCCGCCCCGGGCCGAGAAGCTGGTGCCGAAGACGTCGCCCGTGCGGAGCGCCCGCGGGTCCCGCAGGAGCGGCTGGTCCCTGATGATCCGCTCGGAGAGCGGCTGATCCGCCGTGAACTCGCTGCACCCCGGCCACGCGTTGCTGCCGATCCGGTTGCCGAAGTTGTAGCCCAGCTCATCCCGGTCCGCCGTGACGGTGCAGAGGGTGAAATTCTCGTACATGTCCAGGGCCCATTCCGACTGCCCGGCCTCGATCTGCGCGGTGTACTCCACACCGCCGCCGGCCCGGCCCTTCTTCGTGATGATCTGGATCACGCCGTTGGCCGCCTCCGCGCCGTACAGCGTCGCGGCGGCGGGGCCCTTGATCACCTCGATGGATTGGATGTCGTCCGGGTTGATGGCGTCCAGCGGATTGGTGCCCTGGACCACTCCATTATTCACGCTGTAGCCGCTCACCGTGCCGGCGCTCATCCGCACGCCGTCCACGTAGTAGACGGGCTCGTTGCCCGCCGAGAGCGACGTGGCGCCGCGGATCCGGACCCGAGAGCTGGTACCCGCCTGACCCGAGTTGGCCAGCAGCGTCACACCGGGCGCGCGCGCCGTCAGCAGCTCGTTGACGGTGGCGACCGGGGCCACATCCGTGATCTCTTCGGCGTTCACGGTCGTGACCGTGTTGCCCAGCGCGCGACGCTGGGTCGCGCCGGCCGTACCCGTGACCACGATCTCGTCGAGGCTGATCGCGCTCGCCGCGAGCGCCATGTCCAACGAGGCCGTGGCGCCGGCGGTCACCGAAACCGTCCGCTCGACGGTGCGGTAGCCGATCGAGGTGGCCCGTACCGTCTGCTCACCGGCGGGTACGCCCGTGATCATGAAGCGGCCGTCGGCGTTGGTCAGCCCGCCGAGCCGCGTGCCGACAACCTGCAGCTGCACGCCCGCCAGCGGGCGCAGACTCTCGGCGTCGGTGACGGTCCCCTGGATCGTGCCCGTCTGCTGAGCGATCAGCCCCGCGGGCAGCATCCATAAGAGGGCCGCGAGGGCCAGGATTAGTGGGGCTCTGAAGTTGACAGGTTCCATCGTAGCTCCTTGGCAGGAATGGTGGAGGACGGCCTGGAGAGGCCGACCTCGGCAAAGTATAACGGCTGGAGTAACCTACGTATATATCCGCCGGCGCCCCGCCGCCATAGCCTCCTTCCCTGCCCCGAGGGCTCGTATGATTTCAGTCGCCGCCCCTCCCGGCGGCATGGCGTCCGGCGCGCGCGCCATCACGGAGCCCTTCGAGGAAGTTCCGTGCGTTGACCCCGAGCGTGCGGGTCCGGTAGCCGCCCTCCTGGACCACGAGCGTCGGCAGCCCGAGCGCCCCGATGGCGCGGCCGTTTTCCCGGAAGTCGGCGGCTCCCAGCGTCCAGGTGCCGGTCGGGTCGTTCGTGGCGGGATCCAGTCCGAGGGCGACGACGAGGAAGCGCGGGTCGAACCGCTCCACCCGTTCCAGGGCACCGCGCAGCGCTCGGAGGTACCCCGCCCCGTCCAGGCGCTCGGGGAGGGCGATGTTGATGTTCGCGCCCTCGCCCGCCCCCGCCCCGACCTCCTCCTCGAACCCGCTGAAGTAGGGGTAGGCGAAGCGGGGGTGGCCGTGGAGCGAGATCGTGAGGACGTCGGCCCGTCGCCAGAAGATGTCCTGCTGGCCGTTGCCGTGATGGTAATCGATGTCCAGGATCGCGACCGTGCCGTGCCCCGCCAGGAGCTCGGCGGCGATCGCCGCGCTGTTCAGGTAGCAGAAGCCGCCGAAGGAGCGGCGCTCGGCGTGGTGGCCGGG
>JAHWKI010000066.1 GCA_019347975.1 Gemmatimonadota bacterium
GTCGTCTACTTCCGGGTGAGCGATCCGGTGAAGGCGGTCGTGGAGATCGAGGACTATCTCTACGCCACCAGCCAGCTGGCGCAGACCACGCTCCGGAGCGTGGTCGGCCAGGCGGAGCTCGATGAGCTGCTGGCGGAGCGGGAGCAGATCAACAAGATCCTGCGCGAGCACCTCGATGAAGGCACGGACGCGTGGGGGATCGACGTCTCGGCGGTGGAGGTCAAGGATATCGACCTGCCGCAGGAGATGAAGCGGGCCATGGCCCGGCAGGCCGAAGCGGAGCGGGAGCGGCGCGCCAAGGTCATCAATGCCGAGGGTGAGCTCCAGGCTTCGCAGAAGCTGTCGGAGGCCGCGTCCGTGATGTCGGAGCACCCGGCTTCCCTCTCCCTGCGCTTCCTCCAGACGGTCACCGAGATCGCGGCGGAGAACAACTCGACGACGCTGTTCCCGATCCCCATCGACCTCTTCCGTCCTCTCCTGGACAAGATCGCCCGGTCCGCCGCACCGGCAGAGCGGGAGCCACGGGATGATCCGTCCGGCCGGGCGCGACTGCCCGGGCCGAGAGTGGACGAGGACATGGTGCCCGCCGGGGGCGCCGCTGAGGAAGAGCGCGCGGAGCGCTGAGACCGATGGAGGAGCGGCCGACCGTCCCATCCCCGACGAACGTCGGGATCAGCCGCCGGGGGCTGGAGCTGGTGATCCGCCGGGCGGCCGAGCTCGCGGCGCAGGAAGCGGACGCCGACGAGCGTCTCTCGGAGGCCGAGGTCCTCCGGATCGCGGAGGAGCTCGGGCTTCCCGGCCACCACGTCCGCCGCGCGCTCTACGAGCTGCCCGACACGGACCGCGAGGAGGAGGGCCCCGTCACGCGCTGGTATGGTGAGCGCGCGGTCACCGGCACCCGGGTGGTACAGGCCCCGCCCGAGCAGGTCGCGGCCCGGCTCGAGGACTACCTCGTCACGCGCGAGTTCCTCCAGGTGCTCCGGAAGCAGCCCGGCCGCATCGCGCTGCACCCGGCCGACGACGCCATTTCCAGCGTCGCCCGCGCGGTCCGCCGTCCCCAGCGGCAGTGGCAGATCGCGCGGGCGCGGCGCGTGCTGGTGGACGTCCGGCCCATGCCGGGACGGGGGAGCCACGTGCGGCTGGATCTCGACGTGACGAACCACCGGAGGACCGCCGTGATCGGCGGGATCGTCGGTGGCGCGCTGGTCGGTCTGCCGCTGGCCGCCGGCGCATTCTTCCCGGTCGGGAACATGCTCCTGCCGGTGCTCGGCGACGCGGCGGCATACGGCGCCGGGCTCGTCGCCGGTGCCGGCACCTTCGCCGCCAGCGTGGCCGGGGGTGTGAGCATCGCCCGCAACCGGTTCAGGGCCCGCCTGGACAACGCCCGCCTCGAGATCGCCGCGCTCCTGGACCGGCTGGAGAGCGGCGGCCGGCTCGATCCTCCGGCGGCCCCCTGGCTCCGCAGCCTCCGCTCACGGATCGGCGAGAGACTCCGCCCGGCCGGTCCCTCGTAGCCGCCGCCTCCCCCTCCCCGGCGGCTCCCCTGCTCCATCGGCGCCTGCGGTTGTAGGCCGGCCGGCGGCTCCGCATATTCCCCGCGCTCTGGAAGCTGAGACCCAAGCCGGAGAATCGGGGAATGGCAGAGATCGGGAAGGTCGCCGTGACGGGGTGCGGCCTGATGGGGAGCGGGATCGTGGAGATCGCGGCGAAAGCCGGGTACGAAACGACCGCATGGGAGATCGACGAGGAGGCGCTGGAAAGGGGCCTCGCCTCCATCCGGAAGAGCATGGACCGGGCAGTGGACAAGGGGAAGCTGGAGGCGCCGGCGCGAGACGAGGCCATGGCCCGGATCCGCGGGACCACCTCGCTCGACGATCTGGCCGACTCGGACCTGGTGGTGGAAGCCATCGTCGAGGACCTGGATGTCAAGAAGGACCTGTTCTCCAGGCTGGACCGGATCTGCCACGAGGGGACGATCCTGGCCAGCAACACGAGCTCGCTGACCATCACGGAGATGGCGGCGGCCACGAATCGCCCGGATCGCTTCGTGGGGCTCCATTTCTTCAATCCGGTCCCGGTGATGAAGCTGGTGGAGGTGGTCCGCACCATCGCCACCGGGGAGGAGGCGTTCCGCGCCGCATACGACTGGGCCGCGTCGGTGGGGAAGGAACCGGTCGAGGCAAAGGACGCGTCCGGCTTCATCGTGAACCGGCTCCTGGTCCCCTACATGCTCGACGCGATCCGCTCGCTGGAGCACGGCCTCGCCTCCATCGAGGACATCGACAAGGCCATGGTCCTGGGCACCGGCTATCCGATGGGCCCGTTCGTCCTCAGCGACTTCGTGGGGATCGATACGCTCTTCCGTATCGCCGAGATCATGTACGAGGAGTACGCCGAGAGCCGGTTCGCACCCCCGCCGCTCCTCCGCCGCATGGTCACGCTGGGGCGGTTCGGCCGGAAGAGCGGCCGGGGCTTCTACGATTACTCGGGCGACGAGCCCGTGCCGATGAAGCTCGACTTCTGACCCGCGGTCGCCGCGGCGGGATCAGCGCCCGCCGTCACCGCCGGTAGGGTCGCCCACGGGCTCGATGCCCGGCGTCCCGCGCGACTCCCCCCACGCCGAATCGGGGACCTCCTCGCTCGCCGGGGTCAGCATCTGCCAGAGATCGTTCTCCAGCGGGATGAAGAGCGCGCCGTACGGCCGGGCCGTCCCGACCTCGGCATAGAGCGGAGTGCCCTGGTACTCGCCGACCCGCTCCACGGCCGGGTCGTACACGGGCTCGCCGGTGATCAGCCAGCTCCGGCCGCGGAACTCCACCACGCCGCTCTCACGGAACCACCGCTGCGCCTGCAGGTCCACCGGCTCCACCGCGGCTTGCATCCCGGACTCGATCTCCTGACCAGGGGCCGCGCCGTCCGTGGCGGGCACATCCGTGTCCTCGCAGGCGGTGGACATGCCAGCCAGCGGGATGAGGAAGCAGAGGGCTTTCAGGCTCGACGCTCGCATGTTTCCTCCGGGTTCGGGTCCGCCCTCCGAAGCGCGCATAACCCGTTCCGGCGGCCTTCCAGCGGCGACGTTCCCTTGCGAGATGCCTGGCGGCCATTAAAGATTCGGCGGCCACCCACTCGCACTCCGGAATCCCCGAGGACATGGATACTTCCACCACGCCGGCTGGCGCCGAGATCGGCACGCCCCGCGACACCTGGGGTTCCAAGTTCGCCTTCGTGCTCGCGGCGGCGGGCAGCGCCATCGGGCTCGGGAATATCTGGGGCTTCCCCACAGTCGCCGGGCAGAACGGCGGCGCCGCGTTCCTGGTGGTCTACCTGATCGCGGTGGCGTTCATCGGCGCGCCGGTGATGCTCGCCGAGCTCATCATCGGACGGCGGACGCAGCGGAATCCGGTCGGCGCGTTCAAGGCGCTGGCGCCGGGGTCCGCCTGGGTGGTGGTGGGCGGCCTGGGCGTGCTCACCGGCGTCGTCATCCTGAGCTTCTATACGGTGATCGCCGGGTGGACGCTCGCGTACGTCATCAAGGCCATCACCGGAGCGTTCACCGCCGGCGTGGATACCGAAGCCATGTTCACCGGCGTGGCCGGAGCGGCGCTGCCGGCGATCGGCTGGCACCTGGTCTTCATGATCATCACGATCGCGGTGGTGCTGGGCGGCGTGCGGGACGGGATCGAACGCTGGACCAAGATCCTCATGCCCGCGCTCTTCGTGATCCTGCTCCTGCTCGTCGCCCGGGCCGTGACGCTGCCGGGCGCGGGCACCGGCCTCGAATTCTACTTCAAGCCGGACTTCAGCAAGATCACCACGACCGTGGTCCTCGCCGCCATCGGTCAGGCGTTCTTCAGCCTCAGCCTCGGCATGGGCGCCATGATCACCTATGGCTCCTACATCTCCAGGAAGGACGACCTGGTCAGCTCGGCCGCCTGGGTGACCGGGTTCGACACCATGATCGCCATCATGGCCGGGTTGATCATCTTCCCGACCCTCTTCTCCGCCGGGCTGGAGCCGGGCACGGGCGGGCCGGGGATGGTCTTCGTCGTCCTTACCTCACTGCTCAGCACCATCCCGCCGGCCCCCTGGGGCGGCATCGTTTTCGGCACCCTCTTCTTCCTGCTCCTGGCCATCGCCGCGTTGACCTCCAGCGTGTCCCTCATGGAGGTGGCGTCCGCTTGGCTCATCGACGAGCGGAAGATGCCCCGGAAGAAAGCCGCCCTCATCATTGGCGGCGTGGCGTTCGTCCTCGGCATTCCCAGCGCGCTCGCGAACGGCGCGGTGGGGTGGCTCAGCAGCGTTCCAGGGATAGGCATGGACTTCCTGAGCTTCCTCTTCATGCTGTTCGGCCAGTATTCCCTCGTGATCGGCGCCCTCCTGATCAGCGTCTTCATCGCCTGGATCTGGGGGACCCACAACGCCGATGCCGAGGTCCGCTCCAATGATGGGAACTTCCCCCTCGGAGGGCTCTGGACCTTCCTGATCCGCTACGTCTGCCCCGTCGCGATCATGGCTATTCTCGGATCGCTCCTGTGGCCGTACATCGCGAGGTGAAGCGGCACTGACCGTCTTCGCCCGTTCGCACGGGGGCCGGCCTCTCGGCTCCAGCCACCGCGGCCGTCGCCCTACTCCGGCATCACCTGCTCCCGGTGCAGCTCGTGGCTGTACCGCTGGTACGTCTCCGGCTGCGCCATGTAATCCTCCACCCACACCTCGAACGGAGGGAGCGGGAGACGGCGCTCGAGCTCCTGGACCACCAGCATGGCCAGCTGCAGACGATCGCTCGCCCGGAAGTCGATCTCACGACCATCCAGGATCCGATCGACCAGGTCCTTGAAGTCCTCCGGATCCAGAAGCGCGATCAGGTGCGCCACCTGGTCGATCCGATACGAGTCGTATGTCGACCGCAGGTGGCTCAGCGACGGCTCGTCCGCCCCACCCAGCGGCGTGACCAGCTCTTCCGCCCGGCTCGCCAGAAGCTGCCGGAACCAGCGCCGCACGTCCGGCGACGCCCCGCTCCGCCGCTCGTGCGTGTGCAACGCCGACTCCAGCAGCGACGCGAGCAGAGGACGTCCCAGCCCGCGTGCCCGCGCGTCCACTTCCGCCTCCGCCGGCTCCACGAACAGGTCCGCCGTGCGGATCTCCTGGCCGTCGAGCCCCGCGGCGCCCGTACGGAACGTGAAGAACCCGCGCCAGCCCCCGTCCTCGCCCGCGTACGTGGCAAGGAACACCGACCAGCGCTCGCCACCGCGCTCCAGGAAACAGAACGAGCGGCGCCGTGCACTCTCCCGTGCCCCCGTCCCGGGGCCCGGTCGAGCCGCGTCGCCGCCCTCCCGCTCCATTCGATTCAGCACGGTGCTGAACGTGGGCCGGCGAGGCGCGGAGTGTCAAGCATGGGGAAAGATGCGGTGGTTATCCACGCGTCAAAACAGATGTTTTTCGGGCCCCGAGGCCATCCGGTTTTCATGATCCGATGGGTCCGAATGTGACGGAACCGCAACATTTCCGGCGCATCAAACCGCCTGTTTCCGCAGGACGAGCACGGCGGGCGAATCCGGAAAATCCCGTTTCGGCCCATTTCATTAAGTCGTTGTGGCGCAACGACATAGCGATAAGGCGTTGTCTGGAGGGAAGTTAGACGAGAGGCTTGACGCGTCCAGATGCTCCTCCTATCTTGAGCGTCCCCTGAGGGAAGTAGCAGCGGTTCCGCCGATGACCGGCTGGCGAGGTGCCCACGACCCGCCAACCCGGGAAGTTTTACACAATTTATCCACAGCGAACCCCCGAGGCGTTTCCAATGACGGACACCTGTGCGATCGACCTCCGCGTACGGCTGCCACGACCGCTGGCGGACGAGGTGGAGCGCGTGAAGGAGCGTGATCCCGAGATGCTGACCCAGATCCTGGCGTACGGGATGGCGCGACGCGCGATCTTCGATCATCTGGTGGCGGTTGGGTTTGCGGGGGACGAGGAGGTTTCGCGGAGCACTTGACGGAGACAGGCGCTCGACTCTAGCGTGGGGGCGGTTCGGCGACCTTCAGAAGAGCCGGGAGCGAATGGACGAACGCGTGGGGAACACGCTGCGCGCGAAGTACCTGGACTGGTGCTCCGCGCGAATTGCGGAGCGGTTCCTGGCGCTGGAGCCGGAAGAGATCTATACAATGGCCCGTCCCGCGGAGAGCGCGGAGACGGGCCATGGTTCATCGGGTGCGGGGGAGTCGTACCGTGTGCTGGTGCAGCGAGTGACGGAGTCGCTGCTGGAGCGGATGTCGCTGCCGGTGTACGAGGAGTGGGCGCTGCTGTACGCGGAGGACCCGTCGCGCTACGACGCGGAGATGCTGGGGTTCTGGAAGGACCCTAGTGGTGGCGACGAACCCTGAAGTTGTGCCACCAGGTTCCGATCAGGGCGGAGAGGGCGGCGCCGGTGAGGAAAGCGCCGACGAGCCCCCATCCGAGGGCCCAGCCGGAGCGCCCGTTGGCGTAGCCGCGTGCCGAGGTCCAGATGGCGGCGGCGGCCATGGCGAACCAGAGGACGCCGATGATGAAGCCGGGCACGACGGCCATGGTCCTGGGGATGTCGCGGGTTTCCTGCATCGTGGTTCCTCGGTCTGTGGTGGCGGCAAATATAGGGACGGTATGGGGTGTGGCAAGGGAAGCCCCGCGCCACGGGGCCGCGCCGCTGGGCCTGGGGCGGATTGCCCCGCGGCCGGGGCCTTCACATCTTGGGGCGAAGACGATCTCCCGGAGCGAATCAGATGGCGATAACGGAATTCTCGGTGATCCCCGTCGGCAGTCGGGTGAAGGTCCGCAGGGGCCGGTTTCCCATGGACCCCCGGCTGATCGGCCGGCCGGGGCTGGTGATGGAGAACTCGCAGTACGAGCCGCAGAAGGTGGCGGTGGTGCTCGACGGCGAGACGGAGATCCGGACGTTCGCGCCGGGGGAGCTGGACGTCGTCGAAGGGGTCGCCGCCCTCCCGCCGGACCATGGCGAGGCTCGGAAGCGGCTGGCCAGACCCTGACCGGTGTCTCTCCGGCTCGAACCGGAGACCCCGAACGAAAAAAAGGGCCCCTTGACAAGGGGCCCTTCCCAATGGTGCGACCCGGGCCTCAGAACGGCAGGTCGTCGTCCTCCTCGAACGGGCTCCGGGCGCCGCCGCCCCCGCCCGCCGGCTCCTGCGACCACGTGCTGCCCCCGCCCCCACCGCCCGCGGCACCACCGCCGCCGGGACCCCCGCTGCCCAGCATGACCATGTCGTTGACGACGATGTCGGTCCAGTACTTCACGTTCCCCTGCTCGTCCTGGGTCTGCGAGTATTCGAGGCGCCCCTCCACGTAGAGCCGGTCTCCCTTGTGGACGTAGCGCTCCACGACATCGACGACCTTGCCGAAGAAGGTGAGCCGGTGCCACTCGGTCTTCTCCTGCTGCTGCCCCGACTTGTCGTTGAAGGTGCGGTTGGTGGCCACGGAGAGCTTGGCCACGCGGGTTCCACTGGCGGTCGTGCGGACCTCGGGCTCGGCTCCCACGTTGCCGATGAGGAGGACCTTGTTCAGCGAGCGGCTCATTCCGACGTCCGGCGTTGAGTTCGTGAGGCGGTGCGGTCGCGTCCCCGCGGACGCAACCCCACGCTAGGGAGACGGACCGGTCCCGGCAAGGTGCCGAGAGGACACCCGCATGCGGGCATGGGTCTGGCACGGGCGTTGCCCCCGCAGCCGACGTGCACATCGAACACGAAGGGCCCGACGCGCCGTTCGCGGGCGGCGGCGCCGAGCGACGGCGCTTCCGGGTGAGCTTTTCGTTCCTGGCGAAGGCGACCCTGCTGGTCCTGGGCGTCTTCGCCGTGATCAACGGCCTGTGGCTCGCCCGCGACATCGTCTTCATCGGCTTTCTCGGCGTCCTCTTCGGCCTCTTCCTCTCGATCTTCGTGGACCGGCTGGAGCCGCACCTTCCGCGCTGGCTGGCGGCGATCCTGTGCTTCCTTGTATGGGTCACCCTCCTGGCGCTCTTCTTCGTGCTGGCCTGGCCGTCGCTCCAGGGACAGATCGCGACGATCCGCCAGGAGGTGCCGCGGATCATCGAGGACATCTCCGGGTGGATCGAGACCCAGGCCCGGGCCATCGCGCCGGGGGATGACGGACAGCCGACGGAGGAGTTCACGCGGCAGGTCGGCGATCGCATGGGCACGGAGGCGGCGGACATCATCGCCGGCGCGCTGCCGCTGCTGAACACGGTCCTGGGGGCGGTCAGCGGACTGATCATCGTGCTGTTCGCCGGCGTGTTCCTCGCCATCCAGCCGCGGACCTACCTGGACGGCTTCGTCGCCCTGGTCCCGCCCCGCGGACGGGAGCACACCCGCGACGCGCTCCTCGAGGTGGGAACGATCCTCCGGCGGTGGATCGGCGGGATGTCGGTCAGCATGGTGGTGATCTTCGTGATGTCGACGACGGGCCTGTGGCTTCTGGGGGTCCCCGCGTATCTGGCGCTGGGGATGATCGCGGCGCTGCTGGTCTTCATCCCCTTCGTCGGCCCGATCCTCAGCGCCATCCCCGCCATGGCGCTGGCCCTCACCGTCTCGCCGCTCATGGTCCTCTGGGTGGCGCTGCTGTACTTCGGGATCCAGCTCGTCGAGTCGAACGCCCTGACGCCGATGGTGATGAAGAAGGCGGTCGACCTTCCCCCCGCGCTTCTCCTGCTGTTCCAGATGGCGATGGGCGTGCTCTTCGGGTTCATCGGCCTCCTGGTGGCCGTGCCCCTGCTCGCGGCGACGAAGGTGCTGGTCCAGCGCCTCTACGTGGACCGGCTGGACGAGGAGTACTAGCGCGGCAGCTGGTCCCGGTACGCCTTCAGCAGCTTCTGCGTGATGGGCCCCGGCTCGCCGTCCACGATCTCCCGGCCGTCGACCCGCACGATGGGCATGATCTCGGTGGTCGTCCCCGACAGGAACAGCTCGTCGTACTCGAAGAGGTCCTCCCGGTAGATCATCCCCTCTTCTGCCGGGACGTCCAGCTCATCGGCCAGCTCGAACACCAGGCTGCGGGTAATCCCGGCGAGGATGTAGTTGCTGGCGGGGTAGGTGATCAGGCGACCACGCCGGACCCCCCAGAGGTTGGAATGCGACCCCTCGATCACGACGCCATCCCGCACGAACAGGGCTTCGAACGCGCCCGCGGCGTGAGCGGCCTGGTTCGCCAGAACGTTCGGCAGGAGTGCGATGGACTTGATGTCGCACCGCGACCAGCGGGTGTCGGGGAAGGTAATCGCCTCGACGCCGTCCTCGAACCAGCTCGCGGGGTGGTTGGTGTAGGGTTTCGCCGCCACGTAGACGGTGGGCTCCGTACCCGCCGCCGGAAACGCGTGCTTCCTCGGCGCGGCGCCGCGGGTCACCTGGATGTAGATGGTCCCGTCGCCATCGACGCCGTTCTCCTGGATGAGCCGCTCGGCCGCCGCCGCGATCCCGTCGAGGTCCTTCAGCTCGATCCGGAGCGCCTCCAGCCCCTCCGCCATGCGCTGGAGGTGGGCCTCCATCAGGTACGGGCGCCCGCCGTAGATCCGGGCGACCTCGTACACGCCATCGGCGAACAGGAAGCCGCGGTCATCGACGGGGATCGTCGCTTCCGCGGCGGGGACGTAACGGCCATTCAGGTATACCAGCACGGTCTCTCCCGAGAGAATGGATCGTGGGACGAAATACACGCGGCAGGCAAGCAGTTGCAACGGCCGGGCCGGCGGGTGGCGCCTGGAGAGGGGAGGCCCTCTACAGGCGTGTGTGCGCGGGAGCTGGAGTGGGGGTGATTCGCGGGGGTGTCACGGCTCCGGGCTTTCGCTTCCAGTCTTTCATGACGGCAGGGGACGTGGGGGAGTGGGGGTTTGCTCGCTTCGCGAGTAGCGGCCGGGCGCTGCCGCGCCCCGGCCGCACCCCCACTCCCCCACGTCCCCGTGGCGGGGCGACGTGCGGTAGCTCGAAGCCGCGAAAGTTGCTGCGCCCGGAGAGCATCCCCCATGTCGGGTCGCCGGCGGAAAAGCGCCCGGAAGCTCCGCGACCTTTCCATGTCCGGAGAGTCCTCCCACACTACACGCCATGGATGGAAAGGCGCTGATCCGGAAGCTCCGCCCTCGCGAGCACCGGCTCCCGAACGGAATGACGCTGCTGATCCACGAGGATCATTCGGCGCCCGTGGTGGCCGTGGTGACCCATGTGCGGGCCGGCTACTTCGACGAGCCGGACGCGCTGGTGGGGATCAGCCACGTGCTCGAGCACATGTACTTCAAGGGGACGGAGCGTCGGGGGGTGGGGGAGATCGCCCGGGCGACGAAATCGGCGGGCGGGTACCTGAACGCCGGCACCATCTACGACCACACGTCGTACTACACGGTGCTGCCTTCCTCCGCGCTGGAGATGGGGCTGGACATCCAGGCGGACGCGCTGATCCACTCGCAGGTGGACGAGGAGGAGCTGCGGAAGGAGCTCCTCGTGATCATCCAGGAGGTCAAGCGAAAGCTGGACAACCCCGGCGCCATGGCCGCGGAAACGCTCTACGAGACCATGTTCGACGAGCACCCCATGCGCCGGTGGCGGATGGGTCGGGAAGAAGCCCTCGCCCGGCTGAGCCGCGAGGACGTCATGGGGTACTACCGCAACATGTACCGCGGCTCGGCGATCACGCTGGCGGTGGCCGGTGACGTGGACCCGGACCGCGTCATCGAGCGGGTCGAGGCGCTGTACGCGGCGGTCCCGCCCGGGGACCCTCCGCGCGCGCAGCGGTCGGAGCCGGAGCGGCGGGAGAGCCGGTTCCGGGAGATGAGCGGGGACATCGGCCAGACGTACGGCGAGATCGGCTGGCGCACGCCCGGCTCGCTCCATCCGGACACCCCCGCGCTGGACGTTCTCGCGGGAGTGCTGGGGCAGGGCAGGGCGTCGCGCTTCTATCGCGGGGTGCGGGAGCAGGGGCTGGTCTCGAGCATCGACGCGTACAACTACACGCCGACCGAGATCGGCGTGTTCGGCGTCAGCATCGAGTGCGAGCCGGAGCGCGCCGGGGAGGCGCTGCGGGCGACGTGGACGGAGCTGGAGCGGGTGCGGCAGGACGGCGTTCAGATCGGTGAGCTGGAGCGCGTGCAGACGCTGGTGCGGGCGCGGCTCCTCCGCCGCCTCGAGACCGCCGAAGGGCAGGCGAACCTCCTGGCCGAGTGGCAGGCGCTCGGAGACTGGCGGCGGTCGGGTGAATACCTCGACCGCATCCGGAGCCTGGCGCCGGAGGACCTGCGGGACGCCGCCCGCCGCTACCTGGGCGCGGACCAGGCCACCGCGCTCGTCTACCGGCCCGACGGCTCGCCGGCTCTCGGCTGGGAAGCGGATGCCCTGCCGGAAGAGCTGGGCGGCGGGGCGCCGGGGCCCCTGGAGCCGATCTCCCTGGAGCCGACCGAGGCGGTGTTCTCCCCGGTGGCGGTGGGCCGGGCCGCGGCGGAGGACGACCTGCTGCAGTATCCCCTGGGCAGGGGTCGGCTGGTCGTGAA
Organism: Gemmatimonadota bacterium; assembly: GCA_019347975.1. Lineage (GTDB taxonomy): Bacteria > Gemmatimonadota > Gemmatimonadetes > Longimicrobiales > RSA9 > JAHWKI01. Next base: position 11,513 of record JAHWKI010000066.1, read on the forward strand.
GCGCCGGTCCGCGGCGCCGCTCGTGTCCATGGCCGTGTTCCGCAGGGGCGGCGCGCTGAACGAGCCACCGGAGGCCGCGGGGATCACGGGGCTGATGATGCGCACGTCGGTCAAGGGGACCGCGTCGCGAACCGCCGAGCGGGTGGCGCTGGAGTCGGAGCGGCTCGGTGGCGGAATCTCGGCGAGTGCGGGGTCCGACCTCCTTAGCTGGTCGCTCACCGTCCCCTCGGAGCATTTCGAGGAGGGGCTGTCGCTGCTGGCCGACGTGGCACTGAACCCGACGTTCCCGGAGGCCGAGCTCGAGCGGGAGCGGCAGGTGCTGCTGGCCGACCTCGTCAGCCTTCGAGACGACATGTACCGCTACCCGATGCGGCTGCTGATGCAGGCCGCGTTCGATGGGCACCCCTACGGCTACAGCCCGGAGCTGGTGGAGCGGGCGGTGCGGGAGCTGGACGCCGGCGCGCTCCGGCGGTGGCACGCCGCCGAGCTCGCGGAGCCCTGGGTCTTCGTGGTGGGGGACGTGGAGCCGGACCGGGTCGCAGAGCGCGTCGGTGCGTTGTTCGGGACGCCCCATGTGGAGCCCCGGAACCAGGTGCCGGAGGCCACGTGGCCAGCCGAACCCAGGTCGGAGGTGGTACGGCGGGAGCGGGCACAGTCGGCGCTGGCGCTGGGCTTCCCCGGACCGGACCGCAACCACGACGACGCGCCGGTCCTCCAGGTTCTGGCGAACGCGGTGAGCGGGCTGGGGAATCGCCTCTTCGAGGAGCTCCGCAGCCGGCGGTCTCTGGCGTACACGGTCACCGCCTATCCCATCGCGAGGAGACACGGCGGCGCGTTCGTCGGCTACATCGCCACGGCGCCGGAGCGCGCCGACGAAGCGCGCGCGGCGTTCCTGGAAGAACTGTTCGGCCTGCGGGAGGAGCCGCCGTCGGAGGAGGAGCTGGAGCGGGCCAGGACCTACACGGTGGGTGCCTGGCAGATCAGGACCCAGACCAACGCATCGCAGCTCTCCGAGCTCGCCGGCGCGCTCCTCCTCGGCTCGGGGCTGGACGAGATCCGGCAGTTCGAAAGCCGCATCCGCGCCGTGGGGAGGGACGAGGCGGCGGAGGCGGCACGGACATGGCTCGATCCCGACCGGCTGGTGGAGGGCGCGGTGCTCGGCCGCCCGGTTTGAGAGCCGGAGGGCGCGAGTCTATATTGGCGCGGTCCTTCCCCGAATCGAGCGAGACATGACGGATTACTCGAACCTCCGCGTGGAGCGCCAGGACGGCCGCGCCACCGTGACGGTCACCCGGCCCGACAAGCTGAACGCCCTCAACGCGGCGACGGTGGCCGAGCTGGACGCGGCCTTCCGCGAGCTGGAGGCGGACAGCCAGGTTCGCGGCGTCATCATCACGGGCGAGGGGACAAAGGCATTCGTCGCCGGCGCGGACATCGGCGAGCTGGCGAAAATGGGTCCCATCACGGGGATCGACGTCTCGCGCCAGGGCTCCGACGCCTTCCGGCGCCTCGAGCGGATGGGGAAGCCCGTGATCGCCGCCGTGAACGGCTACGCCCTCGGCGGCGGGATGGAGCTCGCGCTCGCCTGCCACCTGCGCATCGCCTCCGAGAACGCCCGGTTCGGTCTCCCCGAGGTCAAGCTGGGGATCATCCCCGGCTATGGCGGGACCGTCCGCCTCCCCCGGATCGTCGGTCGGGGCCGCGCCCTGGAGATGATCCTGACCGGTGAGATGATCACCGCCGCGCGGGCCCAGGAGATCGGCCTCGCCAATCGGGTCGTCCCGCATGACCAGCTCATCGCGGAGGCGGAGAAGCTGCTGGACACGATCCTGAAGAACGGCCCCGTCGCCCTCCGATTCGCCCTGGACGCGGTGGATCGGAGCCTGGAGACCGGGATCGAGGAAGGACTGGGACTCGAGTCCCACCTCTTCGGCCTGCTCGCCTCCACCGAGGACATGAAGGAGGGGATGGCGGCTTTTCTGGAGAAGCGCCCCGCGAACTTCGCGGGGCGCTAGGCGCTGGTTGCGCTAGCGCAAGAACGCTCGCCTCCGGCTCGCAAGAAGGCGCCTCACGGCGCAAGAACGCTCGCCTCCGGCTCGCAAGAACGCTGCGCAAAAGGCGCGGCCGTTGCCCGCGCAAGGCGGGCGCCGCTTGCGCGGCGCAAGCCGCGCCTTTTGCGCAGCCCTCTTGAGCGGACCGCCAGGTCCGCTCCCTCTTGCCTGCGCCGCGGGCCTTCTTGCGCCGCAAGGCGCCCTCTTGCGCCCGTCCCGGGCGCCCCTCGCCGTTTGCCTCACGCACGCGCGCGCGATAGCTTTAACCCGTGAATGCCCCCCCCTCCCTCGTCTGTCGTGAGCTGCGCCTTCGTCAGTTCCGCAACTTCGCGGAGCTGGACCTGCTCTTCCCCCGGCCGGGCGCGGCGGTGATCGGCCCAAACGGGTCGGGGAAGACCAATCTGATCGAAGCGCTCTACTATCTGGAGATCTTCCGGTCGTTCCGCGGGGCGGCCGATGACCAGCTGGTGCGGTTCGAGGGCGAGGCGTTCCACATCCGCGGCCGCTTCGAGGACCCGGCGACGGGGCGGGAGGTCGAGGTGACGGCGGCGTACGAGAAGCGCCGGCGGAAGAAGGTGGTCACGGTGGATGGTGCGGAGCCGGAGCGGCTGGGGGACGCGCTCGGACGCATCGGGGTCGTCGTCTTCTCGCCGTCCGACGTCGCCATCGTGGCGGGAGCGCCGGGGGAGCGGCGGAGGTTCCTCGACATCGTGCTCTCGCTGAACGCCCGCGGCTACCTGGGCGCCCTGCAGCGGTACCGGCACACGCTGCGGCAGCGGAACGCGCTGCTGCGCGCCGGCGCCCCAGCGGCGCAGATCGACGCGTGGACCGCATCGCTGGTGGACTCCGGTGCGGTGATCATGGCGGAGCGGGCGCGATGGGTGGCGGAGCACCGCGCGGCGTTCGCGTCGCGCTACGAGCGGATCGGCGGCGAGGTGGCCGCCCGGCTGGACTACCGGCCGAGCGTGAGCGGGACGGAGTCGCCGGAAAGCGATTTCGCCGGGGCGCTGCAGGCGGAGCTGGACCGGCTCGCCGGGCGGGAGCGGGAGCGGGGGCTGACGCTGGCGGGTCCCCACCGGGACGACCTCGGCTTCCTGCGCGGCGGCGAGGAGGAGGGGCGCGACCTCCGGGACTTCGGCTCCGGCGGGCAGCAGCGGACCGCGGCGGTCTCGCTCCGGCTGGTGGAGGCGGAGACGATCCGCGCCGCGAGAGGGCGGGCGCCGCTGATCCTCCTGGACGACATCTTCGCGGAGCTGGATCCCGGGCGGTCGCGGCGGCTCCTGGAGCTCCTGGAGGAGGAGCCGGGCCAGGCGATCCTCACCGCGCCCAAGGCCTCGGACCTGGAGGTGCGGCACGGGGCGCTGCCGCGGTGGCGGATCGCCAGCGGTCAGATCGTGGCGGCGGCGTGACGGGCAGGAAGGACGGCCCCATGAAGGTGGCGGAGGCGCTCGCCGGGTACCTCGCGAAGTCGGGGCTCGGCGACCGGCTGGAGGAGTCCGCGTGCGTCGAGGAGTGGCCGGAGCGGGTGGGCGGCCGGATCGCGGCGGTCACGGAGCCGCTCCACGTGAACAACGGCGTGCTGTTCGTCGCCGTGCGGTCCAGCGCGTGGCTGATGGAGCTGCGGATGATGGAGGCGGACGTCCGCAGTCGTCTGAACGAGGGCCGCGAGAAGGGTCGGGTCCGCAGGATCCGGTTCGTGATGTCGGGCGAGGAAGAGAAGCCGAAGGGTCCGCCGCGACGGGGCGGAAGTCGTTGAGCGGGAGTAACATCCGGGTGCCCCGAGGGTAGTAGAAGGTCACTGTTGCACTGGGACGAAACAGAACTGGGGAACATGGCGAAGAAGCCGCAGGGAAACGACTACAACGCGGGTCAGATCCAGGTCCTCAAGGGGCTGGAGGCGGTGCGGAAGCGGCCCGGAATGTACATCGGGTCCACGTCCGCGCGGGGGCTCCACCACCTGGTGTACGAGGTGGTGGACAACGCGGTGGACGAGGCCATGGCCGGCTACTGCACGAGCATCGACGTCGCGCTGAAGCCGGACGGCACGGTGACGGTGATCGACGATGGCCGCGGGATCCCCGTGGACATCCACCCCACCGAGGGCGTCCCCGGCGTCGAGCTGGCGATGACGACGCTCCACGCCGGCGGGAAGTTCGACCGTGAGTCCTACAAGGTCTCGGGCGGGCTTCACGGCGTGGGCGTGAGCGTGGTGAATGCGCTCTCCGAGTGGCTGGAGGTGGAGGTCCGGCGGGGCGGCCAGGTCTACCGCCAGCGCTACGTCCGCGGCATCAAGGCGACCGACCTCGAGGTCGTCGGCAAGGTGAAGAAGGACGACAGCGGAACCCGCGTTTCGTTCAAGCCCGACCACGAGATCTTCACGGAGCTGGACTACAACTACGAGACGCTGGCGAACCGGCTGCGGGAGCTCGCGTTCCTGAACCGGGGGCTCCGGATCGTGCTCCGCGACGAGCGGACGGAAGCGGCGGAGGAGCACAAGTTCGAGGAGTACAAGTACGACGGCGGGATCGTCGAGTTCGTCGAATACCTCCGGGGCTCGCGGCAGCCGATGCACCCGAAGCCCGTGTATATCGAGGCGGTGCGGGAGGAGGCGGAGATCGAGCTCGCCCTGCAGTACGACCAGGGCTACAACGAGAGCACGTTCACCTTCGTCAACAACATCAACACGCACGAGGGCGGGA
>JAHWKI010000271.1 GCA_019347975.1 Gemmatimonadota bacterium
TGAACGCCTTCTTCCCCGCGTCCGCCTTCTCCCGGTCCCTGAACCAGAACCCGATGAGGAGGTAGCTGCAGAGCCCCACGCCCTCCCACCCGACGAACATGACCGGGTAGCTGGCGCCCAGGACCAGCGTGAGCATGAAAAACACGAAGAGGTTGAGGTACGCGAAATAGCGCGCGTACCCCGGGTCCGCCTTCATGTAGCCCACGCTGAACACGTGGATCAGGAAGCCCACGCCGGTGACGATCAGCGTCATCAGCATGGAGAGCTGGTCGAGCTGCAGCGCGGCGTCCACCTGGAGCTCGCCCACCGGCATCCACGACCAGTAGCTCCGCACGATGGGATCGTGCAGGTCGGCGCCGAGCATGCCGAAGAAGTTGATCAGCGCCAGGAGGAACGCGAGCCCCAGGACGCCGGGGCCCACCCACGTCGGGATCGACTTCCGCGCCGGAGCGGCGAACGCCGCCATCCCGTTGATCAGGAATCCGATCAGCGGCAGAAGGACGATCAGCCCGAGGAGTGTCGGCTCGAAGTGCTCCACCTACCACCTGAGCAGGTTGAAGTCCTTGGTGTCCACCGTCTCCATGAGACGGAAGATGGAGATGATGATCGCCAGCCCGACCGCGGCCTCCGCGGCCGCCACCGTCATCACGAAGAAGACGAACACCTGGCCTTCGATCCCCACCTCCTGCGACAGCGCGACGAACGAGAGGTTCACCGCGTTGAGCATCAGCTCCACGCACATGAACAGGATGATGGCGTTCCGGCGGATCAGCACGCCGGCCACCCCCACGGCGAACAGGATCCCCGACAGGATCAGCGATTCGGTCAGCACGTCAGATCCTCCGCTTCGCCAGGACGATCGCTCCGATGATCGCCGCCAGCAGGAGCAGCGATGTGAGCTCGAAGCCCACCACGTATTCGTTGAACATGGGCATGGCCACGGCGCCCACCGCGCCGTGCTGCTCCACTGCCTGCGCCGCGGTCATCCCGCCCCCGGAGGCGACGAGCGTCGTCTCGTGCGTGAACGTCCGCATGATGAGCCACGCCAGCACCCCGCACGCCACCGACGCGCCCGCGATCCACCCCGCCCGCCGCAGGTCCGGCTGGTAATCGTGGCCGAGGTTCAGGAGCATGATCACGAACAGGAACAGCACCATGATGGCGCCGGCGTAGACGATCACCTGGACCACGCCGATGAAATGGGCGCCCAGCAGGATGAAAATGACGCCGGTGCTGAACAGCGTCAGCACCAGCGAGAGGAGGCTGGCGACGGGCGTCCGTCCGGCCACCATGCCGATCCCGCCACCGAACGCCAGCGCGGCGAACACCCACCAGAGGAGCGAGTAGAAGGTCATTCGGACAGGGGATCGCTGGGGTCCCACAGCGCCGTGACCGGGTGGTCCTGGGCCATCAGACGGTCCAGGTCGTAGACGAACCGGTCGCGGGTGAACTCCGCGGCCTCGTAGTCCTGCCCGACGTGGATCGCCTCCACCGGGCAGACCTCCTGGCACATCCCGCAGAAGATGCAGCGGAACTCGTCGATCTCGTAGACGATCGGGTACCGGTTCCCCTGGTCATCCTCGCCCGGCACCAGCCGGATGCAGTTGGCGGGGCAGATCGTCGGACACAGCCCGCACGCCACACACTTCGGACGCCCGTCCGCGTGGACCTCCATGCGGTGGGTGCCGCGCCACCGCGGGGCGATGTTCGGCTTCTCGTCCGGGTACTGCTGTGTGACCTTCCGGGGGTCCACCATGTGCCGGAACGTCAGCGCCATCCCCTTGAGCGCCGCGCGCAGGTATGACGTCCCGCTCTCCGGCCTCCGGACCTTCCTGACTCCGATCGCCATTCAGTCTCCTCCCTCTCTCACACGCCCGCGCCGGTCGGTACCGCCGGCTCCTCGGGCTCCTCCACCACCACCGCCTCGTCCTCGCTCGGTCGCCGCTCCACCTCTCGCCGGGCGGACGCGCCCGCCAGGATCCGGTCGTTGTCGAGCACCCAGAAGAAGAGCACCATCGCCACCAGGTTCACGGCCGTGAGGATCAGCCCGTAGCCGAGCCCGAACGGAAGCCCGAGGGTGTCCAGGACCAGGATGCTCGCGGCCATCAGCATGATGAAGGCGAGGGACGTGGGGAGCAGCGCCTTCCAGCCGAGGTCCATGATCTGGTCGTAGCGGAAGCGCGGCAGCGTCCAGCGGACCCAGATGAAGACGAACGCGAAGAACAGCGTCTTGGCCGCGAACGCGAAGAACGTGAGGAGCGACTTCCACCACGCGGGCTCCGCCCCCTCCACCACCCCCGGCGCGATGACGCGCATGTCATCGCCCTGCCAGAACGGGATGTCCCAGCCGCCGAAGAACAGCGTCGCCATGAGAGCGGACTGGGTCAGGAGGTGGGCGTACTCCCCGATCATGAACATGCTGAACTTCATCGACGAGTACTCGGAGTGATACCCGGCCACCAGCTCCGCCTCGGCCTCCGGCATGTCGAACGGCAGGCGGTTCGTCTCGGCGAACGAGGCGATCACGAACAGGAAGAACGCCAGCCCCAGCGGGAAGGCGAACCAGATCCCGAGCCCTTCCTGCTGGACCCACACCGTCTCCGTCAGTGTCACGTTCCCGACGAGCATGAAGACCGGGATCAGGCTCAGCCCCAGGCTCACCTCGTAGCTCACCATCTGCGCGGACGCCCGGAGTCCGCCGAGAAACGCGTACTTGTTGTTCGACGACCAGCCGGCCAGGAAGAGCCCGTACACGCCCAGGCTCGAGAACGCCAGGATGAAGAGGATCCCGATGGGCACGTCGGCGATCACCATGTCCACCAGCCCCCATGGCGTCGGCAGCGGCGCGGCCCACGGGATCACCGCCATCAGCAGGAACGCCGGGGCGATGGCGAGCATGGGCGCCAGCATGAAGTAGAACTTCGCCGCCTCGCCCGGGGAGCTCTCCTCCTTCAGCAGGTTCTTCAGCCCGTCCGCCGCCGGCTGGAGCAGACCGAACGGCCCGACACGGTTCGGGCCCAGGCGGTCCTGGATGAACGCCGAGAACCGCCGCTCGGCCAGCGTCCACATGGCCACCACCACGAGGGTGACGACGAAGGCGACCAGGACCTTGATCGTCGAGGCGATCAGGAACGCGGTGTCGGAGAGCGCGCCGAGGTCGTGCATCTCAGCCTTCTCCTGCCGCGCCGGCGCCGATGCGGACCGGCTCGTTCAGCAGCGCGCCGCGCGTGCCGAGCTCGGGGTAGCTGAGGCCGCCGAACGCGTCGTGGAGCTGGGCGAGGCGGAGGAAGGCGGCGCCGGCGGTGGCGGGCGCGGCGCCGTCGTCGAGGCCGGCCAGGACCACGCCCAGGACCTGCCACGCCGGCCGCGCCTGGGGCGGCGGGTTCAGCGCAGGCCAGAACCGCTGGACGCGCCCCTCGAAGTTGGTGAACGTGCCCTCCTGCTCGGCGAAGCTGGTCACCGGCAGCACGAAGTCCGCGCCCCGGGCGGCCGGCGTGTCCACGGTGCCGAGGTAGACCACCAGCGAGGCGTCGGACAGCGCGTCCGCCGGGAGATCGCTCAGCGCGTCTCCGAGCACGACCACAGCCCCGCCCTCCGGCGCCAGGCCACCGGTCCCGCGGTCATCGCCCACGCGGCGGAACCCGAACACCTCGAGGCCACGGGCGTTGGCCGAGAGGTCGCGGCGGCGCGTGAGCTTCGGGAAGCCCGGCAGCTGCGCCTCGTCCGCGGCGCGCGGCGAGCGGAACACCGCCTCGCCTCCGCCGACCACCTCCTGCAGACGACGCAGCAGCCCGTTGTCTTCGTTCCCGTGATAGGGCGAGCCGACGACGGTGACGCTGCCCGCGTCGCGGAGACGCTCCACCAGCGCCTTCACCGCCTCCTGCCAGCTCGCCGTCTCCAGGCGATCCCCCCGCTTCATCAGCGGCTCCTCCAGCCGCGAGCCGCCCGACCCCAGGCCCGCCGCTGGCCCGCCGTTGTCGTTCGCGCTCCCGGCCGGCCTCGCCACGGGGTAGGAGGCGTTGGCCGCGCCCTGGTTCATCCACTCGTACCGGTAGCGACCGTAGTCGCACATCCAGTAGGAGTTCACGTCGGGGTTGTGCCGGGGCTTGAGGCGCTGGACGAGGTTGTCGCGCACGTCCACCGTGATGTTGCACCCCTGCGAGCAGTT
>JAHWKI010000067.1 GCA_019347975.1 Gemmatimonadota bacterium
TGGCAGGCCATTCGAAGTGGGCGCAGATCAAGCGCAAGAAGGCGGTGAACGACGCGAAGCGCGGGAAGATGTTCACCAAGCTGATCCGTGAGATCACGGTGTCGGCGCGGGAAGGCGGGGGGGATCCGGACATGAATCCGCGCCTCCGCCTGGCGGTGGACACCGCGAAGGCGGCGAACATGCCGCAGGACAACATCGAGCGCGCGATCGACCGGGGCACGGGCGATCTCGAGGGTGTGAGCTACGAGGAGGTGGCGTACGAGGGGTACGGGCCAGGCGGCGCGGCGCTGTACATCGAGACGCTGACGGACAACCGGAACCGGACGGTGGCGGAGGTGCGGCACGCGCTGGAGCGCTACGGCGGCGACCTGGGGCAGACCGGGTCGGTGGCGTGGCAGTTCGAGCGGCAGGGTCAGATCTGGGTGGACGCCGGCCGCTACGATGAAGACTCGGCGATGATGGCCGCCCTGGAGGCCGGGGCGCAGGACTTCCGCCGGGACGACGACTCGTACGCGGTCACCACGGACGTGGCCAGCTTCCACAAGGTCCAGGACGGGCTGAAGGAGCAGGGCGTCGAGTTCGAGGAGGCGGAGCTGGCGATGGTGGCGAAGGTCGCCATCCGCGTGGAGGGCGCGGAAGCCGAGCGACTGGTGAAGCTCATGGACGCCCTGGACGACCTGGACGACGTCCAGAAGGTCCACTCCAACGCCGACATCGACGAGAGCGTCCTCAGCGAGGTGGGGACTTGAAGGTTCTCGGGGTCGACCCGGGGACCGCGGCGACAGGATACGGCGTCGTCGTCCGAAAGGATGGCGGCGCCGTTTCACTGGTGGAGTGCGGCGTGATCCGGACGAGCGCCGGTGAGGAGCTGCCGGTGCGGCTGCGCGAGATCCGCGACGGCCTCGCCGAAGTGATGGAGCGTCACCGGCCGGACGTGGTGGCGGTGGAGAGCATCTTCTACGGCAAGAACGTGCGGTCGACGGTGATGCTGGGGCACGCCCGGGGCGTGGTGCTGCTGGCCGCGGCGGAGCGCGGGCTGGGGGTCGCGGACTACACGCCCTCGGAGATCAAGAACGCGGTGGTGGGGACCGGACGCGGCACGAAGGAGCAGGTGCAGTTCATGGTGAAGCAGCTGCTCCGGCTGAAAGAGGTGCCGAAGCCCGCGGACGCGGCCGACGGGGTCGCCGTCGCGCTCTGCCATGTGAACACCGGGCGGATGGCGGCGCTGGCGAAGGGGCGGGTCATGGCCGGGGGCGACCGGTGATCAGCCGGATCCGCGGAACCCTGCTCCGGCGGGACATGGACTCGGTGGAGGTCATGACCGCGTCGGGGGTCGGGTACGAGGTCGAGATCCCACTGTCCGTGTTCGAGAAGCTCCCGCGCGTGAGCGCCGAGGTGGAGCTGCTGACGCACCACGTCGTCCGGGAGGACGACGAGCTCCTCTTCGGGTTCATGCTTCCGGCCGAGCGGGAGCTCTTCGGCCGTCTCCTCGGCGCGTCCGGGGTCGGACCGCGGCTCGCCCTCGCCATGATGTCCGCTCTGACCCCATCCGCGCTGGTCCGCGCCATCATTGACCGCGACGTGCCCACGCTGGTACAGGTCCCCGGCGTCGGGAGGAAGACGGCGGAGCGGATCGCCGTGGAGCTCGGAGACAAGCTGGACGACCTGTCGCTCCGGTCCGCTCCGTCCGTGAAGGGAGCGGCGGCGCAGGAGGCGGTGGGCGCGCTGGTGGCGCTCGGCTACGCCACGGCCGAGGCGGGGACGGCGGTCCGGAAGGCCATCGAGGAGCAGGGCGCGGAGGAGGACGTTCAGGCGCTGATCCGGAAGTCGCTGGGGTACGCGCGGAAGTAGCCGAAACCCGGGCGGCGCCGGGCTCGTCCGGCAGCCGGATCGTACAACACGGAGCGGGGGCGAGTGGCGAGAGAAGACGTGGCGGTCAGGAAAGGTGCGGCCGGGACGGAGCGGGAGAAGCCGGGCGGCGGGCGTCCGCCGCGAACCACGACGCAGATCGCGCTGGACTGGGTCAAGTCCATCGGAGGGGCGATCCTCCTCTTCCTGGTGCTCCGTACGTTCCTGGTGCAGACGTTCGTCATCACGTCCTCCTCCATGGAGGAGACCCTGCTGGTGGGGGACTTCCTGATCCTCAGCAAGGCCGCGTACGGTCCGCTCATCCCGTTCACCGAGGCGCGGCTGCCAGGGTATACCGATCCGGCGCGGGGGGACGTGGTCGTGTTCCGGCCGCCGCACGACCCGGATCTCGACGTCGTGAAGCGCCTGATCGGCATGCCCGGCGACACGCTGCGGATGGAAGACAAGATCCTCTACATCAACGGCCGCCCCTTCGACGGGGATTTCGAGCGCTACAGCGATCTGGAGGGCGATGTCTCCCATCCCTGGATGCGCTGGCAGTGCGGGGAGAGGGTGGCCCTGAGCCCGGACATCTCGGGCGCGTTCCGCGTGAGCCCGGGCGGCGCTCCCGCCGGGGAGTGCCAGCCGTCCCGGGACCACTGGGGACCGATCGTCGTGCCGGAAGGGCACTACTTCATGATGGGGGACAACCGCGACGACAGCGTCGACTCGCGGTACTGGGGCTATCTGGATGCCGATCGCGTCCGGGGCAAGGCCGTGGTCATCTACTACAGCTACGATCCCGAGGCGCTCCGGCCGTTCGCGTTCGTGCGGAACATGCGGCCGGGGCGCATCGGGGATCGCATCCGCTGATCGCCGCGCGCTAGAAGAGCCGCCGTAGCGTGTAGCCGGCCAGGAACGCCATGGCCACCGACGCCAGCGGATGCCGGCGCACCTGCTCCTCCAGATCGGACCGCACCTCGTCCAGCTCCCGCTCCCGCACGTACCGCGCGGCGCTGTCGATGTTGTCCGCGGCGTTGTTCGCCAGCGGACGCGCCCGCTGCAGCGCGCGGTTCTTCGCCGCCGTGCGGTCGCCCAGCTCCCGTACGCGGCGCGCCGTCTCCTCCAGCTTCCCGCCCGCGGCGGCCCGGGCCTGCTCGATCCGGCCCCGCTCGCCCAGGCTGGCGAACTCGCCCGGCGCTCCCATCCCCGACGCCCGCGTCGTCTCCGACTCGCCCGTGCTCGCCGGGATCTGCTTCTCCGACCCTCCGTCGTTCTCCGCCATCGTCACTCCTTCGTGAGCTCTTCCTTGAAGTCCCGCGCCTCGCGGCGGGCCCACTCCACGTCCTCGCGCACCGTCTCCACCGTCCGCCTCGGGGCCAGATCACCCCTGCGCAGGTCGCGCACGCCTTTCCATGCGGCGAGGGCGCCGCCGAGCACCAGCACCGCGCCGGTGATCAGCGTGCCGAGCCAGTACGACCCGAGCAGCGCTCCCAGACCGAGCGCCAGCGCCAGCACCAGGCAGAGACCGCCCACCGCCGCGATCGCGGCACCGGCACCGATCCAGGCGCTGTCCGACGCCACCCGCTTCGCCGTCCGCGCCGCCTCCGCCTTCGCGAGGCGGATCTCCTGCCGGACCAGCGTCCCCATGTCGTCGCCCAGCGAGCGGAGCAGCGTTCCCAGCCCCGTACGACTCTCCGGCCCCGCGTCCTCGACATCCTCGCCGCTCCCGGGGGGGAGCTGGTGATCGGGGGCTGCTCGCGCCCATCGTGTAGGGGAACGGCCGCCGTCTGGTCGGGCCATCGGATCTCCTGGAGCGTATCGGGGTTCGACGCGTTTGATGGCGTGCAATGGGTGTGCCTCGGCGACGTCGACCGGCCGGGCGGCGGCGGATTTCTTGCAACGGAGCGGGTCGTGACCACAACCAGCCAGTCCCAGGGGAAGATGGCGGAGATCAGCAAGGGCGCAACGGTTCCCGAAGACCACAGGCTTCCGGCCGGGCGCGGCGGGCGCGCCCGGGCCGAGGTGCGCGTGGCGTCCCCGGCCAACGGACGGCCGCCGGACCCGGACGTGCTCAGAGCCGAGATCGAGGACACGCGGGCGCGGATGAGCCGGACGCTGGACGAGATCGAGGGTCGCCTGGTGCGGCAGAAGGAGGAGATCGTCGCGCGGGCGACCCTGCGGGACTTCCGAAGGAAGATCTCGACCGAGCCATGGCGGTCGATGGCGATCGCCTTCGTCGCCGGATACGTCATCGCCGCCATCCGCGACTGACCGCGGCAGCGCGCCCCTCCCCGTCGGTCAGCGGCGACGCGCCGCCGCCGGCTCCCGCGCCTCCTCCCGCCGGCCGAGCAGCCAGCCTCCCAGCAGGAGCGGGAGCAGGATGAGGGCGGCGAGGAGGTAAGGGCGGTCGAGGAGGCTGGCCTCGGTGACCGTCGCCTGGAAGCTGGCCGTGCCTCCGTCCTTTTCTCCGACGTGGACCCGGAACTCCCAGTCCCCGGGTGTCTCCAGATCGAATTTCGCGGCCAGGAAGAACTTGTTGGTCGCCTGCTGGCGCGTGGCGCCGTGTCGTACCGTGTCGGCGAGCATGTTGAGCGGCACCGCCTCCACGACCACCGCTACGCCGGGCACCACCTCCTGCGCCGAGTCCTGCACCAGCACGCTGATGTCGACTTCCCCCGTCCGCAGCGGCGTGGGGCTGGACATGACGGAGATCAGGTATCGGCCGACGGGTTCACGCGAGATCCGGACGGTCCCGCCGTTGGCGAGGAGCGGCGTCGCGAGGAGGAGGAGCAGGAGCGCCGCGCCGGTGCCCCGGGAGGCACCGCTCACGCCGACGGCGCGTCGACCAGGGCCGCTTCCCGGGCCCGCACCACCTCGGGCACCCAGACGTCGCCCTCGTCCTGCCGCATCATCATCAGGACCAGCGCGAGCAGCGGAACGATGAAGAGGAGCCCACCGACCACCCACATGATGAGCCCACCGAGCTGCTGATCGCCGAGCGCGGAGATCCCCCAGAGGCGCGGGGCCTCGATGTAGGTCCGATAGTACGGCGTATCCGTCAGCGTTAGGGCCGCGCCGAGCACGAACCCGGCCATCTTGGCCGGGAACAGGTAGAGGATCCCGGCGCCGTACGGCAGCCGCCGCTTCCCGCCGGTGGGGTGGATCACCGGCCACCAGAAGAGCAGGGCGGTTCCGAAGAAGAGGGCGTGCTCGAGGTCGTGGACGACGGTCCGCCCCTGCGCCGCGTCGTAGAGCGCCGGGTGGTGCCAGCCGGCGAGGACCAGGATGAAGAGCGCGAGCGCGATCTCCGGACGCGTGAGGAAATGGAAGAGGCGGTGTACCGGGTGCGCCTCGTGGAACAGCCCGCCGATCCGGCGCCGGGTCCGCCGGGAGAACGCCCACATGGTGGGGAGCATGGGGGCGCCGAGCCAGATGAGCGGCGCGGCGATCATGATCAGCAGCAGGTGCTGGATCATGTGCATGAAGAAGAACAGCGACGTGAAGGTCCCGATGGGAGAGACCAGCGCGATGAAGACCGTGAGAAGGCCCCCCGCGTAACACCAGGCCCGCCACGGCTTGAGGATCCGGCCGCCCCGTCCCCGTGATCGGAGTCGGCGCCAGCCGCGAACGTACAGCCCCGCGGCCAGCCCGAGCCCGATGAGCACGGTCGGCTCGAGGGACCACGAGAGCAGGAAGGTCTTCAGGTCACCCATCAGGTCACATCTCCATGCCCGGCATCATCATCATCCCCCGCATCGCCATCGGCCGCGTCATGATCCACGCCCCCGCCGCCGCGAGCCCGACCGCCAGCACCGCCCATGGCAGGAAGGCCCGTCGCGCCGCCCGCGCGTCCGGATACAGCGAGCGCGAAATGTAATGCAGGAGCACGATCGACCCCAGCAGCCCCGCTTCCAGCAGCACCAGCTCGATGGGCAGCAGCAGTCCGTCCGGGACGAGACCGCCCAGCGACCAGTTCGGCGCGCCCGCGGGGAGCCCCGCGTCCCCGCCCGCGCGCTGGAGCACCGGCACGATGGCGAGGCCGCCGGCGAGGAAGTGGAAGCCGTAGTGCGCGAGCCACATCCCGAACCCGACCGGCACCAGGCCGTACCCGAAGCGCATGAGGTTCGCCCGCGCGGGCACGCGCCCCCCGCCGAGCCATCGCGACGCCGCGGCGGTGACGCCCAGGAGCAGCGCGGGAACCGCAAAGACTCCGGCCAGGAGGAACAGTGTCCAGAGCGCCAGCTCGCTGTGGACGCCCAGCGCGTGGGCCGTCGCGGTCTGCAGCGTCCGCATTGGCGCGATCATCCCGGCCGCGTTCATGAACCCGCCGAAAACGACGACGAGGACGAGCGCCAGCAGGTCCGGGCGCCCCGCGAGCCGTCCCACCCCCGACCGCCAGCGCTCCGACACCAGCTCCGCCCCCGGCACCCGCGCGACGATCCCGACGTTGTCGTGCGGACACGCGTGCACGCAGTCGAGGCAGAAGGTGCAGTCCATGTTGCCGACCTTCCGCGGCTGGAACAGCCACAGCTCGCACCCGGACTGCACCAGCCGGCCGGCCGCGTCGTGCCGGCCCCGGATGCAGTCCTTGGTCTCGCACCGGTCGCACACCGCGGCGTCCCGGACGCGCACCTCGCCCGGGGAGGCGAGGCTGTTCACGAAGTTGAACGAGCCGATGGGGCACACGTGCTTGCAGAACGCGGCGCCCTTGAAGAACCCGTCGACCACGAACGCCCCGGCGAAGTAGGCGACGATGACCCACGCGGTCAGCCACGGGCTGTTCCAGAGGTCCAGCGCCTCGTACGCCCAGAAGAAGAGGACCAGCAGCACGAGCGCGAGCCACTTCCCGCGCAGCCACGACGGCCAGCTGCGGTCCGCCGGCATCAGGCGCTTGGCCAGACGCCGCGGGAGCATGAACGGGCAGGCCATGCAGAACAGGTTGCCCACCACCAGCAGCGACAGGACGACGAACCCGCGCCACTGCACCCACGGCGCCACCCCCGCCGCGTTCTCCGGCGCCACCTGTGGGCCGAGGAAGCCGTCCAGCACGATGACGACCGCCAGCAGGAGCATGGGGACCTGGACGGCGGTGCGCGCGTGCTTCCAGCGGAGGAAGCGGCCCAGCCCGCGCACGCGCGTCAGGTCCCCGCGCGGCGGCGGGACGGGCTGAAAGACGGGGAGGGCGCGGGAGGTGGCGGTGGCCATTTCAGCGCCGCAGGAGCCCCCGGACGTCCTCGGCGATCTGCTCGGCCGTCAGGTCCGGCGCCCACAGCACCCGGAAGGCGCCCGACCGGTCGATCCCGAAGATGTGCGACGTGTGAGGGATCATGCGCGCGGCGGCGACGGCGGACGCGGGGGCGGCGCCCCCCGCCCGCTCCTCGTGTCCCTCGTGACCCGCGTGAGCTTCGGGCGCGACCGCCGCTTCGTCCTCCGCCTCGCCGGCCCACGCCCCGAAGTCGGCGGCGACCGCCGCGAGCGTTGCCCTCTCCCCGCCGAGGCCGACGAACCCCGGATCGAAGCTCTGGACGTATTCCCGCAGCTTCGCCGGCGTGTCCACCGCCGGATCGACCGTGACGAGGATCACCTGCACATCGCTCCGCCGGTCCCCCAGCCCCTCGACGACCCGCCGGAGCCTCGCCATGGTGACGGGGCAGATGTCCGGACAGCTGGTATAGCCGAAGAACAGGAGGACGACCCGGCCGCGGTAGTCGGAGAGCCGGACGGGGCCGCGGTCGGCGGCTTCCAGCATGAAGTCCCGGGCGACGGAGGAGGGTCCCAGGTCCGTGCCGTGAAAGCTCGGCGGCTGGAGACGCGTCACCGCGTATCCCGCTCCCAGCGCCGCGAGAAGTCCGGTGAGGGCGAGCGCCCGGATGAGGCCGTTGCGGGACATGAACCTGCTCGGTGGAGTCCGTAAAGGCTGGAAGGTAGCGGAGATGGGGGCCGGGGCAAAGGCGCGGAGCGAGCTGGAAAGGTCTGGTGCGGACGGACGCGTAGACTCGATCGCGCTATGCGCTGGAAATCCACCATAGAAGGTCCGGGGCGGACGCGCCTGGTGACTTGACCGCGCCATGCGCTGGAAACGCTACGGTAGAAGGTCCGGAGCGGACGCACGTGGGACTCAGCGGCCGGATGCCGACGACCGCGGACGTTCCCGGCGCAGCGCGAGGGGGCAGCCCCGTCCCGCGCGTCCGGCTCCTCGACGAAGGGCGGGGGCGTTCGGCCGCTTCAGCGCCAGAGGCGGGTGCTCAGGAAGGTAGTGGTGCCGGCGCGGACGTGGACGGGCCCGAGCACCTCGGTGCGGCCTCGCTCGCCACCGCTCCGGTCCACCTCGAGCGCGAGCTCGTGCGTCCCCGCGGGGAGCCGGAGCCGCACGAGCGAAATGGACCCCGGCAGGAGGTGCCACGCCCGGGTGTCCGCCCGCTCCGTGAGCAGCGTTCCGATGTTCGTGAGGATGCCCAGGAGCTGCCCCGCCGCCTCGTCCTTCTTCTTCACCGACTCCTCGACGGACGCCGACAGGGCCACCTTGGCCGCGGCCCTCGCGATGGTGCGCGCAAGGATGGCGGCGCGCTCGGCCTCGAAGTCCCGACGCGTGGCCGCGGCCAGATCGAGGCGGGCGCCCGCGTCCCCCCCGACCATGCCGGCCCGCACCCGGAGCGGCGCCGGGGCCGGAGGCTCCTGGTGGAGCACCGGCCAGGAGATGCGCAGGAGGTACGGCTCGCCCTCGACTTCCTCGCCGTCGTCACAGATACGTCGCCGGGGCGCGCAGTCATCGGCAGGCCAGGGCTCGAGGTGGAGCTGCGAATGGTAGCCGCGGTCGTGGTAGAACCCGCTCCGGTCTCCATGGACGTGCGATGCGGCGGCGAGGATGCGGATCGCGGCCTCCACGGCCGCGGCCGCCTTCTCCCCGGCGGAGCCCTCCGTTAGCAGGGCCACCTGCGCCGGCGGGAGCACCACGACGACGGATTGTTCCACGCGGTGTGGCACGAACCCCCGCTCCACCAGGACGACGACGTCGCCCACCGAGTCCATGCCGGGCTCCAGGTCCCGGTCGATCGCGATCCCCACGGCCTCCGCCAGAGCGCCGGCGCGCCGGTACGCCACATCCGCGGCGTTCCAGTCCCTCGCGGCCTCGAACACACAGCCGGCGAAATAGTGGAGGAAGCGGCTCTCGTCGGGAATCGAATCGGCCGGGACATCGGCGTCCAGCTGGTCCAGCAGGGCCTCGATGCGTCGTGCCTCCACCGCGGCGCCGTCCACGTCGCCGGCCTGGAGGTACATCATGGCGGCGACGTACGGGATCATCAGCCGCTCGGTGCGGGCCGGCGTGTACGCCAGCGCGCGGTCGCTGGTCACCAGCGATAATGCCTGCCGGGAGAGGCTGAAGGTGACGCGGTCGTCCGCCAGGTAGGAGGCGAGGTCCAGGAGACGGCTGCCGTCGCGCCAGCTACCGGCGTAGTAGCCGGCGGTGCCGGCGTAGAGCAGGCGCAGGAGGTCGTCGTCCGGGAGGGGCCGCTCGCCATCCACCACCTCGCGGTACACCCGGTCCGCCTCGTAGGCGAGGGCCTCCCTCAGGGCGTCCTCCTCGCGAGGAAGCCCGTTCGGCGCCACGTCATACCCGCCGAACGTGGCGGCGCAGCCGGAAAACGGCAGGGCCGCGACGAGGATCGCCGCGACCCTGACCGTCGCCTTCACCCGGGGCATCGTCGTCTCGTCAGGGCGTCCGCCGCTCGATCACGACGACCCGCTCCTTCGCGTAGGCGATGGCCGTCGCCAGCTTCGCGTAGGCGTCGCCGACGGCCTCGATCTTCTCCAGCTCCATCTGGTGCAGGAACAGACGGTACTGGATGAGCGCCTCGATGGGGCGCAGCTGCTTGTCCAGCGTCGTCGCGATCCGGTACGTGATGGACGGGTCGGCCGGCTTCAGCACGTGCGCCCGGTCGTACCGGTTCAGCGCCATGTCGAACTCGCCCCGGGCGACGTAGTCGTCGCCCTCCCGGACCAGCATGTCGGCCATGGCGACGGCGCGTCCGTCGGTGGTCGCGTCCTCGGGCCGCGAAACCACGCGGACGCCCTGCGCCTCGCGGTAGCTGTACGAGCGCACGCGCCCGTCCGCCAGCTGCACCATCGCCACCTCGCCCGCGGCGTCCTGGGGCGCGTACAGGCTGCTCCGCGGGACCAGGACCGAGGAGTTGGCGGCCCGGCGCACCGTCCACGCGTCGTACGTCGTCCCGGTCGCCGCCAGCACCTGCGTCTCGTTCATGCCCAGCGCGACCTCGCCCCGGGTCACGGCGCTGCAGATGTCGCCCGCGCACGTCGCGATCGCCTCGGCGGCGATGCTGTCCCGGGCCATCTGCTGCACGGCCTGCTGATTGGCTGCGGCCACCGCGGCGCCCTGCGCGGACGCCTCGGGGACGCGCTGGTCGTTCTCCAGGATGGGCTCCTGGTTGATCCGCTTCGGCGCGCAGGCGGCCGCGAAGCCGGCCAGCGCGAGGATCGTGAGCTTCGTCGTCGTCGTATGCATGATCACCTCACCAGCCGATGCGGGCGCGCTCGATGTACTTCTTGATCTTGTGCTGACCGGCCCAGACCCGGACGTTCGACTCCAGGTCCGTCAGGGTGGCGTCGATCTGGTAGTACACCACCTTCTCCCGGCCTTCCTGGTCCTCGATGGCCGTGATCTCGCCCTGGAGCATGTAGTTCGCTCCCAGCTCCTGGGCCATCCGCGCCCGGGTGTCCGCCCGCGCGTTCTCCTGCTGGTCCTCCCGCTCCCCTCGGATCTCCGCGCGCTCCTGGGTGCTCGCGACCATCCGGACGCCGCCGGAGTTGATCATGGCCCGCTCCAGGTCCCCGATGAACGTGTTCACCGGGATGTGCTCGAGCGTCCGGTTCCTGAACGACCCCACGATCACCGCGGGAGCCTCGCCCCCGTTGGTGTTCGTGTAGCGGGTGAGCCAGGGGCCGTTCATGCTCTGCGTGATCAGCTCGTTGGCGACCAGACGCGAGTCCGTGTCGTTCCAGCGGCCGGACAGGTCCGTGACGGCGGTCGGGTCGATGCGCGACACGCGCTTCCCGCACGCCGTGGTGGCGCCAATCGCGAGGAGCGCCAGCATCAGTGCCGGGATCGCTCTTCCAGAACGGGTCATTTTGTCCTCCGAGGTGGTGTGCGACATCCTGTACACGGGGGTTGGAGGGAAAGTTCGCGGGACGGGCGCCCGCGGTGCGGGCGCAAGAGGGCGGACGGGGGGCCCGCAAGAGGGCGCCCCGGGCGCAAGAGGGCGGGCTTTCGCCCGCAAGAGCGCTGCGCAAAAGGCTCGCTGCGCTCGCAGGCGTAGGCTCGCTCCGCTCGCAAGCGCTCCTTGCGAGGGCGGAGCCCGAGCCCGGCTTGCGCGGGCGCAACCCGCGCCCCCCTTGCCGCGCAGCGGCGTTTTGCGCAGCGCTCTTGCCGCGACGCCAGTCGCGGCCTTCTTGTGCGGGCGCAGCCCGCGCCCTCTTGCCCGCGCCAGCGGGCCCTCTTGCAAAGCGCCGGGCAAGCGCGCCCCGGCGCTGGCCGAAACCCCCGCCCTTTCCTAGCTTGCCCTCAGAATGAGTCAGCCCGAGATCACGACCCCGGAAGCCCTTGCCGACGAGGAGACCGTCGAGCTGTCGCTGCGCCCGCAGCGGCTCGCGGAGTTCATCGGGCAGCCCAAGGTGAAGGAGTCGCTGCGGATCGCCATCGACGCGGCGTTGCAGCGGAAGGAGCCGCTGGACCACACGCTCTTTCACGGGCCGCCGGGGCTGGGCAAGACCACGCTGGCCATGCTGATGGCGCGGGAGCTCGGCGTGCAGATCAAGACGACGTCCGGTCCCGTGCTCGAGAAGCCGGCGGACCTGGTGGGGCTCCTCACGAACCTCGAGGAAGGGGACATCCTCTTCATCGACGAGATCCACCGGCTGCGCCCGGTCATCGAGGAGTTCCTCTACCCGGCGATGGAGGACTACCGGATCGACATCCGGCTGTCCGAGGGTCCGAAGGCGCAGACGATCACGATGCCGGTGGAGAAGTTCACCATGGTCGGGGCGACGACGCGGTTCGGGCTGCTCACGCCGCCCATGCGCGCCCGGTTCGGCATCGTCCAGCGGCTGAACTACTACGCCGCCGACGAGCTGATGGACATCGTCGTGCGGAGCGCGGAGATCCTGGACGTGGGGTGCACGGCGGAAGGGGCGGAGCAGCTGGCGAAGCGGAGCCGGGGGACGCCGCGCGTCGCCAACCGGCTGCTGCGCCGCGTCCGGGACTTCGCGCAGGTCCGCGCCGATGGCGTGATCGACGGGAAGGTGGCCGATGACGCGCTCCGGATGCTCGACGTCGACCAGTACGGGCTGGACGAGATGGACGCGCGGATCCTGAAGACGCTGATCGAGAATTTCGGTGGCGGGCCCGCGGGGCTGAACACCCTCGCCGTCGCGGTGGGGGAGGACGCGGGGACGATCGAGGAGGTGTACGAGCCGTTCCTCATCCAGAACGGGTTCCTCATGCGCACGCCCCGGGGGCGGGTCGCCACGAAGCGCGCGTTCCAGCGGTTCGGGTATGCGGTCCCGGAGGAGCTCGAGCGTCAGAACCAGATCAACCTCTTCGACGGCGGCGCCCCGTAAACCGCGAAGAGATGAGGGCGGGTCCCGACCTGTCGCGTGCCGCCGCCTACGACTACGAGCTCCCCTCCGAGCTCATCGCGCAGCATCCGGTCGAGCCGAGGGACCGGTCCCGCCTGATGGTGGTCCCCCGCGACGGGGCACCGTTCCGTCACCTGTCCTTCCGCGACCTCCCCGACCTGATCCCGGCCGGCGACGTGCTGGTGGTCAACGAGACCCGTGTCCTCCCGGCCCGGATCCGCGGCCGCAAGCCCACGGGCGCGCCCGCGGAGGTCCTGCTCCTCCGCCCCCTGTCCGACGACGAGCGGGAGTGGGAGGCGCTGGTCCGGCCCGGGGGAAAGCTGAAGCCGGGCCGGGTGATCGAGGTCGACGACGCTGTCCGGATCCACGTCGTCGACTCCACGCCGGGGGGCGGCCGGATCGTCCGGATCGAGAGCGACGAGCCGGCGCGCGCGGCCATCGAGCGCGTTGGGGAGATGCCGCTCCCGCCCTACATCGAGCGGCCGGCGGAGGCGGAGGACCGGGAGCGCTACCAGACGGTCTATGCGCGGACGAGCGGGTCGGTTGCGGCCCCCACCGCCGGCCTCCACTTTACGCCCGCCGTGCTGGAGGCGCTCCGCGGCCGGGGCGTGGAAACGGCGCGGCTGGTCCTCCATGTGGGCGTGGGCACCTTCCGGCCGGTGGACGAGGACGACCTGTCGCGGCACGCCATGCACGCCGAGTGGTTCGAGGTCCCGGAAGCGGCGGCGCGCACGATCGACGGGGCCCGGGATCGGGGTGGCGCGGTGTGGGCCGTGGGCACGACCGTCGCCCGGACGCTGGAGAGCGTGGCCCTGGATGACGGCCGGGTCCGCGCGGGGAGCGGCTGGACGGACATCTTCATCCGACCGCCCTACCGGTTCCGGGCGGTGGACCGGCTGATCACGAACTTCCACCTCCCGCGCTCCACGCTGCTCATGCTGGTCAGCGCGTTCGCCGGCCACGAGCGCGCGATGGCCGCGTACGACGAGGCGGTCCGCGCGCGCTACCGGTTCTACTCCTACGGCGACGCGATGGTGATCCTCTAGGTGTTCGAGTATACGATCGACGCCAGGGAGGGCGCGGCCCGGGCGGGTAAGCTGGCGCTGCCCCATGGCACCGTCGAGACGCCCGCCTTCATGCCGGTCGGAACGCAGGCGACGGTGAAGGGACTGTCCGCTGGAGAGGTCCGGGGCGCGGGGGCGGAGATCATGCTCTCCAACACGTACCACCTCTTCCTGCGGCCGGGGCACGACGTGGTCCGGGAGATGGGCGGGCTGCACCGGTTCATGGGCTGGGACCGGCCCGTGCTGACGGACTCGGGAGGCTTCCAGGTCTTCAGCCTGGCCAGGCTCAACGACGTCCGGGAAGAGGGCGTGGAGTTCCAGAGCCACATCGACGGCTCCCGCCACCTCTTCACGCCCGAGCGCGTGATGGAGATCCAGGCGGCGCTGGGCGCGGACGTCATCATGGCCTTCGACGAGTGCCCACCCGGCCAGGCCGACCGGACGCTGGCGGAGGCGGCCCACGAGCGCACGCTGCGGTGGCTGGAGCGGAGCCGGGACGCGTTCGAGGCGCTCGGGCGGGAGGGGGTGTCGCGGGATCAGACGCTGCTCCCCATCATCCAGGGCTCCACCTACACGGACCTGCGGGTGGATGCGGTCCGCCGTGTGCGCGAGCTGGGCGACTGGCACGGCATCGCGATCGGCGGGCTGAGCGTGGGCGAGGCGAAGCCGGTAATGTGGGAGGTCCTGGAGGCGGTGGAGCCGGAGCTGCCACCGGACCTGCCGCGGTACCTGATGGGCGTGGGTTATCCGGACGACCTGCTGGAGGCCATCGGCCGCGGCGTGGACATGTTCGACTGCGTGGCGCCCACCCGGAACGGCCGGAACGGCACCGCGTGGGTGGAGGGCGAGGGGCAGGTGAACGTGAAGGGGCGGCGGTTCCGGCTGGACGGCGGCCCGCTGGACCCCGACTGTGACTGCTGGACGTGCGGGAATTACAGCCGCGCCTACCTGCGGCACCTGCTGGTGGCGGAGGAGATGCTGGCGCTGCGGCTGATCAGCCTGCACAACGTCCGCTTTCTCATTCGCCTCGGTGAGCGGGCACGGGAGCGGATCCGGGCCGGCGAGTTCGCCGGCTGGAGCGAAGAATGGCTGGCCCGGTACCGTGCCGGGCGGGCGGAAACGAAAGCGAGGACCGAGTGAGCATGAACCTGCTGGCGATCATCGCGTCGCCCGAAGGACAGACATCGCTGCTGCCGATGGTCATCATGTGGACCGCGATCATCGCGATCTTCTATTTCCTGCTGATCCGGCCGCAGAAGAAGGCCCAGCAGCGGCACCAGGAAATGGTTGCGGGGTTGAAGAAAGGGGACGAGGTGATGACCGATGGCGGGATCCTCGGACAGGTCATTCATCTCAAGGAGGACCGGGTGACGCTGAAGACGGGCGAGACCCGGATCGAGGTGGCGCGAGCCAAGATCGCGCGTGTGTTCACGGCGGAAACGCAGCAGCAGTAGCGGGAAGAATGGCGGTGCTCCGGATGCGGTACCTGGGCGATCCGGTCCTCCGGGTCGAGGCCGAGGAGATCGACACGATCGGTGACGACCTCCGGGCGCTGGCCCGGGACATGTTCGACACCATGTACGCCGAGGATGGCGTCGGCCTCGCCGGGCCACAGGTGGGCGTCGGCCGCCGCATCATCGTCGTCGATCCGAGAGAGGATGGCGTCCAGCCGCTGGCCCTGATCAACCCCGAGGTCGTGAGCGAGTCGGACGAGATCGACCGGGCGGAGGAGGGGTGCCTCAGCATCCCGGGGCTCCGCGAGCTGGTCGACCGCCGCGCCGCCGTCGTAGTGGAGGCCACCGATCTCGAGGGCGAGCCGGTGCGGCTCGAGGCCGGGGGTCTCCTCGCCCGGATCCTCCAGCACGAGATCGATCACCTGGACGGCGTCCTGTTCCTCGACCGCGTCAGCCCTCTGAAGCGGAAGATGCTCCTGAAGAAATGGGAAAAGATGCAGGCAGACGCCCCGAAGGCGGGCGCGTGACATGAGGATCCTGTTCTGGGGGACACCCGAGTTCGCGCTCCCCTCGCTCGGCGCTCTGCTGGGCGAAGGACACGACGTCATCGGCGTGGTGACGCAGCCGGATCGTCCCCGCGGCAGAGGCCGGACGCTCTCACCGTCTCCGGTGAAGGAGCTCGCCGAGGGCGAGGGGCTGCCGGTCTTCCAGCCGGAGCGGGCGCGGGACGCCGACTTCGTGCGGCGGGTCCGGGAGCTCGGCCCGGAGCTGAACGTCGCGGTCGCCTACGGGCAGCTCCTCTCCCGCGAGCTCCTGGACGCGCCCGCCCGCGGCTCCCTGAACGTTCACGCCTCGCTCCTGCCCGCGCTCCGGGGCGCCGCTCCGATCAACTGGGCGATCATCCGCGGACACGCGGTCACGGGGGTGACCATCATGCGCATGGTCGAGCAGCTCGATGCCGGTCCCATGCTCATGCGGGTAGAGGAGCCGATCCTCCCCGA
>JAHWKI010000272.1 GCA_019347975.1 Gemmatimonadota bacterium
CCACGCCGTCTGGAGCGACGATGGCATCGTGCTGACCATCGCGGACGGGGATGACCCGCCGGGCGTCGACGACCTCATCCCCGACGCCGAGGAGCTGGAGGACCGGGTGATCGGGGAGCTGGCCCGGTCACCGCTCTTCGCCAGCCAGTTCCGCGAGAACGCCGCCCGCGCGCTGCTGCTCCCCCGACGCCGCCCCGGCCAGCGCACGCCGCTGTTCGCCCAGCGGCAGCGCGCGCAGAAGCTGATGAGCGTGGCCATGCAGTACCCGTCCTTCCCCATCGTCATGGAGACCTACCGGTCGTGCCTGCAGGACGTTCTGGACGTTCCCGCGCTGCGAGAGGTGCTCCGGGCGGTGGAGAGCCGGGAGATCCGCGTCCACGAGGTGGAGGGGCACTCCGCGTCGCCGTTCGCCCGCTCGCTGGTCTTCGCGTACGTGGCGGAGTTCCTGTACGAGGGGGACTCGCCGGCGGCCGAGCGGCGGGCGCAGGCGCTGTCGCTGGACATGAAGCTGCTCCGGGAGCTGCTGGGCGAGGCGGACCTCCGTGAGCTGCTGGACGCGGACCTCATCGCCGAGCTCGAGGACCAGCTCCAGCGGCGGGCGGAGAAGCGGCGGGCGCGGCACGCCGACGAGCTCCACGACGTCCTGCGGCAGGTGGGCGAGCTGACGGACGAGGAGGCGCGGGAGCGCTCGGCGGAGGACCCCCTGCCGTGGCTCCGCAAGCTGGAGCGCGGACGGCGGGCGGCGCGGGTGCGGATCGCCGGGCGGGACGCGTGGATCGCGGTCGAGGATGTGGCGCTGTACCGCGACGCCCTGGGGACCGCGCCGCCGGCGGGGGTTGCGTCGGCGTTCCTCGAGCCGGTCGAGAACGCGGTGGAGGCGCTGCTGCGGCGCTACGCGCGGACACACGGGCCGTTTACGGCGGGGGAGGTCGCGGCGCGGTACGGGCTGGTGGAGGGGCAGGTGCGGCTGCTGTTGGCGGGGAGTTCGACTTCGACTTCGACTTCGACTTCGACGTCAAATTCAACTCCAACTTCAACTTCAACTTTCGAATTGAGGGCGGAGGCGAATGCGGCGAAGGAGCGGGGCCTTCTGCGGGGGGAGTTCACGCCGGGGGGGACGGGTGAGGAGTGGGTGGACGCGGAGGTGCTGCGGCAGATCAAGCGGCGGACCATCGCGAAGCTGAGGGGGGAGGTCGCGCCCGTGTCGCGGGAGACGCTCGCGCGGTTCCTCCCGGCGTGGCACCGGGTGGCCGGTGACGATCCCCACGAGTCGCTGGCGGACGCCATCATCCAGCTGGAGGGGATCCCCCTCGGATACCGTGACCTGGTGCGCACCATCCTGCCGGCGCGGGTGCGGACCTTCCGGCCGGAGATGCTGGACGAGCTCGGGGCGATGGGGTGGCTGGTCTGGGTCGGCCACTCCCCCCTCCGGAGCGACGACGGGCGGATCATGCTGTACCGGCGAGAGCGGGTCGACCGGCTGCTGATCCCGCCCGCGATGGATGAGCTGCCGGAGGAGCTGGATGACGACCGGCACCGGGCCATCCTCGACCACCTGGACCGGCGGGGCGCGTCCTTCCACGCGGAGGTGCTGGCCGCGCTGCCGGACACCGAGCCCGCGGACGTCCTGGAGGCGCTGTGGGACCTGGTGTGGGCAGGGCTCGTCACCAATGACACGTTCGCCGCCCTGCGGTCGCTGGGTACCGCCCGACGACGAGGCCGCGGAGCGTCGGACGACGCGACCCGACCGGTCCGCGCGCCGTCCCGGGCCGGCGCCTCCAGGCGCTTCCGCTCCTGGCGGCCGACCGGGGCGCTGCTGAGAGCCGGTACGGCGGCCGGAGCGGGAGGACCGGCCGGCCGCTGGTCGCTGGTGCGGGACCTGGTCCGGAGCCCGGTCCGTCCCACCGAGCGCGCCGCGGCGTGGGCGGCCACGCTGCTGGAGCGGCACGGGCTGGTGGCGCGAGAGACCGCGGCGGTGGAGGCGCTGGGGGGCGGGTTCAGCAGCGTCTACCGAGTCCTGCGGTCCATGGAGGAGGCGGGCAAGGTGAGGCGGGGCTACTTCGTCGAGGGGCTCGGGGGCGCGCAGTTCGCCTACCCGGGGCTCGTGGACCGGCTGCGGCGGGTCCGGGATGGCGAGGAGGACGGCGACGTGGTCGCGCTGGCGGCCACGGATCCGGCGAACCCGTACGGCTGGCTCCTGCCGTGGCCGGCGCTGGTCCATGGCTCCGGCCACGGGCCCCGGCGGGCGTCCGGCTCGGCGGTCGTGCTGGTGGACGGCCGGCCGACGCTGTGGGTGGACCGGAGCGGCAAGCGCCTGCGGACGTTCGAGGACGCGAGCCCGGACGACGTCGCCCGCGGGCTCCCCGCGCTCGCCACCCTCGCCCGCGGACGCAGGCGCGGCCTCGCGGTGGAGGAGGTCGACGGCGAGCCGGCGATCCGCTCGGCGCTGGCGCCGGCGATGAAGGAGGCGGGGTTCGAGCAGGACTATCGCAGCATGCGGATCGGCGCCTAGCCATGCCCGAAGGGGACACCATCCATCGGATCGCCCGCGTCCTCGGGTCGGAGCTGCCGGGCCGGCGGCTGGACCTGGTGGCGCTGCACGACACCGGGGAGATCGCGGAGCTGACCGGGCGCACTGTGGATGCGGTGAGGGCGCTGGGCAAGCACCTGATCATCGAGATCGAGGGCGACTGGAGCCTCCGGGTCCACCTGGGGATGAACGGACGCTGGCGCCGGCTGCACGCCCGGGAGCGGCGGCCGCGCGGGGCGACCGTCGTGCTGGTCACGGGAGAGGCCGCGTACGTATGCGAGCGGGCGTACCGCGCCGAGACGGTCCGGACCTCTGCGCTGGGGCGGCATCCGAAGCTGGCGCGCCTGGGACCGGACCTGCTCGCGGACCCGGCACCGGTGGCCGAGGCGGTCGCCCGGGCGCGGCTGCCCGGTTACGCCGGTCGGGAGATCGGCGACGTCGTGATGGACCAGCGGGTCGCCGCCGGGGTCGGGAACGTCTACAAGAGCGAGGTGCTCTTCGAGTGCCGCATCCACCCGCGGACGCCGGTGGGAGCGCTTACGGACGACCAGCTCACGACGGTGTACGAGACCGCAGCGCGGCTGATGCGCCTGAACCTGCTCACGCGCCGGCGGACTTCCGTGCCGCTCCGGCGGCGGGCGACGCCCTCCAGCCAGCGGTTCTGGGTCTACATGCGGGTGGGGAAGACGTGTCTCGACTGCGGCTCCCGCATCGAGCGGTTCCTGCAGGGAGACATGGGCCGAAGCACCTACTTCTGTCCGACGTGCCAGCCCCTCAGCTGAGGATCTTTGCAGGTAAGAGTGGCGCGCGCGTGTGTGCGAGAGAGGGCGGTTTGGTCGCCGGCCGACCGCCGGCGGCAAGGGCTTGCGTTCCTGCGCGTGGAATGGGATCGTCCCTTCCCCTGCCATGCACCACCGGGCGACCCGACCTGCGTCGGGGGAGCCCGGCCGGGCGAGCTCGACGCACTGGAAGGACCGTCAGCGATGAGTCCGATTCGCCGGAGTCTGAAGTCGCAGCTGCGGAAGCTGGACCGGAAGGTCCAGCTGGCCACGGACCGGTTCGTGGCCGGGCAGCTGATCCGCGCGGGGCAGCTCTGCGCGTCCGCGGGGGACATCCACGGGGCTCTCCGGTACTATGGCCGGGCGGTGGATTCCTACCTGTCCGTGGGGCACGGCCGGGAAGCGGAGGCCCTCTGCCACAGGATCATCGAGCTCAAGCCGGACGTGGTGCGGGCGCGCCGGACGCTGGCGCTGATCCTCTTGGGCCGCGGCGATCTGGTCGGCACGGCGGAGCAGGTCAGGGAGTATGTGGCGGCCGCGCGCGCCGCGGGTCAGGAAGAGCTGACGATCCGTCAGCTCCGGCTCATGGCCGAGCTGACGCAGGACGACCGCCTCCGTGAGAACCTGCTGAACCAGTGCCGGGAGCTGGGCGCAGCGGATACGCCGGCGTCCCCGGCGGGTCGGGAGGTATCCTCCCGGGCGCTCCAGGCGGAGGCCGGCCGCTGGATGAGCGCGATCCACCTCGCCATGACCACGCCGGACGAGATCAATCACATCTGGTCGGTCGCGTCGAGCTGACCGCCCCC
>JAHWKI010000273.1 GCA_019347975.1 Gemmatimonadota bacterium
GCCGTTCGACCTCCTCTACCTGGATCCGCCCTACAACAACCGCCAGTACCCGGGCTACTACCACGTCCCCGAGATCATCGCCGAAGGCTGGTTCGACGGCGGCATCGAGCTGCGCGGGAAGACCGGCCTCGCCCCCGATGGCGGGAAGCGGAGCGACTGGTCGCGAGCCGGGAAGTGCGAGGACGCCTTCGAGCGGCTCGTCGCCAGCGCCCCCTGGCGCCACGTGGTGATGAGCTACAACGACGAGGGGATCATCCCGGGCGCCACCATCGAACGGGTGCTGAAGGAGAACGGCCGGAAGGGGACGTTCAGGCGCTACGACAGGACCTACAAGCGCTACCGCTCCGACGCCGACGGCGAGGACCGGAAGTACAGCGGGGACCGGGTCTCGGAGTATCTGTACTGCGTCAGCCGGTAGGCCGCGTCTTACACGATCGAACCGTGTGCCGTCTGGCGTGTGCCGTCCAACGTGATCCGGCTTTTTCCTTCCTCACCCTGAGAGAAGCGCCCGACGTCATCCTGATCCGGTCGAGGAACAGCCGGTACACGGCTTTCGGCACACGCCAGACGGGGCACGTCAGCCCTTCACCCCCTTCACCGCTCCAGCCCCCACATCCCCACGTACGGCCGGTCCAGCTCGTCCGTCCCGGTGCCCAGGAGGTAATACTCCCCGATCTCCAGCACGTCCATGTCCTCGGCTGTGGTGATCGTCCCGAGCGGTCGTCCGGCGGGATCGAAGACGGTCCAGGTCGCGGGGCCTTCCCCCGGCGGCGCGTACCGCTCCACCCACAGGTTGGCGTCCGAATCGGCCACCAACCCGCCGTACGCCGGCATCCGCTCGGGTGGGGTGATCTCCTCGAAGAGCCGGCGCTGGCCGGGGCGCGCCTGCTCCGGCAGCCGCTCCAGCGCGCGATCGATATGGGCCCTGACGTCCTCGTCACGCACCGGCCTCGGCGTGGCGGCCGCGCGTAGGATCCGGACCAGCTCACCGTCACGATCGAAGCTGCGGACCTCGTACCGCTCGCCCGTGCCGACGTGCAGCCGGTCACCCGCCGCGGTGAACGATGCCTCCGTTCCGAACGGGACCGATAGGATGTTTATGGAACCCTCGCCGATCCGCAGATAGGACTGGCGCATGGGAAACACCGCCAGGCTGTCCCGGAGCCAGCCGTCGAGACCGGCGAGATGGACCGGCGCCGCGCCGTCGTAGACCCCGGTCGTGGGCGGACCGCCGAAGCCGGTGGCGGTGCGCACCGCCACCGGCCCTCCGGGGAAGAGCGCCACGGGGAACGCCACCGCCGGGCTGTTGCCCCGCACCGCCTCGAACGACCGGCCCAGCGTCATCTCGGGCGTGACCACCGTGAACCGACGGTTCCGGGCGTCGTGCACCAGCGCGGAGTCACCGGGCAGGAGCCCCACCAGCGCCAGCATCCCGAACTCGCCCGGGCCGCCGCCACTCCGGCCGAACGACCCCGCCGGCGTACCGTCGGCCTCGAACAGCCGCAGCTCCATGGTCCCGCCGTTGGCGACGACGATCTTCCCGTCCGACCGCCGGGCGGCTCCGCTGACCCGGTACAGCTCCGACCTCTCGTCGGCCGCGTCTCCGCCGATCACCACCCGCGGCTCCGGGCTCAGCCTCCAGCCGACCGGTTCGGTAGGCAGGCCGGCGACCTCCACGATCTCGATCCCCGCGCTGTCCCGGACCGCCACGTCCGCCGCCCCGGACGAGCCCCCGCACGCCGCGGTCAGCAGAAGGGCGGCCCCCGCGGCCGCCCCCGTGCTCCATCGCATCCCCTCCGGGCCCACGCTCGCCACGGCCGCTACGGCCTCTCGAACGTCACGTCGATCGCCACCCACACCGGCACCGGCGCGGAACCGTTCAGCGCCGCAGTGAACTCCATCCGGCTCGCCACGGCGAGCGCCGCCTCGTCCAGCGCCGCGAACCCGCTGCTCGTGTTCACGGCCGTCTTCGCCACGCGCCCGGTCTCGTCGATGAACAGCCATACGTTCGCCGTTCCGGCGATGCCGGCATCGCGCAGCAGCGGCGGGTAATGCTCCTGGAGCGCCTCCGCGACAGCCTCCCGGTTCTTCAGCTGCGGGCGTTTGGTCATCGGCGTGAACCGCGGACGCTCGGACACCACACCGGCGGCGGAGCTCGGCGTCCGCACCGGCAGCGACTCCCGGACCCGCTCCTCCCGCACGCGCTCCTCCGGCTCCGCCCTCGTCCGCTCCAGCCGACCGGCCGGTCGCTCCGCGCGCTCCGTCCGCACGTCGAACGTGATGTCCAGCGCCACCCACACCGGCGTGGGCTCCGCCTCGAGCCGCGCCGGCGTGAACTCCATCACCTCGGCGACCCTCAGCGCCGCCTCGTCCAGCGCCCGGTGCCCGCTGCTCTGGTTGATCTTTGTACGGGCCACGCGGCCGTCCGACCCGATGAAGAACCACACGTTCGTCGTTCCGCCGATCCCCGCCTCCCGGAGCATCGGCGGGTACTCGGCCATCAGCCGCTCCGAGACCTCGCTGGCGTTCTTCAGCTGCGGCCGCTGCGTCATCGGCGTGAACGTCGGCGCCGCCGAGAGCTCCGCCAGCGCCTTCCGCGGCCGGACGGTCGACCGGAACCGCGCCGCCAGCGCCTCCACCGCCGTGCGCTCCTCGCGCGTCAGGTCCTTGCCGACGATCAGGATCGCGCCGCAGACCCCACCCGCCTCGGCCGCCGCGCCCTTGAACACGTCGATCCGCTCGATCTCCTCGGCCTTCAGCCTGTCGATCCCGTCGCGTCCCTCCGGGAACTCCGCGCCGTTCAGGTAGAACGTCGGCTCGCACGCCGTCGACCCGTCCCGCGCCTCCACGATTCCGCGCACGTCGTCCAGCTCCACCGGCCGCCGCTCCGGCTCCGCCGTCACGTCCGTCGGCCCCGGCGTCTCGCACGCCATCGCCAGCACCAGCCCCGAGATCCCGGCCAGCCCCAGCGCCCGCAGCGTCCTCCGCCCCGTCGTCTGCCGCGTCATCATCCGGATCCTCCTCTCCAGCGATGTCCTCGTCTCCACCAGCCCGAGCGCCAGCCGCGACCGCCGCTGCCCCACCTCCAGGAGCAGCGCGCCGTAGCCCCGCACGTCCGCCGCCCGGCGCAGCACCCGGGCATCACAGTCCATCTCGATGGCGAGGCGGAGTCGCCCGAGCTGCCACCACAGGGGCACGTTCCACGGCATCGCCGCGCACAACAGCAGCCCCGCCAGCGCCAGCTGCGGGTCCCGCGCCCGCACGTGCTCCGCCTCGTGCAGCACCATCAGACGACGCAGCCGCGCGTCCAGCGCCAGCGCCCACCGCGGCAGCACGACCCGGCCGCGGATCAGCCCCAGCGCCGCCGGGCCCGTGCGCTCCGACACCAGCACCCGCACGCCATCCAGGTCCTCCGCGCCCCAGCGCCGCTCCGCCGCCCTCAGCCGCACCGCCGAAACCGCCAGAGAGAGCAGCAGCAGCCCGCTCACAGCGCCCCACCCCAGCATCAGGATCCCCTCCACCCCCACCCCCGCCGATGTCGACGGCTGAAGCACCAGCGGCGGCAGCGCCTCCATCACGAACGCCCCGGGTAGCGGCCCCGCCACCGTCGCCTCCGACGCCGGCGCCAGTCTCGCCCACACCGGGAACGCCAACGATCCCGCCAGCGCTCCCGCCCACGCCCACCGCCCCGGCCACTCCTGCGCCCGCGCCGCCCGCTCCGCCAGCCACGCGGCGACGCCCAGCAGCGCCGACACCAGCAGGCAGTAGACCAGCCACGAGAGGATCATTCGTCCCCCCGCGCACGCAGCCGCTCATCCAGCAGACGACGCATCCCTTCCAGCTCCTCGTCCGTCAGCCGACGGTCCTCCACCAGCCGCGTCAGCAGCAGCTCCGGCGACCCGCCGAACACCCGGTCCAGCAGACCGTCCAGCGCCGTCGACCCCGCCGCCTCACGCTCCACCAGCGCCCGGTACCGGTACGCGCGCCCCTCGCCCGGCCGGTGCCCCACGTGCCCCTTCTCCTCCAGCGTCCGCAGCACCGTCAGCACCGTGGTGTACGCCAGCTCGTCCGACAGCCGCGCCTGGACCTCCGACACCGTGGCCTCGC
>JAHWKI010000274.1 GCA_019347975.1 Gemmatimonadota bacterium
CGCCGAGCGTAAGGTACTGCGATGCGCGCGGTCCCGCGCCCCAGCTCGCGAACTGGCGGATCAGGGCCGGGGATTCGGCGTCGTCGGGTCGCGTGGCCCGGACCAGCCGGACGACGTAGGAGACCAGCGACCGCGGGACCGGAACCCGGCGGACGAGCCCCTGGAGCTCCCGCAGCGCCCTGGCGTCGAGGATCCCCCTCACGGTGGGCTCCTCCGCGCCGGTGGTCTGGAGCGCGACCTGCTCCTCCTCCTCGCGCGTGGGGTAGCCGATCCGGAGCTCCAGCATGAACCGGTCGAGCTGCGCCTCCGGCAGCGGATACGTCCCCTCCTGCTCGATCGGGTTCTGCGTCGCCAGCACGAAGAACGGCCGGTCCAGGTTCATCGTCTCGCCGGCCGCCGTGACCGCACGCTCCTGCATCGCCTGCAGCAGCGCCGCCTGCGTCTTCGGCGGCGTCCGGTTGATCTCGTCCGCCAGCACCACGTTGGCGAAGATCGGACCCCTCACGAAGCGGAACATCCGCTTCCCTGTCGAGCGGTCCTCCTCCAGAATCTCCGTACCCGTGATATCCGACGGCATCAGGTCCGGCGTGAACTGGATCCGGCTGAACGCCAGGTCCAGCGATTCGGCCAGCGTCGAGATCAGCAGCGTCTTCGCCAGCCCCGGAACGCCCACCAGGAGCGCGTGGCCGTCCGCCAGCAGCGCGGTGAGCAGCCCCTCCACGATCCGATGCTGCCCGATCACCCGCTTCCCGATCTCCGCCTCGAGCGCCGCCCGCACCTCCGCCAGACGCTCCAGCAGCGCGATCTCCTGCTCGTCCCCGGGCGCCCCCGTCACCGCCGATGCCTCCATCCGCTTCCTTCCTCTACGGCAGCTCGAACGCCGCGCTCTGCTGCACCTCGTGCTCTGTCCCCGTAATCTTCCCTACGACTTCGTAGCGACCCGTTCGGTTGCCCGGCTCCCACACCACCTCGAACTCCCACGTCTCGCCCGGCGCGAGCCTCGCGTGGGAGATGGCCTGCAGGAACATCATCCCCTCCGACCACCGCCACACCTCCGCCCCCGCCTCGTCCCGCACCACGAAATCGTAGCGCTGCGAGGACGGGAAGGTGAAGTCCAGCGGCGCCTCGCCCGTGTTCGTCACGTGGAGCAGCAGGCGCACCGAGTCCCCCTGCAGCTTCACTTCCACCGTCGCCGCCACGTCGTCCATCAGCACACCGTCCCGGCTCTCACCCACTTCTCCCGTCGAGCCGGCGCATCCCGCCACCAGCAGCGCGGCGACCATCATCGCTTCAGCACGCATTTCCCCTCTCGCGTTTTGCACACCCGCAGGCGTGCGAGACGTGCAAGATAGAGACCCGGCGGGAAACGCGTCAAACCGAGGAGTTTCCCCTTTTTTTCACGCCGCAGGCGCGGACTTCGGTCGCGATCGGCGAGGTGAAGATGGAGGTGGACCGCGCCGGGTGAGCAGACGTCGGATTCTCATCCGAGCCCTGCTCCGGCGACCCCGCTCTGTCCGGTTCATCGGGCTACTCTCCTGGCCCGGCGGCGAACCCACCTTCCCAAACAGTGTGACACGGAGAGCTCGGACACGTCGGAGGCAACGGAACGGGCACCGTCGCCAGGTCTCCGCTCACGCCCATTCGCCACGCCCGAGTGGAGACTTGAACACCCTCAGGTCGCGAACCACCACCCGCAGAGGAGCGCCGGACGTCAACGGGCGATTCTCGACCCTACAGGGTTCGAAACCTCCGCTCGCGGATGAGCAGGCTCGGGAATGGACACTTGTGTACCGGCGCGCCTGCCCGACCGAGCTTCGCGGACTCCGGAGGAGGCGTCGCGAGGGCCTGCGGGGTGGCATCCGACGAGGGGGGCGGCGGCGCTTGCGCATTTTTTCACAAGCGCTTAGGTTCGCCGTCTGTCGCCAACCGGGAGCGGGTGAATACGGGGGTGGAAGAGCCGCGTCGGAAGGGGAGGGGCGGGTCGGCGCCCTCGAGCCCGAGCGAGTACCTCGGGCACGGGCTGACGATGGCGGCGAGCACGCTGCTGTTCCTGTGGCTGGGGACGAAGGCGGACGGCTGGCTGGGAACGGAGCCGTGGCTGGCGCTGCTGGGCGCGTTTCTCGGGGCGGGTGCCGGGTTCTACCACATGATCCACCACCTGGTGGTCGTGCCGCGGGAGCGGGAGCGGCGGGAGAAGGACGGAGAGTGACGGCCTGGATCGCGTACGCGGCGACTACGACGGTCCTGATGGTCGGCCTGGCGGCCGGGATCGGGTGGCTGCTGGGGCCGGAGCGAAGCGCGGGCGTATGGCTGGCGGCGGCGGTGGCGACGGCGGTCCAGCTGCCGGCGTTCGCAGCGCTGGTGGTCTCGCGGCGGAAGGGGCGCGACTTTGTCGTCAGCTGGGCGAGCGGAATGCTTCTGCGGTTCGCGGTGATCGGGGGAGCGGCGTACTGGGTGACGCGGGCGACGAGGCTGGATCCCGGTGTGACGCTGCTGAGCCTGGTGGGGTTCGTGTTCCTGCTGGTGCTGATGGAGCCGGCGTTCCTGCGACTGGCGGACGGGACGGCGGAGATGAGAGCGGACGGTCGGGTACGGACGAGGGAAGACTGAGGCGATGCTGGGAACGATGCGAGCGCTGATGAAGACCGCGCCCGAGGAGGGCGAGGGGTTCAACATCCAGGAGATGATCCTGCACCACCTGGCGGACTCCCACGAGTGGGAGTTCGCGGGTCGTACGTTCCACCTGCCGACGTTCGAGCCGGTGCACTGGGGTCCTCTGACCCTCGACTTCTCCATCACGAAGCACGTGCTGTTCATGATCGTGGCCGCCGTTCTGGTGGCGGCGGTGCTGATCCCGGCGGCGCGGAAGGCGCGGCGGGCGCACGCGGAGGGGGCGGCGCGGGGGCCGAAGGGCGGGGCGAACGTCGTCGAGGCGTTCATCCTGTACCTGCGCGACGAGGTGGCCAAGCCGAACGTGGGGCACCACGGAGAGCGGTACTACCCCTATGTGATCGCGGTCTTCTTCTTCATCCTGTTCTGCAACCTGCTCGGCCTGATCCCCTGGGGCGCCTCGCCGACCGGGAACATCTCCGTGACGGCGGCCCTCGCCGCCGTGACGTTCTTCGTCGTGGAGATCGCGGGGATGCGGGAGCTGGGCGCGGCGGGATACTCGAAGACGATCTTTTACGCGCCGCCGGGGATCGGCGGGGCCGGCAAGTTCCTGATGCTTCTGATCATGACGCCGGTGGAGTTCCTGGGGAAGCTGACCAAGCCCTTCGCGCTGGCCATCCGCCTGTACGCCAACATGACCGCGGGGCACGCGGTGGTCCTGGCGCTCACCGGGCTGCTGGTGCTGGCCGCCGGCGCGAACGCGCTGTGGGTGGCGCCGGCGCCGCTGCTGATGGCCATTGCGATCATGCTTCTCGAGATCTTCGTCGCCTTTTTGCAGGCGTACATTTTTGCGATGCTGACGGCGGTGTTTATCGGGTTGATCCGGCATGCCCACTGACGGCGAGGCTCCGGCTTCGCCGTCGCAAGAGGGCCGCTGACGCGGCAAGAGGGCGGTGCAAGAGGGCCGCTTCGCGGCAAGAGGGCTTCGCAAAAGGCCGCTTCGCGGCAAGGTGGGCCGCTTCGCGGCAAGGTGGGCCCGGCTCTGCCGGGCAAGGGCGAGCGCGTCCGTCCCATGTGGCGCGCCTTCGGGGGGCCGGGGCTCCAGGGAACCCGTCGTAGAGTAGCCGGCGAATGTCGGTGAGAGCCGTGCGGCGAAGGTGGCCGGGAAGCGGTGAGCGGGTGGCGCGGGCGTCAGGGGGGCGTCGGGTGCCGGCCGGGAGCGGACAGAACACGAACCCCCGCAAAACGAACGGAGAATACGGAGATGTTCCACTTCCTTTCAGTGGTGCAGGAAGGCGTGATGGGCGGGCTGACGCCCGAGTACGCCACGGAGTACCTGGCGAACTTCGGCAAGGCGATCGGCGCGGGTCTCGCGGTGATCGGGGCGGGGATCGGGATCGGGCAGATCGGCGGGCGGATGACGGAGAGCATGGCCCGTCAGCCGGAGATCGCGGGCAACATCCAGACGGCG
>JAHWKI010000068.1 GCA_019347975.1 Gemmatimonadota bacterium
GCCATGGCCGGCTCCCTCATGGTCAGCTATACTCGGGCCCGTGCCGAGGCGCTGGGGCTGGACTGCAAGGTCGGCCTCATGCCGCGCGCCGAGCGCGTCGTCCTCATCGGCTCCGCCGCGCTCTTCTTCGGCACCGCGTGGGACGGGCTGGTCCTCAAGGGTGTCATCGCCCTCCTCGCCGTCCTCACCAACATCACGGCCCTCCAGCGAATCGTGTGGGTCTACCAGCACGCCCGGGGCGTTCCGCTGGACGCGCCGGCTCCAGAACCGACCGAAGAGACCGTTGAACAGATCAATTGAGATAGGTCCCGCCGATGGGAAGCTCGGCGTCCTGCTCCCCGGGCTGGGCGCGGTGGCGACGACGTTCATCGCGGGTGTCGAATCCGTGCGCCGCGGGCTCGCCAAGCCCATCGGCTCCGTATCCCAGATGCAGACCATCCGTCTGGGGAAGCGGACCGAGGGGCGGGTCCCCCTGATCCGCGACTTCGTCCCGCTGGCGAAGCTGGACCAGCTGGTCTTCGGCGCCTGGGACCCCATCCCCGACGACGCGAACGAGAGCGCCCGCGGCGCCCGCGTCCTCGACGAGCGCGACATCGACCCCGTCGCCGATTTCCTCGGCACGATCCGCCCGATGCCGGCCGTGTTCGACAGGCAGTACGTGAAGCGGCTGGACGGAGAGAACGTGAAGAAGGGGAAGACCAAGCGGGAGCTGGGGGAGCAGCTCCGCGAGGACATCCGGTGGTTCAAGGAGGAGAACGGCTGCGAGCGGCTCGTCATGATATGGTGCGGCTCGACGGAGGTCTTCATCGAGCGCGGCCCCGCCCACCAGACGCTGGAGGCCTTCGAGAAGGCCATGGACGCGAACGCGGACTCCATCGCGCCCTCCATGATCTACGCGTGGGCGGCGCTGAAGGAAGGCGTCCCCTACGCCAACGGCGCCCCCAACCTCAGCGTCGACTTCCCCGCGCTCCAGGACCTGGCGAAGGAGACGGGCGTGCCGGTGGCGGGGAAGGACTTCAAGACCGGGCAGACGCTCATCAAGACCATCATCGCGCCGGGGCTGAAGGCGCGGATGATCGGGCTGCGAGGCTGGTTCAGCACGAACATCCTGGGGAACCGGGACGGTGAGGTGCTGGACGACCCGGAGTCGTTCAAGACGAAGGAAGAGTCCAAGCTGGGCGTGCTCCAGCACCTCCTCCAGCCGGAGCTGTACCCGGAGCTCTACGGGGACATCTATCACAAGGTGCGGATCAACTACTATCCTCCGCGGGGCGACAACAAGGAGGGGTGGGACAACCTGGACATCTTCGGATGGCTCGGATATCCCATGCAGATCAAGATCGACTTCCTCTGCCGCGACTCGATCCTCGCCGCGCCCATCGTGCTCGACCTGGCGCTCTTCATGGACCTGGCGGCGCGCGCCGGCATGGGCGGGATCCAGGAGTGGCTCTCCTTCTACTTCAAGAGCCCCATGACCCTGCCCGCCCTCTACCCCGAGCACGACCTCTTCATCCAGCACATGAAGCTGAAGAACACGCTGCGGCACCTGATGGGGGAGGAGCAGATCACGCACCTCGGGCTGGATTACGGGGAAGGCTGAAGAAAAACAGAACAGCAGAAAAACAGAACAGCAGAAAACGCCGAAACGCCGAAACGCCGAAACGCCAAGACGCCGGTGAACGGAGGAAGTCGTTTGGAGCGAACGCGGGGTGGGGTCTTCATCGCGCTGGAGGGGGTGGAAGGGGCGGGGAAGAGCACGCAGGTGCGGCTGCTGGAGGAGTGGCTGCGCGGGCGCGGGCTGGACCCGGTGGTGACGCGGGAGCCGGGGGGCACGGCGGTGGGAGAAGAGGCGAGGCGGATCCTGCTGGAGTCGGAGCATGTGACGGCGGAGACGGAGCTGCTGCTCATGCTGGCGGCCCGGTCGGCGCTGGTGACGGAGGTGATCCGCCCGGCGCTGGAATCGGGCCGGGTCGTGGTCACGGACCGCTTCGACCTGTCGACCATGGCCTACCAGGCGTACGGCCGAGGGCTGCCGGCGGCGGAGGTGGAAGCGATGAACCGCTTCGCGACGGGCGGGCTGACACCGGACGTGACGGTGCTGCTGGACGTGGATCCGGAGGTCGGGTCGCGGCGGCGGGGCGGCGCGGGGCGGGACCGGATCGAGCGGGCGGGCGTGGCGTTCCATGGGCGTGTGGCCGGGGCATACCGCTTGCTCGCCGAGGGGCAGGACCGGATCGCGCGGGTGGACGGCTCGGACGGACCTGCGGCGGTGCACGAGCGGGTGCTGGCGCTGCTGAGCGCGCGGTTCCCCGAAACCTTCCCCGGGGGCGCGGGTTAGAGAATCCGCGGTACGGGGAGCGATGCAGGAATCGGAGGACGGATGAGGATGAAGCGAGCGATTATCACGCCGGTCATGGTGGCCGTGATCGGGCTGGCCAGCGGCGGATGGCTGCTGCAGCGGGGCGTGGACCCGTCACAGAACGTGTACGCCCAGGCGCGTCTGCTGGAGGAGGTGATCCGTCACGTCTCCGGACGGTTCGTGGACGAGACGCAGCCGGACCAGCTCTACCGGATGGCGATCGACGGCATGCTGGACGAGCTCGGGGATCCTCACAGCGTGCTGATGGATCCGGAGGACTACGAGGACCTCCGCGTGCAGACCCACGGCGAGTATGGCGGGCTCGGGATCGAGATCGACGTGCGGGACGGCTGGCTCACGGTCCTGTCGCCGCTCCCCGGCTCGCCGGCCGAGCAGGTGGGGCTGCAGGCGGGCGACCGGATCATCCGCGTGGAGGGCGAGTCCACCAAGGACTGGACTACCGACAAGGCCGTTTCCGTGCTGCGGGGCCCCAAGGGCTCGACGGTGAACATCACCGTCTCCCGGGTCGGAATCGAGGCGCCCATCCCCTTCGAGGTGACGCGCGACGAGATCAGCATCACGCCCGTCCCCGCCGCGTACGTGCTGGACGGGAACGTGGGGTACGTCGAGCTGTTGGTATTCAGCGAAACGGCGACGCGGGACCTGTCGGCCGCCATCGACCGGCTGCGCCAGCAGGGCGCGCGGTCGCTGATCCTGGACATGCGCCGGAACACCGGCGGTCTGCTGGATGAGGGGATCAGCGTCGCCGATCTCTTCCTGGAGCGGGGCGAGCTGGTCCTGGAGACACGCGGCCGGTCCCGCGAGCAGAACCAGGTCTTCAAGGCCGCGCGTCCGGACCAGTACGCCGGGATGCCGGTCGCGGTGCTGATCGGGCAGCGGAGCGCGTCGGCGACGGAGATCGTCGCGGGCGCCCTCCAGGACCACGACCGCGCGCTGCTCCTGGGCGAGACCAGCTTCGGGAAAGGCTCGGTGCAGACGCTGTACGAGCTGCCGGGGCGCAACATCCTGAAGCTGACGACGGCGCGGTGGTACACGCCGTCGGGACGGAGCATCCAGAAGCCGTACGGTGTGGGCTCGACCCCTGTGGCGGCCGCGGAAGGCCAGCGAGAGGAGGACCGGGCGGCGGCGGACGCGGCGCGGAGCGCGGACGCCAAGGTGGAGGCGGACGTGCCGGTCTACCGGACGGACGCGGGTCGTGAGGTGCTCGGCGGTGGCGGGATCACGCCGGACCTGGTGGTGATGGACACGCTGTCGGACGCCGAGCAGAGGCTGGTGCAGGCGATCCGGCAGGACGTGGCGCTCTTCAACAGCCTGCTCTATCGCTACGCGGTCGAATACGCCCACGCGAACCCGCACCTGCGTCCGGGGTTCCCGCTGACGGAGCAGATGCTGAGCGGGTTCTACGAGCTGCTCCGCCGGGAGGGGCTGGAGGTCGAGCGGGAAGTGTTCGACGAGGCGGACCTGATCCGGCGTCGCCTGGCGAACGAGATCAGCACGGCCAGGTTCAGCCGCGAAGAGGGGTGGAAGCGGCTCACGGCGGACGACCCGCAGGTCCTCGCGGCGGCCGAGCTGCTCCGGAGCGCGAGCACGCCCGCGGAGCTGTTCGCGCTGCTGCCGCGCTACGCCGAGACCCACGGGCTGACGCTCGGGAGCGAATCGGGGAGCGGGCTCGAGACGCGGCAATCGGCTCACCCGTAGCGTGACGATCGGGGTCCTGCTGGCGCTGGCGGGAGCCGGTCTCGCCGTCGGGTTCCTGTCGGGTCTGGTCGGGATCGGAGGAGGGGTGCTCATCGTGCCCCTCCTCTATTTCTTTTATGGCCACCCCGGCTGGAGCGGCGTCCTGGTCCCATCCGACCTGGAGGCCGTGATCGCTCACGCGACCAGCCTGTTCGTCATCGTCCCCACCGCCGCCCTGGGCACGCTCACGTACCACCGCGCCGGGGCGGTCGCCTGGCGGGCGGCCGTGCCCATCGCGCTGTTCTCCGTCGTCGCCGCCATCGCCGGGAGCTTCGGGGCGCCGCTGATCCCCGTCCCCGTGCTCAAGCTCGGGTTCGGGCTGCTCCTGGTCTTTTCCGGAGTGCGGATGCTGTGGCCCCGCAAGAAGGGCGCGGCGCAGGCGGTTCGAACCCATGTGGGCGTCGGTGCGCTGGCGGGGCTGGCGGTCGGGTTCATGTCGGCGCTGCTGGGCGTCGGCGGCGGCATCATCGCCATCCCCATCCTGGTCTACCTGGTGGGGCTGAAGCTGGACAAGGTCGCGGCGACCTCCATGGCCATCATCATGTTCACGGCGCTCGCCGGTGTGATCACCTACGCGGCCATCGGGGTCGGAATCGAAGGCCTGCCCCCCGGGAGCGTGGGGTACGTCCACGCCGCCGCAGGGATCCCCATCCTGGCCGGCTCCCTCCTCGCGGTGCCCCTCGGCGCCCGCGCGAATCAGCGCATGGATGACCGGCGCCTGCAACTCATGTTCGGCGCGCTCTTCCTCCTTTTCGGGCTGCGCCTGGTGGTCGAGAACTTCGGCGCCGCGGCCGGGACCTGACCCGGCGGCTCCAGGATCCTTCCGAATCGCTCACTTCACTGCCGCCCCGGCCGTTGGCCCGGCCGCGGCGCCCCGGTATATTGGCGGCCCATGCGGAGAGTGGAGAACCCGGACGCGACCGCGTCCGGCAGCACCCGGGCAGGGCTGGCGCCTGCGCCCGGGTTCGTGCTGTTGGCGGCCGTCCTGGCGATGAGCTGGGGCGGGCCGCTGGTGCGGTACGCCACCGCCCCGGCGCTGGTGGTGGCGGGGTGGCGGGTGGGGATCTCCGTGCTCTTCATCGCCGCGGTCATCCTCCTCACGGGACGGACGCGGACGCTGCGCGCCATAGCGCCGTGGGACTGGCTGCTGGCTGCGGGCGCCGGGGTATGCCTGGCCGCGCACTTCTGGACGTGGATCGCATCGCTGTCCTACACGACGGTGGCGAGCTCCGTCGTCCTGGTGTCGACCCAGCCGGTCTTCGTGGCGCTGCTCTCGGCGACGCTCCTCCGCGAGCGGCCGACCGGCCGGCAGTGGGCCGGGATCGCCGTCGCCGTGGCGGGCGCCGCCATCATCGGGTGGGGCGACTTCGGAGGGGGACCCGACGCCCTCTTCGGCGACGCGCTCGCGGTGGCGGGGGCGGTCTTCGTCTCGCTCTACTACGTCACCGGCCGGAGCCTGCGGCAGCGGCTGGATCTCTGGGCCTACACGGGCGTCGTGTACGGCGTGGCCGCCGCGGTGCTGCTGGGAGCGGCCGCGGCGCTGCCGGGCGTGAGGCTCACCGGCTACCCGCCCACGGACTGGCTCGTCTTCCTGGGCCTCGCCGCGGGGCCGATGATGATCGGGCACACCGGCGTGAATTACGCGCTGCGCCACATGCGGGCCTACACGGCCAATCTCGCCCTTCTGGGGGAGCCGATCGGTGCGACGCTCCTGGCGTGGTGGCTGCCGGGGATCAGGGAACGCCCCTCGGCGCAGCTCCTGCTGGGAGGTGCGCTGGTGCTGTCCGGGATCGCGCTCGGCGTGTGGTCCCGGCGCGGAGGGAAAGGCGGCCGGCCGATCCGGCCATGGTCCGCCGCGGCGGACGACGACAGCTTCGAACGGAGCGGGTGATGAACGGAGTGCGGGTGGAGGTGCTGCGGGGGGATCGCGTGGAGTCGGTGCACACGGTCGACCTGGCGGTGATGGGCCCGGGCGGGGAGCAGCTGGTCACGAGCGGGGATGTGGCCTCGCCCGTGTTCGCGCGGTCCGCCATAAAGCCGTTCCAGGCGCTGCCGCTGGTGGAGGACGGCGTCGTCGAGCGGTTCGGGATGACCGACGAGGAGCTGGCCCTGTGCTGCGCGTCCCACAGCGGCGAGCCCCGGCACGTGGAGCTGGCCGCGTCGATCCTGGCGAAGGCGGGGCTGGGGGAGGACGCGCTCGCGTGCGGCCCGCACGAGCCGTTCGACGATGCGGCCGCCCGCGCGTTGCGCGACGGCGGTCGGAAGCCCGGGCGTGTCCACAACAACTGCTCGGGCAAGCACGCGGGGATGCTGGCGCTCGCCCGCGCCCACGGGTGGACGCTCGACGGGTATCATCAGGCCGATCACCCGGTCCAGCAGCGGATGCTGAAGGTGCTCTGTCGCTGGACCGACGTCGAGCCGGGGGCGATGTGGACGGGTGTCGACGGCTGCGGCGTCGTCACGTTCGGCATCCCCCTGACGGCGATGG
The DNA here is from genome assembly GCA_019347975.1 of Gemmatimonadota bacterium. Taxonomy (GTDB): domain Bacteria; phylum Gemmatimonadota; class Gemmatimonadetes; order Longimicrobiales; family RSA9; genus JAHWKI01. The sequence goes on from JAHWKI010000068.1 coordinate 6,606, forward strand.
CCAGGGCGTTCGCCCGCCTCGTCTCGTCCCCACCGGGCACGGCGGCTGAGCGGGTGGTGGACGCGATGACGGAGCACCCGTTCCTCGTGGCGGGGACGGACCGGCTGTGCACGCGGCTGATCGAAGTCACGACCGGGCGGGTCCTCGCCAAGGTGGGCGCGGAAGGGGTGTACGGCGCGGCGTCCGGGGAGGGCGGCGTGGGGATCGCGCTCAAGGCGCGGGACGGCGCGCGGCGCGCGGCGGAGGTCGCGCTGCTGGGCGTTCTCGAGGCGCTGGAGCTGCTGCGACCGGGCGAGGTGGAGGCGCTGGAGCCGTGGGCGCGGCAGTCGCTCAAGAACACGCGCGGCGAGCGGGTGGGAGAGGTGCGGCCCGCCGTGGACCTGGGTGCCCGGCATGGATGAGCGGACCCGCGCCCTCGTCCGCCTTTCGGCGGCCCTGACGGCGGACGACGCGGCGCTCCGGGAAGCGATGGACACGGCTGCGGCCACCGCGCCCGAGGAGGCGGAAGAGGTGCTGCTGCAGAGCTACCTGTTCCTGGGATTTCCCGTGGCGCTGAACGCGATGGGCCTGTGGCGGCGGAGGACGGGTCGCCCGGCGCCGCGCGGCCCCCGGCCCGAGCCGACGGGGGAGGCGCTGGCGGAGCGCGGCGAGGAGGTCTGCCGTACGGTGTATGCGGGGCAGTACGAGGCGCTGCGGACCCTGATGGCGGGCGTCCACCCCGAGCTGGACCGGTGGGCGATCGAGGAGGGGTACGGAAAGCTGCTGGGGCGGGGAGGGCTGGACCTCGGCACACGCGAGCTGTGCGTCGCGGCGCTGCTGGCCGGGACGAACGCTTCGCGCCAGCTCCACGCGCACCTGCGCGGGTGCCTGAACGTCGGGGTGCCGGTGGCGCGGGTGGACGCCATGCTGGATGGCGTCCGGGACGTGCTGCCGGAGAGCCGGGCGGTGGAGGCGGGGCGGGTGTGGGAGCGGGTCAGGACACGATGGATCGAGAGGACGGGGGCCTGAGGGATGTTCGTCGACAAAGTGACGGTGAAGGTATACGGCGGCCCGGGCGGCGCCGGCGCGGAGGCGTTCCTGCGGGACGCCAACACGCGGATGGGCGGACCGTCGGGCGGGACGGGTGGGAAGGGGGGCAGCGTGATCCTTCGTGCGGACGCCCAGCTCAGCACGCTGCTCGATTACCGCTATCAGGAGCACCACAAGGCGGAGCGCGGCTACCACGGCGAGGGGCAGAACAAGACGGGGCGGAGTGGTGAGGATCTGGTGCTGAAGGTGCCACCGGGGACCGTCGTCACGGACGAGGACACGGGCGAGCGCGTCGGGGAGCTCATGCAGGAGGGCGACGAGCTGGTGGTGGCGCGCGGCGGGCGCGGCGGGCGCGGGAACGCCGCGTTCGCCACGCCGACGCACCGCTCGCCCCGGGAGTGGGAGCCGGGGGAGCAGGGGGAGGAGCGGCGGATCACGCTGGAGCTCAAGCTGATCGCGGACGTCGGGCTCGTGGGCTTCCCCAACGCGGGGAAGTCGACGCTGCTGGCCGCGGTCTCCGCCGCCCGGCCCAAGGTGGCGGATTACCCGTTCACGACGCTCCAGCCGAACCTCGGCGTGGTAGGGCTGAGCGACGCGCGCTCCTTCGTGCTGGCGGACATCCCCGGGATCATCGAGGGGGCGCACGAGGGGAAGGGGCTCGGCCTGCAGTTCCTCCGCCACATCGAGCGCACCCGCACGCTCGCGTTCCTGGTGCCCGCGGACGCGGAGGACCCCGAAGCGGTGTACCGGACGCTGAGAGGCGAGCTCGAGGCGTACAGCGGCGAGCTGGCGGGCAAGCCCCACTGCGTCCTCATCACCAAGGCGGACCTGCTGGGGGAGGGCGATGCGGCGGCCGCGCTGGACGCGCCGGAGGCGTGGGGCGTGATCGTCGTCTCGTCGGTGAGCGGCCGCGGGATCCAGGAATGGAAGGAAGAGACCTGGCGACGGGTGCGGGAAGAGGTCCGGACCGAAGCCGGCGGCGAGCCGGAGCCGTGGCGCCCCTGATCCGCCGGCGGGCTCCGTCTCCGGAGCTGCTGGAGCTCCTGGTCCGCGCCCTGGCGCTGCCGGGCGCGGCCCCCGCTTCGCTGGCGGCCGCGGCGAAGGCGCGAGGCGGAGCGGCGGCCGGGGCGCGGGCGATGATCGCCGCGAAGGCGGCGACGCTCACCGCCGCCGAGCGGGACCGCTGGACCGGCTGGGCGGAGCGCTCCATGACCGCCGTCCGTGACGGGCGGGTCCGCGCGCTGGTGCGCGGGTTCGACGGCTATCCCGCCCGCCTCCTCGATCTCGATGTTCCCCCGCCCGTCCTGTTCGCCGTGGGCGATCTCGACCTGCTGGACGCGCCGGCCGTCGCGGTGGTGGGGACGCGGAAGTGCACGCCGGACGCCATCCTCGCCGCGGAGCGGATCGCGGGTGATCTGGCGGCGGCCGGTGCGGTGGTGGTGAGCGGGCTCGCGCTGGGCATCGACGCCGCGGCCCATCGCGCGGCGGGACCCCCGCGCACCATCGGCGTCCTCGGCTGCGGGGTGGACGTCCTCTACCCGCGGTCAAACGCGCGGCTGCAGAAGGCCATCGGCCGCGAGGGGCTGCTGCTCTCGGAGCGCCTGCCGGGCACCCCGCCCTATCCCTATCTGTTCCCGGAGCGGAACCGCATCATCGCGGCGCTCGCCCGGGCGGTGGCCGTGGTCCAGGCGCCACCCAGGAGCGGAGCGCTGATCACGGCGGACCAGGCACACGGTCTCGGCCGCCCGGTGTTCGCGGTCCCCGGCTCACTGGCCGAGCCGCGATACGAGGGATCGAACGCCAGGATCCGGGATCGGCTCGCCGTGCTGGTGACGGGCGCGGAGGAGGTCCTGAAGGCCATCGGGCTGGACGTACCCTCCGATCTGGGCGACCGCCCGCCGGCCGCGCTGGAAGGCGTCGGCCTCGCCCTCTGGCGGGCGGTGGGTCCCGGCCCCGCCCACGCGGACGACCTGGCCGAGGCCGTCGGTCTCGAGCCGAGCCAGGGCCTCGCCTCCCTCCTGGCCCTCGAGGTGCAAGGCCACCTCCGTCAGCTCCCGGGAATGCGCTTCGTCCGGAGCCGAACCACCGCGGGATCAGGCGGGTAACAGGGTTCGTGATTCCCCGTCATCTGTACGTGCACGCGCCGTTCTGCGCCCGTCGGTGCAGCTACTGCGATTTCGCCGTGGACGTCGCGGCCGAGCCGCCGGTGGAGCCGTGGGCGGAGGCGGTCGCCGGTGAGCTGGGGCGCGTGCGGCGGGAGGAGGGATGGAGCGCCCCGCTGGAGCTGGACACGCTCTACGTCGGCGGGGGGACGCCCTCGCTCCTGGGACCGGAGGCGATGGCGCGGCTGCGTGCCGGGCTGGAGGGCGGGGTCGACCTGAATGGCGTCGAGGAGTTCACGGCCGAGGCCAACCCGGAGAGCTTCACGGCGGAGGTGGCGGCGGGGTGGCGGCGGGCCGGCGTGAACCGGCTGAGCTTCGGCGCGCAGACGTTCCATGCGCCGAGCCTGCGGTGGATGGGGCGGCTGCACGGCCCGGACGGGCCGGGGCGGGCGGTAGAGCGTGCGCGGGCCGCGGGGTACGACAACCTGGGGCTGGACCTCATCTTCGCCCTGCCGCCCATGCTGGGGCGCGACCTGGCCGACGACCTGGACCGGGTCCTGGCGCTGGAGCCGGAGCACGTCTCCGTCTACGGGCTCACGGTGGAGAAGGGCACGCCGCTGTCGCGCTGGGTCGCCGAAAGGCGGGTGGAGCTGCCGGACGAGGACCGGTACGGCGAGGAGTACCTGCTCGTGGCGGATCGTCTGACGGCGGCGGGGTACCTTCATTACGAAGTGTCGAACTTCGCGCTCCCCGGCCGGGAGTCCCGGCACAACGGCGCCTACTGGCGTGGCGTGCCGTACCTCGGGCTGGGGAACGGCGCCCATTCGTACGTTCCGCCCCGGCGGTGGTGGAACCGCAGGGACTGGAGCGCGTATCGGAGCGCGGTCGCGACCGGGGAGGCGCCGAGGGAGTCGGAGGAAGAGGTGAGCGGCGAGGCGGAGGCGCTGGAGCGGATCTGGCTGGACCTGCGGACGCGGTCGGGGATCGCGCTGAGCGGGCTGTCGGAGCCGCAGGGCGCGCTGGTGCGGACGTGGGAGCGGCACGGGTGGGCCGAGGCGGCGGAGGCGGCCGGCACGCTCCGGCTCACGGCCGAGGGGTGGCTGCTGCTGGACCGGCTCGCGGTGGAGCTGGAGGGCGCGGCCGAAATGGTTGCTCGAGGCGGGCCGAAGGCGGCAGATTCGGGCCTGCACGGGGCCGGGAAACGAACGGAAGAGACGAGATGAGCGGCGAAGCCCTCACAGAACGAGAAGAGCGCGTCCTGGACGCGGTCATCCGCGCGTACGTGGAGACCGCGGAGCCGGCGGGCAGCCGCACCGTGGCGAAGCGGTTCAGCCTGGGGATCTCCCCGGCCACCGTGCGCAATACCATGTCGGACCTGGAGGACAAGGGCTTCCTCTTTCATCCGCACACGTCCGCCGGCCGCGTTCCCACCGACCACGCGTACCGCTACTACGTCGATACGCTGATGCGGCCCCGCAAGCTGACGCCGGCGCAGCAGCGGAAGATCCGCGAGGAGGTGGCGGACCGGGACGGAGCCGGGCCGCTGGAGCGGCTGGTCCGCCGGGCGACCCAGGCCATGGGCCTGCTAACCGGCGAGCTGGGCGTCGCCATCGCCCCCTCGGTGGACGAGGTGGTCCTCGAGCGGCTGGAGCTCCTCGCCCTCTCCAGCGAGAAGGTCCTGCTGGTCCTGACGCTCCGCAACGGCATCGTACGGACGGTCTACGTCGACCTCCCGCTCTCCGTCCCGAAGGAGACCCTGCTGGGGCTGGCGGTGGTGCTGAACGAGCGGCTGGCGGGGCAGACAATGGCCGAGATCCGGAAGACGCTGCCGGAGCGGCTCAGGGACGCCGCCCCGTCGGATGACGCGTCGACTACGGAGCTGCTGAACATCTTCCTCCAGTCGGGCGACGAGTTCTTCGACCTGGCGGGGGAGGAGGTGCACCTGGGGCACACGAGCGTGCTGGCCAGCCAGCCCGAGTTCGAGTCCGGCCCGGAGCTGCGGGGGCTGATTCAGCTCACGGAGCGGCGCGAGCTCCTGGCGAGCGTCCTGACGGGCGCCCGGCAGCAGGGGCTGCAGATCAGCATAGGATCGGAGAACCAGGCGCCGGAGCTGAACACGTTCACCCTTGTGACCAGCGAGTACCGGGTGGGCGACCTGTCGGGGGTGATCGGCGTGATCGGCCCGACACGGATGCCATACGACAAGGTCGTCACCATCGTCGAGAGCACGAGTCGGATCGTTTCCGAGCTGTTCACGAAGACGGCTGACTCCAGAGGCGGATCGAAGGACTGAAAGAAGAAGGAATGCGCGATTATTACGAAATCCTCGGCATCGGCCGGGACGCGGACGCGGACGGCATCAAGAAGGCGTACCGGAAGCTGGCCCTTCAGTACCACCCCGACCGGAACGGCGGGGACAAGGAGGCGGAGGGCAAGTTCAAGGAAGCCACGGAGGCCTACGAGGTCCTGAAGGACCCGACGAAGCGCTCCGCCTACGACCGCTTCGGGCACGCCGGGGTGAAGGGTGGCGCCGGCGGGGCCGGCGGGTTCCGCGGCTTCGATTTCTCGGATGCCCTCGAGGTCTTCATGCGGGACTTCGGCGGCTTCGGTCTCGACGACCTGTTCGGCGCCCGCGGCCGGGGAGGTGCCCGGACGGGGCCGCGGAAGGGGCCGGACATCCGGCTCCGCCTGCAGGTCACGCTGCAGGAGGTCGCCACCGGGACGGAGAAGACGCTGCGGGTCCGGGTGCTCGATCCGTGCGAACGCTGCGGCGGGTCCGGCGGCGCGGACGGTGCGGAGCCGGTGACCTGCTCGACCTGCGGAGGCGCGGGCGAGGTTCGCCGGGTGCAGCGCTCGATGCTGGGGCAGCTCATGAGCGTTACGCCGTGCCCCACCTGCCGCGGCGAGGGGCGGGTGGTGGACCGGCTGTGCGAGGGGTGCGATGGCGAAGGCGTGAAGGCGGGGGAGGCGACGCTGGATGTCCAGGTCCCGGCGGGCGTGTCGACCGGGGACTACATCACGCTGCGGGGGCAGGGCAGCCAGGGCTCCAGGGGAGGCGTCCGCGGGGACGTCTACGTCGTCCTGGAGGTGCAGGAGGATCCCCGGTTCGCGCGGGACGGCGCGGACGTCATCTGCGAGCTTCCGGTGACCTTCACGCAGGCCGCGCTGGGCGCGCGCCTCGAGGTGCCGACTGTGCTCGGCCAGACGGAGATCGAGGTGGAGCCGGGGACCCAGTCCGGGCGGATCCTGCGGCTGAGGGGCGAGGGGCTCCCCCGGCTCCAGGCCGCCGGGCGCGGGGACCAGCTGGTGCGCATCGTCGTCTGGGTTCCGACGGAGCTCACACCGGAACAGGAGAAGCGGGTCCGGGCGCTGGCGGAGGTGGAGGCGGCCGCGCCGGAGCGGGTGGACAGCGGACGTGAGGGCGGGGGGTTCTGGAGCCGGGTGAAGCAGGCGTTCAGCGCGTGACGACGGACCGCTGGATGGTGCTGACGGTTCGAGTCCCCTCGGAGGCGCTGGCGCACGACCTCACCGAGGGGCTCTTCGCGTTGGGCGGGAGCGCGGTCGAGGAGCAGGCGGACCTCCTCACGACGTACATCGCCGAGCCGCACGATCCCGAGGGCTTCGTCCGCTCCGCCGCCGACCGTCTGGCGTCGCTGACCGGGGCGAAGCCGGAGCTGCGGTGGCGCTGGCAGGCGGACGAGGACTGGCTGGCGCGGTGGAAGGAGGGGCTCGGGCCGCGTCGTGTGGGCCGCCGCCTCATGGTGACGCAGCCGTGGAACGCGGTGCCGGAGGAGAACGACGACCTCGTCATCGTCATCGACCCGGCCACGGCGTTCGGCACGGGAGAGCACGCCACGACGCGCGGCGCCCTCGCCTACCTGGAGACGGCGGTCCGCGATGGCGACCGGGTGCTGGACGTGGGTACCGGCAGCGGGATCCTGGCCATCGCCGCGATCCGGCTGGGCGCGGGTCCCGTGATCGCGGTCGAGTCGGACCCCGACGCCATGGCCAACTGCCGCGAGAACCTGGAGCGGAATGGCGTGCTGGACCGCGTCACGCTGGAGTGCGGTGTCGTCGACGCCAACTGGCTCGTCGCCGACGGCCAGGGCTTCGACGTCATCGCGGCCAACGTGCTGAGCGGAGTGCTGATCCCGCTGCTCCCGCATTTCGCCGTGGCGCTCCGGCCGGGAGGCCGTGTCATCCTCGGCGGGGTCCTGGAGCACGAGGCGGACGCGATGAAGGTGGCCGCCGCCGCGACGGGGCTGGCGCTGGCGGACGAGCGGGTGGAGGGAGAGTGGTGGACGTGCCTGCTGTCGGCATGAGCGTGGCGAGGGCCGCGGCGGCCTCGACGGCGCCCTCGGGCGTGGCCGGGTATACCACGGCGGTGGGCAGGTCCAGAAGGCAGCCGAGGGTGCGCGCGAGGAGCACGGCGGTCGTCTCGTCGTGGCCGGCCAGATCGGTCAGGAGGACGGTGCAGGACGGCGTGAGCCCGGCCGCCTCGACGATCGCCGCGTAGGCGGGTCCGACGCCTTCCGTCCAGGCGGCGGCCTGCTGGATGACGGGGGTGCCCCGGACGATCCGGAAGCGCGGGTCGCGCTCGAGCTCGGCGGTGAGGGCGGCGGTCTGGGCGCCGAGCAGGTCGGCGAGGCGCCGGAGCGGAAGGACCGGCCCGGCGTTGCCTCTCATGAGGTCGGCGGCGCGGTCGGCCTGGGTCGGCATGCTGCCTCCTTGAGGAAACGGACCCGGAGATTGCGGCCGGAGCGGGGGCATCGGAATGGCGGAACCGGACCCGATGCTGGGGAAAAGGGACGCGGACGACGAAGAGGAGAGCCATGGCGGATACGCTGAAGGAGCGGATGCGGTCGGACCTGAACGAGGCGCGGAAGTCGAAGGACAGGCTCCGCACCAGCGTGCTGACGATGACGCTGTCCGAGGTCCGCAACCGCGAGATCGACCTCGGCCGGGCGCTCGAGGACGCGGACGTGGTGGCGGTGGTCTCGAAGGCGATGAAGCAGCGCAAGGAAGCTGCGGACCAGATGCGCCAGGCCGGGCGCGAGGAGCTGGCCGAGAAGGAAGAGCAGGAAGCGCGGGTCCTGGACGCCTACACGCCGGAGTCCATGGACGAGACCGAGGTGCGCGCGCTGGTGAAGGACGCCATCGCGTCGGGCGCCGACAACATGGGCGCCGTCATGGGCGCCCTCATGCCTCGGATCAAGGGGCGCTTCGACGGCAAGGACGCCAACCGGATCGTCCGGGAGGAGCTCGGCTGAGGATCCCGCCGCGATGAACCGCCACGCCCTCCGGGTGCTCCAGTTCCCCGCCGTGCTCGACGTCGTGGCGGGGCGGGCGACCAGCACGCTGGGCGCCGCCGCCATCCGGAGTCTCGAGCCCGGCGACCAGCGCGCGCGGGTAACGGCGGAGCTCGACCGCGTGGACGCCATGATGCGGTTCGTGACCGCCACCGACGGCTGGGCCGTGCCCGGCATCCCCGACCTCCGGGTCGAGCTCGGCCGCCTGGCCAAGCCGGGCGCCGTCTGGGAGGCGCGAACGCTACTGGACGCGGCGCGGCTCATGCGGGCCAGCGCCGAGACCCGGGACGCCCTCGGCCCGCACCTGGAGGATCTGCCGACGCTCCGCCCCCTGGCCGAGCGGATGACCGAGCTGGAGTCCGAGGTGCGGGCCATCGACCGCGCCATCGACGACGCCGGCGAGGTCCGCGACGATGCCACCCCCGCCCTCGCCCGCATCCGGCGGGAGCTCCGCGCCCAGCGCAGCGCCATCGTCGAGCGGCTGGAGCGGTTCATGGCCTCGCTGCCGGACGCGGTCCGCGTCGCCGACGCGTCCGTGACGGTCCGGGAAGGCCGCTACGTCGTCCCGATCCGGCGAGAGGGGCGCGGACAGGTCGGCGGGCTGGTCCACGACGAGTCCGCCACCGGCACGACGCTCTTCGTGGAGCCGCCGCTGGCGCTGGAGCTCATGAACCGGGTCCGGGAGCTCGAGATCGCCGAGGCGCGGGAGGTCCA
>JAHWKI010000275.1 GCA_019347975.1 Gemmatimonadota bacterium
GCTTCTTCAGCGCCTGGTACAGCTGCTCCGAGTTCAGGATCGGCACGTTCCAGTCGAGGGCGCCGCCCATGATCAGCGTGGGAGTGACGATGTTCTCCACGTACGTGAACGGGGAGATCCGGTCCCAGTTCTCGGCCGTCTCGCCCCACGGCAGCCCCAGCTCCGCGACCCAGTGCCGCTGGTAGTGGTCGTGGCCGTAGTTGGCACGGTAGAACACTTCGCTGGCGCCGGTGATGGCGGCTTCGAAGCGGTCCGTCTTCGTGATCACGTAGTTGGTGAGGATCCCGCCATAGCTCCACCCGCCCACGCCGAGCCGGTCCGGGTCGGCGTAGCCCTCGGCGATGGCGAGGTCCACCGCGGCCATGACGTCCTCGAAGTCCTTGTTCCCCCAGTCCGCGAACAGCGCGGCGCTGAAGTCCTGGCCGTAGCCGGAGGACCCGCGGGGATTCGCCCGCACCACCACGTAGCCGTGGGCGGCGAAGAGCTGGGCCTCGAAGCTGAAGCCCCAGTCGTACTGGGAGACCGGACCCCCGTGGATCCGGAGCAGCGTCGGGTAGCGGCGCCCCTCCACGAAATCCGGCGGCAGCGTGATCCACCCCTCGACCTCCGTTCCATCCGCGCTCCGGGCGTGGATGTTTCGGACCTCGCCCAGCCGGACCACGGACAGCAGCGAGTCGTTCACCGCCGTCAGACGACGCGGCCCGCGACGATCCAGGGCGAAGAGGTCCCCGGGCGTCCGCGGGTCGCTCATGCCCAGCACCACCTGGCCACCCCGCCCGACGTCGAACCCGTTCACCACCCGCTCTCCCGTCACGACCCGCTCGAGGCCGCGGCCGTCCGTCCGGATCCGCGCCAGGTGCTGCTCGCCGCTGTCCTCGATGACGAACCACAGCCGACCGTCGGGGGCGAACTGCAGCCCGTAGGCGTTCCGGTCCAGCGACGCGGTCAGGGAGCGCGGCTCGCCGACCGCCGGCGCGATCACCGCGATCTCGTTCACGTCGTACCAGATCAGGTGCGGCTCCGTGGCGCGCGTGTACGCGATCAGCCGGCCGTCCGGGCTCCACCGCGGCGATCCATCGGAGCCCGGGTTGGTCGTCAGGCGACGGGGCGTCGGGATCGCCACCTCCTCGTCCCTGCTCGACGGCGGCGCCGGCACGTCCACGATCCACAGGTCGGAGTTGTCGTTCTCGTCCGGCTCGTCGCTGCGGTTGCTCGTGAAGACGATCTGCCGGCCGTCCGGACTCCAGTCGCCGAAGGAGTCGTCGAAGTCGCCCTCGGTGAGCTGCGTCAGCGCTTCCGTGTCCAGGTCCCACACGTAGAGGTGCTTCCGATGGCGCGTGAGGTAGCCCGCGTAGTCCCGCTTGAACTGGAGGCGGTCGATCACGAAGGGGCGCGGGCCGTCCTCGTCCTGGTCTTCGTCGTCGTCGCCTTCCTCGCTGTCATCGTCGGTCGTGTCCGCCGCCTCCCATGGGAGCTCCTCGTCGGTGATCTCCAGAAGGAGCCGCTTCCCGTCCGGCGACCAGGCGAACCCGTCGATCCCCTGCTTCACCGACGTGAGCTGCCGCGCCTCGCCGCCCCGGCGGTCCAGCGCCCATACCTGCCGCTCACCGTCGTTGCGCGACGCGGCGAACGACAGCCACTTCCCGTCGGGGCTCCACTCGGGCGATCCGGCGGAGAGCCCCTCCATCGTCATGGGGATCTCCTCGCCGCCGGCGAACGGCTGCATCCAGATCCGGCTGGAGCGGCGGTTCTCGTCGTAATCCGATCGGCTCTTGGTGTAGGCCACCCACTCGCCGTCCGGGCTCACGGCGGGGCTGCCCACGGAGACCAGCCGGAACTGGTCCATGATCTCCAGAGGCCGCGGAGCTTCCTGTGCGCCCGCCCCGGCCGCCATTGCGGCCAGCACGGCCGCGCTCAGGGCGAGCACCGCCGCCCCGCGCTCCCTCACGCTCGACGCCCTCATCGATACTCCTCGTTCGATTGAATTCATTGCGACCCTGCCCGCCTCGGCCTCCCGCCGCCCGTACCACCCGGGACTGCCTCCCCTCACGCGCTCGCCAGCCGCCGCCCGATCCCGACCGTCAGCTCGATCAGCGCGTCCATGTCCTCGGCTTCGGTCCGGTAGTTCACGATGCAGCACCGGATCGCGTACCGGCCGTCGACCACCGCATTGGAGGGGAATACGCGCCCGCTCCACTGGAGCTCGGTCATGAGCCGCTCGTTGAGGTCGTTCAGGTAGCTCTCCCGCTCCCCCCGCGATGGGGCCGAGGGCGGGACGTAGCGGAAGCAGGCGATGGAGAGCCCCTGCCGCCCCACCGGCTCCAGCTCCGGGTGCTCGGCGACCCGCCGGTCCAGGTAGGCCGCCAGCTCGCAGTCGTGGACGATCCGCCGCTGATACGCGTCCCACCCGTGGGCCAGCAGGGAGACCCACACCTTCAGCGCGTGGAAGCCCCGGGAGAACTGCGGCCCGTGGGAGTAGAAGTCGACGCCGCGGCCGGTGACCGCCTTGTCCTCGTGCGTGTAGCTCGGCTCGAGCCCAAACGCGTCGTGGAGCCTCGCGAAGTCCCGGACGACGATGGCCCCGCCCGAGTGGGGCGTGTACAGCCACTTGTGCGGGTCCAGCGCCACGCTGTCCGCCCGCTCGATCCCGGCGAACCGCGGCCGCAGCGCGTCGGTGAGCGCCGCCACGCCGCCGTACGCGCCGTCCACGTGCAGCCACAGCCCGTGCTCCGCGCAGACGTCCGCGATCCCGTCCAGCGGGTCGATCGCTCCCGTCGCCACCGTGCCCGCCGTCGCGACGACGCAGAAGGGCCGATGCCCCTCCCTCAGGTCCTTCGCCACCGCCTCCCGGAGCGCGTCCAGGCGCATCCGCCGATCACGGTCCACCGGCACCAGCCGCAGCGCCCCCGCCCCCAGTCCCAGCATGTCCGCCGCCCGCGCGTTGACGTCGTGGACCTCGGCGGACGCGTACAGCGTCAGCGGGGGCCCCGCGGCCAGGCCGTCCTGGCGGATGTCCCAGCCGGCGCGGTCATCGCGCGCGGCCTTGATCCCCATGAAGCCGGCCATGGACCCGCCGGACGTGATCATTCCGGCGGCCGTGTCCGGCAGACCCAGGCGGGCGCCGAACCAGCGCGTGAGGTGCAGCTCGATCTCCGTTGCGGCGGGAGAGAGCCGCCACCCGCCCACGTTCTGGTTCAGCCCCGCCGCCAGCAGGTCGGCGGCCGCGCCCGGGATCGTCCCCGCGCCGCTGATGTAGGCGACGAAGCCGGGGTGCCCCATGTAGGTCGAGTTCTCGAACACGAGCGTCCGCAGGTAGGCCAGCAGCTCGTCCGGCGGGGTGGGCTCGGAGGGTACCGGCCGGGTCACCGCGGCGCGGACCTGCTCCACGGTCAGCCGCCGGCCGGCGGGCAGCTCGGGCAGCCGCTCCAGGAGCTCCGCCCACAGATCGACGACCTCCCGGCCGAACGCACGGGCCCCCTCCGGACCCCAGTCCAGGTCCCGGACCGGCGCCGGGTCCTGTGCCCCGGGCACCTAGACTTCTTCCTTCAGGCGGTGCGCGAACTTCGACCGGAGCTTCGCTACCTTGGGGTCGATCACCACGCGGCAGTACGGCTGGCTGCGGTGATTGCGATAGTACTCCTGGTGCGCCGCCTCGGCGGGCCAGAACCGCTCCAGCGGCTCCAGCTCCGTGACGATCGGCGCGCCGAACACCCCTTCCGCGTCCAGCTCCCGCATCACCGCTGCCGCCTCTTCCCGCTGCGATTCCGATTCGTACAGCACGATCGAGCGATACTGAGGGCCGGTGTCCGCACCCTGCCGGTTCGGCGTCGTCGGATCGTGCGTGGCGAAGAACACGTCCAGCAGGTCCCGGAACCCGATCACCGCCGGGTCGTACTCCAGCCGCACCACTTCCGCGTGCCCCGTCGTCCCTTCACAGACCGCGCGATAGCTCGGGTCCTCCACGTGTCCGCCCGCATAGCCGGATGTGACCGAGCGCACCCCTTCGAGCCGCTCGAACACCGCCTCCAGGCACCAGAAGCACCCGCCACCCAGCGTCGCC
>JAHWKI010000276.1 GCA_019347975.1 Gemmatimonadota bacterium
GCTGGACGAGGTTGTCGCGCACGTCCACCGTGATGTTGCACCCCTGCGAGCAGTTCGGGCAGATCGAGGGGGTGCGGTCCAGGTCCCACGCGCGGGCCTTGTGGAGGAAGTCCTTCGAGAGCAGCGCGCCCACGGGGCAGATGTCGATGATGTTGCTGGCGAAAGGCGACCCGTCGAGCCCCTCGTCGAAGAACGTGTCGATCACCGACCGGTTCCCGCGCTGGACCACGCACAGCCGCTGGTCCCCCGCCACTTCGTTCATGTAGCGGGTGCAGCGGGTGCACATGATGCAGCGGTCGCCGTCGTAGATGACGTCGCCGCCGAAGTCGTCCTGGCCCAGGACGCGCTTGGGCTCGATGGACCGCCCGTGCTTGCGTCCCTCCTGGAACACGTAGTCCTGGAGCTTGCACTCCCCGGAGGCGTCGCAGACCGGACAGTCCAGGGGGTGGTTGACCAGGTAGAACTCCAGCACGCCGGTCCGGGCTTCCTCCGCCTTCTCGGCGGTGGTCCGGATCACCGCCCCGTCCGAGACCGGCGTCACGCACGCCGGCTGGAGCTTGGGCGCGCCTTCCACCTCCACCAGGCACATCCGGCACATGGCCGGCGCCGACAGCGCGGGGTGGTAGCAGTAGTGGACGATGCCGATGCCGATCTGCTCGGCCGCCTCGATGATCCGCGCCCCCTTGGGCACGCTGACCTCGTGGCCGTCGATCGTGCAGGTGACGGTTTCCGTCTGCTGTCCGTTGGCCATTCGCGTTCCGAGCCCTTTACGCCGTCGCCGCGCCGGCGGGGATCTGCACCCCGCGTCGGCCGCCCACGAGCCGATCGATGTCCTCGGGGAACTTCTGGATCCAGCTGAGCACCGGCGCCGCGGCCGAGTCGCTCAGCACACAGATCGTCGTTCCCGTGACGTTCTTGCAGACGCCGAGGAGCGTGTCCACGTCCTCCGGCGTCCCCTGCCCCGCCTCGATGCGGCGGAGGATCTGCGCCATCCAGGCGGTCCCTTCCCGGCACGGCGTGCACTGCCCGCAGCTCTCGTGTGCGTAGAACTCGACCATGCGACGGACCTGCCGCACCATGTTCGTCTGGTCGTCCATCACGATCACCGATGCCGTACCCAGCATGCTCCCGGCCTGGGCCACGCTCTCGTAGTCCGCCGCCAGCCCCTCGATCTCCTGCGCCGTCAGGATCGGCACCGAGCTGCCGCCCGGGATCACCGCCTTCAGCTTCCGGCCGTCGCGGATCCCGCCGCACATGTCGTAGATCAGGTCGTCCATGGGGAAGCCCAGCGCCAGCTCGTAGTTGCCCCGCCGCACCACGTGCCCCGAGACGTTGAACATCTTCGTCCCCGGGCTCTTCTCCGTCCCCCACTGCCGGAACCACGCGCCCCCGTTCTTCACGATGTGCGGGATCGCGCAGAGCGTCTCCACGTTGTTGATCGTCGTCGGCTTCGCGAACGCCCCCGAGACCGCCGGGAAGGGCGGCTTGATCCGCGGCTGACCGCGGCGCCCCTCCAGCGAGTTCATGAGCGCCGTCTCCTCGCCACAGATGTAGGCCCCCGCGCCCAGGTGGAGCGTCACCTCGATGTCGACGCCCTTGTCCAGGATGTTCTTCCCGGCCAGCCCGGCGGCGTACGCCTCCTCGATGGCGCGTCCGACGATCTGGGCGGGCTCGAAGAACTCGCCCCGCACATAGATGTAGACGTGCTGGGCCCGCATGGCGTACGCGCCGATCAGCGCCCCCTCGATCATCTGGTGCGGCGTCCACCGCATCAGCTCCCGGTCCTTGAACGCCCCCGGCTCCGACTCGTCCGCGTTGATCAGCAGGTACTGCGGCCCCTTCGGCTCCTTCGGCATGAAGCTCCACTTCACGCCCGTCGGGAACCCCGCGCCGCCCCGGCCGCGGAGGCCGCTGGACTTCACCTCCTCGATCAGCTCCTCGCGGTCCATCCCCAGCGCCTTCTCCAGCGCCTCGTACCCGCCCAGCTTCCGCCAGCCGTCCAGCGTCCGCGTCGCAGGGTCCCCGAAGCCGCGGCTCAGGACGCGGATCTCACGCTCATGGGTGTACGGATAGGCCACTTCCCTACCCCTCCCCGCCCGTCGACTTCGACTTCGACTTCGACTTCGTGCCCTCGCCGTTCGAAGTCGAAGTCGAAGTCGCTCCTTCCGCGGCGCCGTCCACCGGGTCGACGCCGTGCCGCTTCAGGCGCGCGAGCAGGTCCGGCACCCCCGCCACGTCGACGTTCTCGAAGTACCGGCCGTTGACCTGGACCGCGGTCGGGAAGCCGCACGCCCCGAGGCACTCCACCTCCATGACCGTGAACTCGCCATCCTCGCTGATCTGGCCGGGCTCCGTTCCGGTGTGCTGCAGGAAGGCCTCGAACACCTCGTGACCGCCGCACAGGTTGCAGGCCACGTTCGTGCACACCTGCACCAGGTGCCGACCGACGGGACGGCGGTTGTACATGGTGTAGAACGTGGCCACTCCCCGGACCGCGGCGGGCGCCTCCTCGAGTTCGTGCGCCACGGCGTCCATGCTCTCCTGGGAGAGGTAGCCGCGGATCTCGTGGGCGAGGTTCAGGACCGGGAGCAGCGCGGCGCGCTTGTTCGGGTAGCGGGACATGATGGTGTCCAGCCGCTTGCGGTACGGCCCCTGGAACAGAGGCGCGTCCGGGTCGCTGTCGGCGTGCACGTACGGGACCGCGTTGACGCCGCCGTGCTCCCATCCCTCGGTCGGCTGTGGCCCCACGTACCCGGCCCCGCGGACCTCGCTCTCGGTGAGATCGAACTCCCCCGTCTCGCCGGCCCAGCCCGGATTCTTCATCGAAGTCGCAGTCGAAGTCGAAGTCGTCGCAGCACTATCGGTCGATCTCCCCGAGCACGATGTCGATGCTGGCGTTGGTCGCGATCACGTCCGACAGCATGTGGCCCTCCACCATCTGCGGCAGCGCGCTCATGTTCACGAAGCTGGGGCCTCTGACGCGCCAGCGGACCGGCTTGGAGCCGCCATCGCTCACGACGTACATCCCGAGCTCGCCCTTGGAGCTCTCCACGCCGAACCAGCTCTCGCCGGGAGGCGCCTTCACGCCCTCCATGACCACCTTGAAGTGGTGGATCATGGACTCCATGTCGTTCATGGCGTCGGTCTTGGACGGCAGGATGACGCGCGGGTCGTCCACGTTCATGGGGCCGTCCGGCAGGCGGTCGAGGGTCTGCTGGAGGATCCGCAGGCTCTGGCGCATCTCCTCCATCCGGCACAGGTACCGGTCGTAATTGTCCCCCTCCTCGCCCACGATCACGTCGAAGTCGTAGGTCTCGTAATCGTAGTAGGGGCGGTCCTTCCGGACGTCGTAATCCACGCCCGAGGCGCGGAGGTTGGGGCCGGTGAGGCCCGCGCTCACCGCGTCCTTCGCGCTGATCCGACCGATCCCCTTGTTCCGCCCGATCCACAGGTTGTTCGTGCTCAGGAGCGTCTCCACCTCGTCCAGCGTCTTCGGGAGCGTGTCCACGAAGTGCTGGATCTCGTCGGTGAACCCCGGGGGGAAGTCGGCCATCATCCCGCCGACCCGCGTGGCCGACGTGGTGATCCGGGCGCCGGTGAGCGCCTCGTGCATGTTGTAGATCCGCTCCCGCTCCTGGAACGTGTAGAGGAAGACGGTGAACGCGCCGATGTCGATGCCGGTGGTGCCGATCCAGAGGAGGTGGCTGAAGATCCGATCCAGCTCCATGAGCATTACGCGGGCGATCTTGCACCGCGGCGTGATCTCGATCCCCATGAGCTTCTCGACCGCCGCGACGAACGCCACGTTGTAGATCAGCGGCGCGAGGTAGTCCATCCTGTCGGTGAGCGGGATGATCTGGTTCCACGTCCGGTACTCGCCCAGCTTCTCGAAGCTCGAGTGCAGGTAGCCGATGTGGGGGATGCACCGGATCACCGTCTCCCCGTCCAGCTCCAGGACCAGCCGGAGCACGCCGTGCGTCGCCGGGTGCTGCGGGCCGATGTTGATGAGCATGTGCTCGCCGTGCAGGTCCGGCTCGACCCCCTCCGGCA
>JAHWKI010000277.1 GCA_019347975.1 Gemmatimonadota bacterium
CCCTCCGTCAGGTCCTTGTGCCGCCATCGTTCGCCGTCCTCGGTGTTGAAGGCGACCCAGCCGTCCTCGAGGGGCTCGATGTGATTCTTCCTCGTCATCCCTGCCTCCTGGTTCCCTGGTGCCATCACGCGATCAGACGACACGCGGCAACGGGTATGCCAGCCGGAGCGGGCTTCGCCTGGTGAGCTACGCGTGATGCCCGGGTTGGACGCGCGCGCGCGTCCTGAGGCCGAAGGAGATCACCGCGCACACGACGCTCAGGAGGACGAAGAGCGCGAAACCACGCGCGTAGCCGATATCGCCGAATACATCCACGAAGGAGTCCAGCCAGTGAAGCTGACCACTCACCCTCCGTGCAGCAACTCCGCGGTCCGCGACCGGAGAGCTCGGAGTGGCTCGAGGTCCTCGAGGTGAATGGTTTCCCCGCGCACCACCGCTCCACTGTCCGACGCCAGGTGGGCGAGGAACGCACCGACGTCGGCCTGGGACACCGACCCGCCATCGTCATCCTCGTCGCTGCCCCAGCCGAAGCGCGTGTAGAGCACCAGCTCGTTGATCCGCACAGGTCCGCCCGATTTCTCCTTCATGACTGCCCGCGCGAGCATGGCTTGCCCCGCCGTGGCGATCGACACCAGCCCCGTTCCGGGGAACATCGGCCGGAAAGCCAGGGGACCGTTGATGAAGGTGTAGCTTCCCGACCTCTCCTCGAGTGCCGGGATCAGGGCCTTCGCGACCATGAAATGGGCCAGGAGGTAGCCGTCGAGAACGCGCTCGAGTTCGGAGAGCGGCGCGTCGAGCACGGCGGGCGCCGGCACGAACCCGCCGAGGCTCGCCACTGCCGCGTCGAGCGGCCCGGCACGCTCCAGAATCGCCTCACGGACACGCACCGAGTCTCCTTCGTCGGACAGATCGCCCACGAGGGTGATGAGACGGTCAGCCGGCGCATTGCCGAGGCTTTTCTGCAGCGCCGCCAGCTTCTGCTCGGAACGGGACGGAACGACCACGGTCGCCCCGGCTTCGAGGAACGCCTCGACGACGACCTGGCCGACGCTCCCTGTTCCGCCTGCGACCACAGCCGTGCGGTCGGACAGCAGATCGGAAGGAAGATCCGTGGAAAACTGTGTCATGACTTCATCTTCTCCTGTATTCGAGTAATGATTCTCCAGGCAAAATTTCACTAGTCAATCAATCGACGAAAAAATGATCAGCGACCCACCTGTTCACGGATCCTCAGCAGGACTGAATTCAGACACTCCACTTCCTCATCGCCCAGCCCGTCGAGCACCGCCACGGTGGCCGCGTGAACACGGTCCTCCAGCAGGTCGAGAAGCTCCAGGCCGGCGGCGCTGATCGAGATCAGGACCCGCCGTCGATCATCGGCCGGCCGCTCCCGCACGACCAGCCCTTTGTTCTCCAGCCGGTCCACCAGCCGGGTGATGCCCGGCGTCTGCTCGACCATGCGCTCGGCGATCTCCATCGTAGGAAGGGCGCCGGGCTGAGCCCCCCGAAGGATGCGAAGCACGTTGTATTGCTGGGGCGTGATCTCGTGCGGCTCGTACAGCGCCGTGAAGTACCGACGCACGCGATCCGCGGTCCGTACGAGCTCCATCACCGTCCCCTGCCGCGAGGATCCTCGCCTCGACGGCGTAGCCGCAAACTGGCTCGCGATAGTTTTGCTCATGAAGGCATTTTAATAGTACATGTTTTATCAGTCAAGTAATTTCGTCGGCATGAGGTGGCGGGGCGGCGGACGACATCCTAGCCCGACGCGAGCGATATCCGCGGTTGTGGGGTAGCAGGACTCCCAGTGCCGTGGTTCACCGTCGCGCCCAGTGAGGGGCCCGGCCGCATCAGGAGCGAGAATGACTCAGTGGATTACGGAAGTCTTGAGCGGCGGCCGGCGGCGGAGTGGGGTCGTGGCAGCGGGGCTGTCGGTCGCGCTCCTGACGGCGGCGTGTGGCGCCGGCCCGAGCCTCACGACGATGCGCGCCGAGGCGATCGGGGTGCTGCTGCGATCCATGTCGGAGGATTCCGTCATCCGACTGGCGGGCGGGGACACGCTGCGCCTTTCCCCGTCCACCCTGGCGTTCTACCGCGGCCGCGACTTCCAGGCGGCCTGGGTCGGTCCGAAGGGGCCGCTCCCCCAGGCCGCCGCCGTGCACCGGGCGATCGGAAACGCACGGGCCGACGGGCTGCCGCCGGTCCGCTACCGCCACGATGTCGCGACCGAGGTCCTGGCGGGGATCGAGGCGGAGGGTGACGCGCGCCTCTCCGACTCGCTCGCCGTGCGCCACCTCGCCGACCTCGACGTGCTGCTGACGGAGGGGTTCAATCGGCTGGCGCGGGATCTCGTGGCCGGCATGCTCGACCCCGTCCAGGCCGGGCTCGACTACCGCATGGTGAAGGATGAGCCCCCCGTCGACGCCATCCTGAGCCGGGTCCTGGACGGCGAGCTGCCCGAGGAGGTCATCGCGCAGCTGCGGCCGACCATCCCTCATTACGACCGGATGCGGGCGGTGCTCCTCACGCTGTACGGCGCGGAAAAGCGCGGCGGCTGGACACAGGTACACGCGGACTCGACGCTGAGCGAGGGCGGACGGGCCGACGCGGTCACGCAGGTGCGGCGCCGGCTCATCGAGGGCGTGAACATCCAGGAGGCGGGCCTCGCCCGGTCGGGCGCGGCGGACCCCTCCCTCTTCGACGCGGCCCTGAAGCGGGCGGTGGTGCTGTTCCAGGACCGCCACGCCATCGAGCCCGACGGTACGGTCGGGGCGGCGACGCTGCGCGAGCTGAACCACACCATCGCCGAGCGGATCGCGGAGGTGCGGCTCAACCTGGACCGCTGGCGCTGGCTGCCGGACGACCTCGGCGATCGCTACGTGATCGTCAACATCGCCGGCTTCGAGATGGAGGTCGTCGACCAGGGGCGCATCATCGAGTCCATGGACGTCGTGGTCGGCCAGACGACGACCGCCACGCCCATATTCTCGGACTCCATCCGCTACGTCGTCGTCAACCCGTACTGGAACGTGCCCGACGGGATCATGGAGCGGACCATCCGACCCGCCATGGCGGCCGATCCCGATTACCTCCGGAAGCACGACATGGAGATCGCCGACGGGCGCGTCCGGCAGCGGCCGGGGCCGCAGAACTCGCTGGGCCGGTACAAGTTCATCTTCCCGAACGACTTCGACGTCTACCTGCACGACACGCCCGACGGCCACCTCTTCTCCCGGGCCGCGCGCGCCTTCAGCAGCGGCTGTGTCCGGGTCGAGCGGCCCCGGGACTTCGCCAGGATGCTGCTCGAGCTGCAGTCCGACCGCGACCCCGACTCCCTCGATGGGATTCTCGCCACCGAGAACGAGCAGTGGATCAGGCTGGACCGTCCCCTGCCCGTCTACATCCTGTACTTCACCGCGTGGGCCCAGGAGGACGGTACCGTCCGCTACCATCACGACGTCTACGGCCGCAGCGAGGCGATGGACGGACAGGTGGGGGAGATGGTCACCCCGGTCTCGTCCTGAAGCCCACACGGCTTCCCGTCATTCCGACCGCAGCGCCTCGGACGGCTCCATCCCACTCGCCCGCCGAGCCGGGATCCACGCGGCGAGGGCTGCCACCGAGAGCAGGAAGACCGGCACGAGCAGGAACGTCACGGGATCCGCGCCGCTCACGCCGAATAGGAACCGCTCGAGGGCCTGGCCAGCGGCGAAAGCCACGGCGAGGCCGACCAGGATGCCGACGGCCACCATCGCCAATCCCATCGACATGAGCATGCGCACGACCTCCTCGGCGGTGGCGCCGAGGGAGAGGCGGATCCCCACCTCCTTCCGGCGCTGCGCGACCGTGTAGCTCACCACGCCGTAGAGGCCGATGGCCGCCATGAGCAGGGCGAGCGCGCCAAACCCTGCGAGCAATCCGGCGCCCATGCGCGGCAGGAAGAGCGCGGCCCCTGCAGAGGCTTCGGCGGTCATGGCGCCATGCACGTACAGGTCGGCGTCCAGCTCCTTGGCCGCCGCCCGCATGGCCGCCGCCCGAGCCG